>NZ_AP012322.1:673991-1010987 GCF_001025155.1 Bifidobacterium angulatum DSM 20098 = JCM 7096 | reverse complement strand
TCTTCAGGCTCTTGCCCATCTTGCCGAACTCGCGGTTGGCGTGTTCGCCGTTCCAGGTGAATGTCGGCTCGCCGCTGGCGTCGGCTGGTCCTTCCACCACCTCGTCGGCCGGCACATACTGGCCACGGTCGTCGGTGTAGGCGTATGCCTGGATCATGCCCTGGTTGAACAGCTTGTGGAACGGTTCGGCGGAATCCACGTATCCCAGGTCGAAAAGAATCTTATGCCAGAAGCGGGAGTACAGCAGGTGCAGCACGGCGTGCTCCACGCCGCCGATGTACAGATCCACGCCGCCTTCGTCGCCCGAATACCTGTTGTGGTTCGGTCCCATCCAATAGTCGAACTCGTTCTTCTCGACCATGTTGTCGGTATCGGTCGGGTCGATGTAGCGCATGTAGTACCAGCAGGAACCAGCCCAATTCGGCATGGTGTTGGTGTCGCGGTAATAGGTCTTCATGCCGTCGCCCAGATCGAGCTGGACCTTCACCCAATCCTCGTTGCGGCTCAGCGGAGCCTCAGGGTTGGATTCGGCATCCATCGGATCGAAGGTGCGCGGAGAGTAATCCGGCACATCCGGCAGGTTGATCGGAAGCATGGAATCGGGCAGCAGATGCGGGGTGCCGTCCTCGCCGTATACGACCGGGAACGGTTCGCCCCAGTAGCGCTGACGGCTGAACAGCCAGTCGCGCAGACGGTAGCTTACGGTGCCCTTGCCGACGCCTGCGGATTCAAGCCATTCGTTCACCTTGGCAATGGCGTCGTCCACACGCAGGCCGTTGAGGCTCAGGGCATCGCCCTTGGCCTTGGTGGCATCCACGGACGAATTGATGACGATACCGTCATGGGAGACGAACGGCGCCTTGCCTTCATAGTTGGCGAGATCGTCACCGGATTCAGGCAACGGCTGCACGGTGTAGATGACCGGCAGGCCAAACTTGACGGCGAAATCGTAATCTCGCTGATCGCCGCCCGGCACTGCCATGATGGCGCCGGTACCGTAATCCATGAGCACGTAGTCGGCGGTGAACAACGGCAGTTCGGTGCCGGTGATCGGGTTGATGGCATACAGGCCGGTGAACAGACCGGTCTTTTCGCCGGCCTCATCCACGCGATCCTTGGCGGTCTTGGACTCGGCCTCAAGACGGTACGCCTTCACGGCTTCGACCGGAGTGGCGTAGCCGCCCTTCCAGTCTTCGGGAGTGTTCTGCGGCCATGCCGCAGGCACATGCTCCAACAGATGATGCTCCGGGGAGACCACGGCGAACGTGGTGCCAAACAGCGTATCGGGACGGGTGGTGTAGATCTCCATATCCTGCGTGCCGTCGGCGGTTTTGACCGCGAAGTGCACGGATGCGCCATGGCTTTCGCCGATCCAATTGCGCTGCATGAGCTTGACCTTCTCAGGCCAGTCGATGCCGTCGAGATCGGCGATCAGGCGATGGCCGTAGGCGGTGATGCGCATGGACCACTGGCGCAGCTCACGCTGGAACACCGGGAAGTTGCCACGCTCGGATTTGCCTTCGGCGGTGACCTCCTCGTTGGCAAGCACAGTACCCAGACCTGGGCACCAGTTCACCGGCGACTTGGAGATGTAGGCCAGACGGAAATCATTGAGCACATCGGCCTGCTCGGCCTCGCTCAGGTCGGCCCATGCGATGCCCTCATGGCCGGGGATGGCCTTCTCACCAGATTCGAACTTGGAGACCAGTTCGCTGATCGGTCGAGCGGAACCCTTGGAACCACTCGGATTGGTGGCATCCTCGTCATACCAAGAGTCGTAGATACGCGAAAAAATCCACTGGGTCCAGCGCACATAGCCCGGATCGATGGTCGCGAAGCTGCGGCGATTGTCGAAGCTCAAGCCCATGCGATGCAGCTGACGGGACATGTTGGCGATATTCGCCTCGGTGGTCACACGCGGATGCTGACCGGTCTGGACCGCATACTGTTCCGCAGGCAGGCCGAAGGCGTCATAGCCCATCGCATGCAGCACGTTCTCGCCCTTCATGCGATGGTAACGGCTCACCACATCGGATGCGAGATAACCCAGCGGATGGCCGACGTGCAGACCCTTGCCGGACGGGTACGGGAACATGTCCATCGCGAAATACGAAGGACGCCCCTCGGCATTACGCCCCTTGCCGTCCTTCAGGTCGCCGGCGACATTCGCCGCCCAGAACGTACCCTCGTCATCCCACTTCTTCTGCCATTTGGTTTCGATATCCTGCGCCATTGCGGCGTTGTAACGGAACTTCGGTTCAGTCTCACTCATAAGGCAAGAAATTAGCCGCGCAACTGGACAGTTGCGCGGCTTTTCTCATATTTCATTCATCTTTGCGCTCGGGCTGCCGCAAACCGCATGAATCGTTATACTCGCAGGTCGCCAGACCCACGAATGCGCTCACACGGCATAGGCGGCCCATCGGCCATGCGAATGCTCGACCTCGATGGGCATATTGAACAATTCGGACAGACGTTCGTCGGTCAGCCCCTCCTCCAGCGAGCCGGTATAGATGATGGTCCCGGCCGAAGGATTGCCCATGGAGTCGACGCCGTCCTCGGTGGCGTCCTGGGCGGAGACGGCTTTCCGCCCCATGATGGCAATATGGTCGAACCCCTCGGGAATCTCCTCAAGACGATGCGTGACCAGAACCACCGCACGATTCGAGGCTTCGCGTCCGATACGGCTTAGCGTCCGCATCACCTGCTCGCGCCCCCCTAGGTCGAGACCGGTGGTCGGCTCATCCATGATCAACAGCTCCGGATCGCCCATCAGGGCGCGGGCGATGAGCACACGCGTGCGCTCGCCTTCGGACAGCCTCCACATCTGCTTGCCTTCGAGATAGCCTACGGAGAAGTCTCTCAGCAGCTGCCGGGCGCGGGCATATTCCTCGTCGGTGTATTCGTCATGCCATTTACCGGTCACGGCGCTCAGCCCCGTGACCACGGCATTGAGCGGATCCTCTCCCTCAGGGAACTGACGCCCGAGGGCTGCGGACGCCAGGCCGATGCGGGTGCGCAGTTTGAATACGTCGTACTTGCCGAGCTGATGGCCAAGAATGAACACCTTGCCCTCGGAGGGGAATGTGCGGGTGGCGAGCATACCCACCGCAGTCGATTTGCCGATGCCGTTGGGACCGAACAGCACCCATCGCTCCCCCGCGTGAATGGTCAGATTCACGTCGGTGATGATCACACGACGGTTACGCCGGAATTCCACATTGTCGAGTTGCAGCACGGTTTCGCTCATATCACCCTCACTCGCATGATTTGCCGCACGGCATATGCCAGGGCCGCGCGATATTCCTGTTGCAAGGATATCGCGCGGCCCGTTATGGCGTCAGCATGCGTCCATTCCGCTGCACGGCTATGTGTGCTTGCCATGCAGCCGCCCTGTCGTCTTATGCGATCCGAAGGATCATCGGCGCTCGGCAAGCACATCCCGGTAGACCTGGACGGTCTGATCGGCGATGGATTCCCAGCTGAAGTGGTCGCGTGCACGCTCGTAGCCCGCCTGCCCCATCTTCTTGGCCAGTTCGGGATCGGCCATCACCTTGTCGATGGCCGCGGCCATGTCGGCAACGAACTTGTCGGGGTCGGTGGGGGTTCCCGTACCGTCGTGCAGCTGGTCGATCGGCACCAGATAACCGGTTTCCCCGTCGACCACGACTTCCGGAATGCCTCCCGTCGCCGAGGCGACCACAGGTAGCCCGCAGGCCATGGCTTCAAGATTGACGATGCCGAGCGGTTCATAGATCGACGGGCAGATGAAGGCGTCGCATCCATGCTCCAACGCATTAAGCTCGGGCTTCGGCAGCATCTCCTCGATCCAGATGATGTTGCCGCGTTCCTCGTCGAGTTTGGCGAAGGCTGTCTTGACCTCTTCGGCGATTTCCGGGGTGTCCGGCGCGCCGGCGCACAGCACCACCTGGATGCCCGGGTCGATCAGATGCAGCGCCTTGAGCAGGTACGGCAAGCCCTTCTGACGGGTGATGCGACCGACGAACAGCAGCGTCGGCTTGGAACGGTCGATGTGGTATCGCTCGAAGACCTTCCAACCCGCATCATCGGGAGCGGGAGTGGCGAAGTCGGCCATGGTGATACCGTTGTGCACCACGACGACCTTATTCGGATCGACATTCGGATACGCGGCAAGGATATCCTCACGCATACCTCCTGATACGGCGATGATGCGGTCGGCATGCTCATAGGCGTCCTTCTCGGCCCACGAGCTGAGGTTGTAGCCGCCACCAAGCTGCTCGCGCTTCCATGGGCGGAACGGTTCGAGCGAATGCGCCGTGATCACCAGTGGCACTTCATGCAGCTGCTGCGCCAGACGACCGGCAAGGCAGGCATACCATGTGTGCACGTGGACCAGATCGGCATCCACGTCGTTGGCGATCTGCAGGTCAACGCCGAAGGTCTTCAATGCGGCATTGGCGTCCTTCAGCTCGGCCGGAATGTCATAGCCCACCAGGTTAAGCGAGCCTTTCGGATCGGTTCCGGCAATGGCCGGAATGTCTCCGGGGGTGCGCGGCCCGTCGAACGCGCGTACCGTCACATCGATACGCTCCGCCAGAACCTTTGAGAGTTCCTCGGCGTGCACGCCTGCCCCACCGTAGACATGCGGCGGGTATTCTCGGGTGAGAATGTCGACTTTCATGGGGGAAGTCCTTTCCATCGTTGGAATTGGAGTCGTTTTCAGCTTACCTCATTACCGCATCGGATCCTTGCAGCCCCGCCGCCCGCAACGAATATTCCTTCTCTCCGGCCCGACAAGGCCATGCCGGCCCATGGCATTCCACGGTCACTGCAGCAGGCCGAGCAGATCGTCCTTGGTGAGCGAGCCGATGCTACCGTTCGCAGCGCCATCCGTGAATTGCCGTGCAAGAGCGCTTTTCTCCTTCTGCAACCGCAGAATACGCTCCTCGATGGTATGCTGCGCCACAATCTGATACACATTGACGTCCTGTGTCTGTCCGATACGGTGCGCACGATCGGTGGCCTGACTTTGCGCGGCGGCATTCCACCATGGGTCGGCGTGGATCACCACGGACGCCCCTGTCAGATTCAAACCGGTGTTGCCTGCCTTGAGCGAGATCAGGAACACCGGAACATCGTCCATGTTGAATTGATTCACCAAGTCGACGCGCTTCCTCTTCGGCGTCTCGCCGGTAATCGTATAGAACGGCACCCCATGCGCCGTGAAGCGGTCCCCTATCAGGTCAAGGAACGAGGTGAACTGCGAGAAAACAAGCACCTTCTTCCCCGCATCCATGCAACTTGCCACCAGGTCGTCGATCGCGTCCAATTTGGCGGAGGCACCGTTCGCGTCCTCATACACCAGCTTCGGCGCACAACAGATTTCACGCAGCAGGGTGAGCTCGGCAAGGATGCGGATCCTGTTCGTGTCGAAATCCGCATCCTCCACACTGTTGAGCGAAGCCCGGAGACGCTGCTCATGAGCGGCATACAGTTTGCGCTGCTCCCCCTGCAATCTGACCGTGACAACGGTCTCGAACTTGTCCGGCAGATCGGTGAGCACATCACGTTTCAGCCTGCGCTTGATGAATAATCCGACCAGCGCCTGCAATTTGCCTGCCATAACGGATTGATCGGGTCCGGGAGCGAGAATGGGCTGCTCATAGCGCTCGCGGAATCGCGCATACGAGCCGAGCATGCCCGGCATCAGAAAATCGAAGATGCTCCACAACTCACTCAGCCGGTTTTCGATCGGCGTGCCGGTAAGCGCGAAACGGTAATGCGCCTCCAGCCGCTTCACCGCCTTGGCGATTTTCGTCGTATGGTTCTTGATGTACTGCGCCTCATCGAGCGCCACGCAGTCGAATGCGCAGCCGTCGTATTCGTCGATGTCACGACGCAGCAGATCATATGACGTGATGATGATATCCGGTCTCTCCTTCCGCCCTTCATTCTTCGCGGAAGCCAAGCCTGCGACTTCGGACAACAGACGTCTACGCTCCGCCTTGCTGCCGGCGACGACCTCCACACGCTGATCCGGAGTGAATTTCTCGCATTCGGCGGCCCAATTGTAGACAAGCGAGGCCGGGCAGACGATAAGCGAACACCCTTTGCCCTTGCGCGATTCGAGCAATGTCAGCAGCTGCAATGACTTGCCAAGTCCCATTTCATCGGCGAGGATACCGCCGAATCCTTTGTCGCACAGCGTAGCAAGCCATTGGAAGCCCTCGACCTGGTACGGCCGCAGTATGCCGTGCAATGCTTCCGGAACTGCGTAACGCTGCGGATCGATGACCTTGACGTCGCTGACGTACCGGTTGAACGATGCGCTTTTGGTCTCATCCGGCAATTGCGAGTCGAGAAGAAACGCCTGATAGCCGGGTACTTCGATTCTGCCGGCGTTCAGCTGCTCCTCGTTCAGATCGAGATCGCTGGCTACCGCATCAAGCTCGGCGAGATCGGCATGTTGAAGATCCACGAAGGAGCCATCACGCAGACGATGATAACGCCGGCGGCGACGATAGCTGTTCAATACCGAACCGACCTCGTTCATCGGCACCTCGCTGGCGATCGGCGAGATCTCCACCAGATTCGAATCGATGGACAGCCCCACCTTCACCGTGGGACTCGATTCCCTCATCAATCCGTCGAACGCAGCGGTGGAGAACACCTGTCCGATTGATCCGAGCATCGCCACGCCATCGGTAAGCAGCAGCAGTATCGCATTGTCGTCCTGTTCGCCGATACGCGCAGGCATGTTGTCGTCCCATTCGGGGAACAGCTGCCTGACGGTCTCCACGCCCAACCGCTCCCGTTGCGTATCACGTTCGATCGATGCGGCCTTGCCGGAATCGGCATGCACCATGCCGTGCAACGCCGTCGCGGCCGGAACCAGCTGGAACGCGATACGCCCATATCTTGCCACGACCTCGCAGGTGATGCCGTCGAGATCACGATCCAGGTAGAATGCGAGCTCGCACTCCGCCGGCACGCCCGATCCGACTTCCTGAGGCACATCCAGGCTGAAGCCGCAGGAGGCAAGCGTCGGCAGGATGGTCCGTGCAAACATCGGCCAATCATCCTCATGAATGAACACCCCGTCCGATTCGCCGGTGCACAGCGATTCCAAGACATGCAACGCCGGTCTCACCGCCTCATCGCAACGGTAGAACGCCGGATGCGAGTAACCGCCGCAGGCATCGGCGAGTATGTATTGGCTGCGCTGCCCGGCAAGCGTGGCCAGCACCGTACATCCGCTGGTGATCCGGACTCCGCCCGAAGCCATACGGTGCGTGTATTGCGTGCCGAAGTCGATGCCCGGCATTCCCTCCAGCACGGGAATGTTCCGATCGGCGGCCACAGGCATGCCATCCATGTGTAACCCTATCGCACCGGGAAGAGTGCGGTACAGATCCAGCAGATCGCAAACCTCCCAGTCGGCGAGAAACAGTTCCTTATCGACCGTTAGCGGACCGGCGGCATACTTGTTATGCATCTGGGATATGCGTCTCGACACCATCGCACGTTCAAGAAAATCGATCAGTTCCCGTGAGAACAGGTCGAACATCTCCGGGGCGTGGCGGAACGAAAGCCTCCTACCGTAGCTGGAGTATGCACCGGATCGCACATCGGCCACCATCCTGGCGATGTTCTTTACCACATACGATACGCAGGATGCCCCGCTGCCGTGGACGATGCGCAGTTGCAGCGACCACGCTTGTTCGCCGAACACCAGCATCGGTTCCAAACGCACGCTTGCCGGCATAACGAGGTCCAGGTCCTTCGACAGTCTCGTCTCGCCGCGGCTCGTGCCGCGCGCAGCCTGTCCGCCGCCCTGTTCCAGAGCGAGGCGGTCCTTTGCCTCGCAAAGCCGGTTATGCAGATCGGACCGCAAGCGTCCATTCGATTCGGACCGACGTTCGTCAAGCATGCGCATGTATGACGCCAACTGGCGTGGAGTCTGGCCGTACATGCCTCGATACCCGTGGAACGATTCCGGTTCGCTGAGAAACAGCAGCAGCAAGGCTGCCACATGCTTGCAGATTCCGGTGTACCGTGCGCTGCTCCGCGAGGAGTCGGAACCGGATGCGGATGTCATGGCATATTCGTCGTCGTCGGGGATATGCCCAAATACCGGCCCATCGTCAAAATCGTCGAATACGGCATATTCGTCGTCGTAATCGTCGTCCGAAAATCCACGGTACCTGCTTCCCCACCGGTGCGTGGCGGAATCGGCTTTCCCGAATGCCGGGCAACTGCAGTAGCGCGCGAGGAACAGCTCATCGGCCAGGTCGATCGTCGCCTGCACGGTATATGTGCTGCCAGGCGAGGTGATGCCTCTCATACGCGCGGTCAGGGTGAGCCGGGTACCATCGCCATCGGAGGAATCCAAACATTGCAATCCAAGCATCGCATCACGCTCATGGCGCACAATATGCTGGGCCCGTTGCAACATGGACTGATTGCATTCGCTGTTGATCTCATCGTTCAGCCATTGCAGGGAATCGTCGCTCACCTATACCTCCGCTTACCGGCACACCTGTCCTCGGTTCTACCGTACCAGCCCACCGCATGCTCATGGGGCGGAAAAGAAATGCCGATGGCCCATTGCCATCGGCATCGCATATGTGCTGGAATACTGCGATCAGACCGCAGTTCCATTCTCGTCAAGATTCGGATTATGCCTATAGTTTCCCGCGGTGAAGAACAGGCTCAGCACACCGACAATGAACACTCCGGAAATGGTGGCGATCAGCCATATAGGGTGGCTTGGCAACCACATCACGACGAAGAATCCGATAACCGATGCCACGATCAGAATCCAGCTGACTACGCGGAACCACTGGCGAACGGAATGCGGGGCCTTGAACGCCTTGGGGTTGGAATAGTTCGGATTCGTGGCCAGCACGTTCTCCTGTTCGCTGATCGTATGCGCAGTTGGCTTCCATGGCCCGTCGGTTCCCTCCTGCAGTCGCCGCGACTTCTCCTGCAACTGGTATTCGTCGATCATTCCCGCACGACCGCGCCCTTGCGTCTGATCGTACTGGGACGGCACTCCTCTGCGGTCGGCTTTGGCTTTGGCACGGCGTTCTGCGCGATTCGGCATGGTCTCTGCTCCTTTGTAGATGTATAAAAACGAAAGAATCCTGCGGTCAGTTTACCGCAGGATTCCCAAATTCGTTGGCTTTATATCAGCCAATCAGCGAGGCAGCATCATCGGACGCTTGGAAGCGACGATGGGAGCCTGCAACTCGGTGGCGCCGGTCAGGTACTTGTCGACCGCAGCCGCGCAGGAACGACCTTCCGCAATCGCCCACACCACCAGGCTTTGGCCACGCCCGGCATCGCCGCAGGCGAACACGCCGTCCTGCGATGTGGCGAAATCGTCATTGCGAGCCACGTTTCCTCGACCGTCCAGATCAACGGGCAGCTGATCGACCAACGTGGTGGTGTCCGGGTGCAGGAAGCCCACGGAGATAAGCACCAGGTCGGCCGGAATCACACGTTCCGTGCCGGGCTGACGGGTGAACGGGCCGTTCTCGCCCGGAGCGACGTTCACCACGTTCAGACCGGTCACATGGCCGTTCTCGTCGGCGACGAAGCCCTCGGTCGCGGTGGAGTTCTCGATCTTCACCTTGTCCTGGTCCTCCTGCGAACCGACGAAGTTCACCGAGTCGGTGTTGTACACGTATTCGGCGCGCTGGGTCTCGAAACCTTCCTCCATGGAGGAGGTTTCCTTATACAGACGCGCGAACGTCGGCCACGGCTGGTTGTCGGGGCGCTGCTTCGGCTCCTGCGGCATGATCTGCAGCACGGTGACGTCCTTCGCACCCTGACGAATAGCAGTGCCGAGGCAATCGGAACCCGTATCGCCGCCGCCGATGATGACGACATGCTTGCCTTCGGCGGTGATGTCGTTGACGGGCTTGACACCGTATACGCGACGGGTGGCATCCGGCAGGAACTCCATGGCGAAGTGAATGCCCTCGAGCTCACGGCCGGGAATCTTCATGTCACGAGGCACTGTGGAGCCGATGGCCACCACTACTGCGTCATAGCGTGAGCGCAGATCATCCCAGGAGATGCCCTTACCGATCTCCACACCGGTGCGGAACACGGTGCCTTCGGCTTCCATCTGCTCCACACGGCGATCCAGTAGGTGCTTGTCCAGTTTGAAGTTCGGGATACCGTAACGCATCAGACCGCCGATGGCGTCGTCACGCTCGTACACGACCACCGTATGGCCAGCACGGGTAAGCTGCTGGGCGCAGGCGAGACCGGAGGGACCGGATCCGACCACGGCTACGGTCTGGTCGGTCAGGCGTTGCGGCGGCAAAGGCTTGACATAATCAAGACTCCACGCCTGGTCGATGATGGTGCGTTCATCGTTCTGGATCATCGTTGCCGGCTGATGGATGCCAAGCACGCAGGCGGCCTCGCACAAAGCCGGGCAGATACGACCGGTGACCTCAGGGAAATTGTTGGTTTCGGACAGACGGTTGTACGCGTCCTCCCACTTCTCCTGACGGACCAGATCATTGAATTCGGGGATGATGTTGCCCAGCGGGCAGCCGTTCATGCAGAACGGAGTGCCGCAATCCATGCAACGTGCGGCCTGCTCGGTGGTCCACGACTGCAGGCCGGACTCGGTATGAACGTCGAACCAATCCTTGATTCGCTCCTCGACGGGGCGTTCGGCCAGTTCGCGACGGGTACGGACCTTCAGGAATCCACGAGGATCTCCCATGTCAGCGCGCTCCTTCCATAACCTGCTCGTACACCTGTTCCCAGACGCCGGGCGTATTGAAATCGATGTTCTGTTCCTCGGCGTCCTTCATCGCCTTCTGCATGGCGAGGAAGTGCTTCGGAACGATACGGGTGAAACGCTTGGATGCGTTCGCCCAGTTGGCGAGCAGATCGGCTGCGAATGCGGATCCGGTCTCCTCGGCATGCTGCTTGACCAACGCATGCACCAGCTTGTCGGATTCCTCGTTCAACGGCTCGAACAATAGCGCGCCGCTTCGTGCGGCGTCCGGATTGACCTTGTCCATGTCGAGATCAAGCACATAGACATTGCCACCGGAGAAGCCTGCGCCAAGATTACGGCCGGTGGAGCCAAGAATGACCACGGTGCCGCCGGTCATGTACTCGCAGCCATGGTCGCCCACGCCTTCGACCACGAAGGTCGCGCCACCGTTACGCACGCCGAAACGTTCGCCTGCACGTCCTGCGACGAACATCTGGCCGGATGTGGCGCCGAAGCCCGTCACATTGCCTGCGATCACATTGGTGTGCGGATCGAAGGTGATGCCGGATTCGGGGCGTACGATCATACGGCCGCCGGACAGTCCCTTGCCGGCGTAGTCGTTGACCTCACCGTAAATGCGCATGGTCTCGCCACGCGGGATGAACGCGCCGATGGATTGGCCGCCGGAGCCATGGAAGGTCATATCGATGGTGTCGTCCGGAAGGCCTTCCTCGCCATAACGCTTGGTGATCTCGTACCCGACCATGGTGCCGAGCGTACGATTCACGTTGCGGATCGGCATGTCGATGCGCACGGGCTCCTTGTCGTCCAAGGCTGGCTGCGCGATTTCGATCAGCTTGTTGTCCAACGCCTTGTCGAGCTCATGGTTCTGGTCGATCGTCTTGTGCAGGATCGTTCCCGGAATCGGGCCGGGCTGCATAAGCACATTGCTCAGATCAATGCCGTCCGACTTCCAGCGCTTGATCGCCTCGTTCTGGTCAAGACACTCGACATGGCCCACGGCTTCTTCCAGCGTATGGAAACCAAGTTGGGCGAGCAGTTCGCGAACCTCCTGCGCGATGAACATGAAGAAGTTGATCACATGCTCCGGCTTGCCCTTGAACCGTGCGCGCAATTCAGGATCCTGCGTGGCGATGCCCTGCGGGCAGGTGTTCTTCTGGCAGGCACGCATCATGACGCAACCTTCGACAATCAGCGCCGCAGTGGCGAAGCCGAATTCCTCGGCACCCAGCAGGGCCGCGATCACAACATCGCGCCCGGTCTTCAACTCGCCGTCGCACTGTACGGTGATGCGGGAACGCAGGCCGTTCAGGACCAGCGTCTGCTGGGTCTCCGACAGGCCGATCTCCCATGGGGTTCCAGCATGCTTGATGGCGTTGAGCGGAGCCGCGCCGGTGCCGCCGTCATAGCCGGAAATCAGCACCACGTCGGCATGGCACTTGGCCACGCCAGCGGCGATGGTGCCAACGCCGAACTCGGAAACGAGCTTGACATGAATGCGCGCCTTCGGGTTCGCCATCTTCGCATCGTTGATCAGCTGCTTCAGATCCTCGATGGAGTAGATGTCATGGTGGGGCGGCGGGGAAATCAGCTCGACGCCCGGCGTCGCATGGCGGACCTTGGCGATCCACGGCGGAACCTTGGCTCCCGGCAGATGCCCACCTTCGCCCGGCTTGGCGCCCTGGGCGAGCTTGATCTGCAGATCGGTGGCATGGACCAGATAGTCGCTGGTCACACCGAAACGGGCGGAGGCGATCTGCTTGATCTTGCTGTAGCGCAGCGGATCGTTGATGCGATCCTCGGATTCGCCGCCTTCACCGGAGTTGGAACGTGCGCCAAGCTTGTTCATGGCGATGGCAAGCGTCTCATGCGCCTCCTGCGAGATGGAGCCGTAGCTCATGGCACCCGTGGAGAAGCGCTTGACGATTTCGCTGGCCGGTTCGACCTCGGAGATGTCGATCGGTTTGCGGTTCTGCTTGAACTTCATCAGGCCACGCAACGTCATCAGACGGTTCGACGTGTCGTTGATGTGGCTCGAATACTTCTTGAACAGGTCATAGTCACCACGCTGGGTGGACTGCTGCAGCAGGAAGATCGCCTCAGGATCGTTGAGATGGTCTTCGCCGGTGCGACGCCACTTGTAGTCGCCGCCGGTACGCAGGTTGCGATGCGGGGTGGCGGTCCACTGATTCGGATACGCCACGCGATGGCGGATGGCCACTTCTTCGGCGATCTCGTCAAGGCCGACGCCGCCCACACGCGAGGTGGTACCGGTGAAGTATTCGTCGATGACGTCCTTATTGAGGCCAACCGCCTCGAACAGCTGTGCGCCACGGTAGCTCATGATGGTGGAAACGCCCATCTTGGCCATGATCTTGAGCACGCCGGTAGACAGTGCATTGGTGAGGTTCTTCACAGCGGTTTCGGCGTCCACCTTAAGGTAGCCGCGACGCGCCAGGTCTTCGACGGATTCGAAAGCCAGGTACGGGTTCACCGCTGCCGCGCCATAGGCGATAAGCAGCGCCACATGGTGGATCTCGCGCACATCGCCGGCCTCCACGACCATGGAGATCTGCGTACGGGTATGGCGGCGCAGCAGGTGATGCTGCACTGCGGAGGTGAGCAGCAGGGACGGGATTGGCCCCCATGTGTGGTTGGAGTCACGGTCGGACAGCACCAGGAAGTTCTTGCCTTCGGCAATGGCCTCGTCGATTTCGGCGAAGATCTCGTCCAGGCGTTCCTTCAATGCCTTGCCGCCGCCAGCGACCTGATACAGGCCCTTGACCACATACGGCTTGTAATAGCCTCCCAGCAGCTTGGCCTTGTCCAGACGCTTGAGCTGTGCCATCTCGTCGGAGTTGAGCACCGGAAGCGGAATGAGGATCTTCTTGGCATGCAGCTCGCTGTCCGACAGCAGATTCGGCTCGGGACCGATGGCGGATTCAAGGCAGGTGACGATCTTCTCGCGCTCCCAATCCAGCGGCGGATTGGTGACCTGTGCGAACTTCTGGGTGAAGTAGTCGAACAGCATGCGGCTATGGGATGACAATGCGGCAAGCGGAGCGTCGTTACCCATGGATCCCAGCGGTTCCTTGCCGGTATTGGCCATCGGCATAAGCAGCAGCTTCAGATCCTCTTCGGTGTAGCCGAACGCGCGCTGACGACGCTGCACGGACTGGCCGGAGTGGTTCACATGCTCGCGTTTGGGCAGCTGGCTCATCTCGATGGAGTTGCCTTCCACCCACTGGCGGTACGGGTGCTGGGATGCGAGGTTCTTCTTGATTTCCTCGTCAGGGATGATGCGGCCTTCCTCGGTATCGACCAGGAACATCTTGCCGGGCTCAAGGCGGCCCTTGGACACGATATGCTCATCCGCGATCTCCGGCAGCACGCCGGCCTCGGAGGCAAGCACGACATATCCGTCGTCGGTAAGCTGCCAGCGACCGGGACGGAAGCCGTTGCGATCCAGCAGCGCTCCGACCTGAGTGCCATCGGTGAACACGATGTGCGCCGGGCCGTCCCATGGCTCAATCAACGTGTTGTTGTACTCGTAGAACGCCTTGACGTCCGGGTCGAGCTGACCGTTCTTCTCCCATGCCGGCGGAAGCATCATGCATACGGCGTGGGTCAGGGATCTGCCGGCAAGATGCAGCAGTTCGAGGCATTCGTCGAAGGTGCCGGAGTCGGAATACCCCGGGGTGGTGATCGGCAGCAGCGGTTCGAATTCGCCCAGCAGTTCGCTGCTCAGACGCCCCTCGCGGGCGGACAGCCAGTTGCGGTTGCCCTGGATGGTGTTGATCTCGCCATTATGCGCCAGCAGACGGAACGGTTGCGCCAACGGCCAGCTCGGGAACGTGTTGGTGGAGAAGCGGGAATGCACGATGGCCACCTTGGCCTTCATGCGTTCGTCGGACAGATCCAGGAAGAAGGGCTTGAGCTGCATGGTGGTGAGCATGCCCTTGTATGTGATGGTGCGCGAGGACAGGGAGGCGAAATAGATGCCGACCTCATGCTCCACGCGCTTGCGGATGCGGAAGGTCTTACGGTCGAGCGCAACGCCTGCGAGCTTGCCTTCGGGATCGGCCACGACCAGGGTCTTGAACGCGGGCATGCTGGCAAGCGCCTGCAGGCCGAGTCCGTCGGGGTTCGTGGGCACTACTCGCCAGGCAAGTACCTTCAGCCCCTCCTCTTCCACGATTCGGGCGATGGCCTGTTCCTGCTGGCCGGAAGTTGCGATGTCGCGATCGAGGAACGCGATGCCCGCGGCATAATGCCCCTCTTCGGGGAGCTCGGCATCGATGGTCGCACGCATGAACTCATCCGGCATGCTCATCAGGATGCCGGCACCGTCGCCGGTGTTTTCCTCGGCGCCCACTGCGCCACGATGGTTGAGGTTGACGAGCACTTCGATGGCGTCGTCAACGATCTTGCGTTCCGGACGCTTGTTGAGGGTGGTGACCATACCCACGCCACAAGCATCGTGTTCAGCTCCAGGGTCATACATACCTTGTGAATCATGGATCGTCAGATCTAACGGGGCGTGGAAAGTCACCGAAACCACCTTCAATGTTTTTGGGCAAGAAAAGTCTTGCGGTTCTTTAATGCGTGGATTAGAATAACGCGCCCTTGTGTCGTGAATATTTCCGTGTCCATATAACGAATACCCCGAAAAGTCAAGACATACTTTCTTGAGGAGATGTGGAGAATACCCAGCGAACCGGACTCTCATACCAACTCATCCAAGTATCGACGCATGCCGCTATGCTGGTTGCTTGTCTGAATAGTACAGGGGAGCCGATATGTGGCTGAGACGGGCTTTGCCCGGACCCTCATACCTGATCAGGGTAATGCCTGCGTAGGAATGTTACGAACGGTGCACACATACGTTCCCCTGTGTCGGCGATCATAAACTGGTCGTCCTCTATATAAGGAAGAGAGGGGAATTGACATGTCTGCCATGTCGCAACCATCTGTTCAGAACGGATCCGATTCGAAAAAGCTCACTCCAAAGAACGTTTTGCTGGGTTTGCAGCATGTGTTGGTGTCTAATGTGTGGCTTGATCCGGTATTTGTAGCCGGTGCCATTGGGTTGCCGTTGGCCTTGTCTTCGAATATGGTGAACGCCATTTTCATCGTGTCTGGTTTGGTCACGTTGATTCAGGCCACGAAGTTGGTGCGCCTGCCGATTGTGCAAGGTCCGTCTGCCGCATTTGACGCGTTGATGATTGCCGCTGGCACCGCCGGTTCATTGGCTGCGGCCGGCACGTCGATTTTTGTTAGTTCGCTGATTTTCGTGGTGTTGTGTCTGACTCGCGTGATTGAGAAGATGCGTTTTCTATTTGCGCCGATGGTTTCCGGCGTGATTATTTTTCTGGTTGGCGTTTCGCTGTCGAGTTTCACATTGAGTGAGTTTCTTGGCGGTGCTCCCGGCGATGACGGGTTTGCTGATCCGAAGACGCTGGCCGTGTCTGTGGCGACTTGCGTGTTGGTGGTGGTGCTTTCCCAGTTTGGCAAAGGCATGGTCAGGGCGCTTTCCTACTTGATTGCGTTGGTTGTCGGCACTTCGCTCTCCATAGTGTTTGGCATGGCAGATTTTTCCGGGGTCGCGTCCAAGTCTTGGTTCGGTCTTCCTCAGATCATGCCATATGGCGGTTTTGATTTTGATGCTGCGGTTTTTGTACCGTTCTTCATCGCCTATATGGTTGCGATTATGGAGGCGCTTGGCGTGTATCAGGCGGCCAGCGAGATTCAGGGCATCAAGCTTGAGGATCGCCAGGTTCGTTATGGTTTGTCCGGCGAAGCGGCTGGTTCCGCTATTTCTTCGCTGATCGGTGGTTTCACCACTACCGCGTATCCGCAGAATGTCGCTTTGCTTAAGGTTACGGATGAAGGCAAGTCCCGCACCCGCGTGCCGGTGATCATCGCCGGTGTGGTGTTTGTGGCACTTGGTTTCATGCCGAAAGCCGGCGCGATGTTGTCGCTGATCCCCTCCCCTGTAATCGGCGGCATTTTCCTTCCGGCTGCGGCGAGCCTGATCAGCACGGGCTTCAATACACTGCGCAAGGCGGAGCCGGACGACCGATCCCAGGTAGTCATCGGCTTGTCACTGCTGTTGGGTATCGCGTTGCCGAACGCATTGAGCGGTCTTGAGGGCGGCGCTCACGTGTTCTTCTCCAATTCGATTCTGGTCGGAGCGTTCTGCGTGGTGATTCTCAAGGCGTTGCTGATCGATTTACCGAATCTGATCAATCGTCGCAAAACAGGCACGGGCAATGCCGAGGATCAGGCACAAGCTTGATTCACGGTCAACCATTACCGAAAATTCAACATAGGAAAGGAACATTGCATCATGACATCGATGTCGCTAAACACTGAAGCTCAGCAGGTCAAGGCAGATGTGCTTGAGTTCATCGAAAAGTACGGATGCGAAACCGCGCCGGATGAGGCGTTCGACGCGCTCGCACGCCAGATTTTCACTTTTCAGTACGCTCATAACATGCAGTATCGCACGTATTGCATGTCTCGCAGGGTGACTCCGCAGACGTTGTCCAACTGGATGGATATTCCACCGATGCCGGTGGATGGGTTCAAGATGCTGACGCTCACTTCGATTCCCGAAACGGAGTGCGAGGCCGTGTTTATGACCAGCGGCACCACGCATCCCGGCCAGCGTGGACGCAACTATCATCCTGATCTTGAGGTGTGGGACGCTTCGATGATCGGCCCATTCCGTCATTTCATCATGCCTGATCGCGAGCGTATACGCATCGCAGTGCTCTCCCCCGCTTGGGAGATGAACCATAATGGTTCGTTGGCCCGTTATCTGACGCGTGCGCTGGAGCAGTGCGGCAGCGCAGGCAGCGGCTTCTTCTTCCATGAGGATGGTTTGGACTTCGCAGGCGTGGAGAGATTCCTCGATCAGGCGGTGGCCGATGGCGAGCCGGTGATGCTGATGGGCGCCTCGTCCGCATACCTGTATCTGCTCGACTATCTTGCCAAGCAGGGCAAGACCTATGCCTTGGCAAAGGATTCGCGTGTGTTCGATACCGGTGGATTCAAGAGCACAAAAACCGATATGACGGTCGATGACCTGTATGCGAGGTTCTCTGAGGTGTTCGGCGTCGCCCGCACGCACTGTGTGAACATGTATGGCATGACGGAGTTGAGTTCACAGATTTACGACCAGAATCTGCTGTCGTACTATACGGACGGCTCGTCGAATTATCTGAAGGCCACGCCGTCGTGGGTTCGTTCCGTGTTTCTCGATCCGTCGACCCTCATGCCTGTTCCCAATGGCAAGCAGGGTGTGATCGCGCATTACGATTTGGCGAATTGGAATTCCTGCCTGGCGATTTTGACGGAGGATCTTGGCGTGCGCACCGCTTCCGGTTACGAACTCAATGGTCGTGCGAAGGGTGCGGAGGCACGCGGTTGCTCCATTGCCGTCGATGAGGTGATGGCGGCGAACGCATGAACGTCATCGATATTTTCCATGCGCCGCGCGGTTTCGTGTTTCAGGATTTCGAAACGCGCGGCATCGTCACCGATCATGGTGAGGTCACGTTACGATATCCGGTGCTCACTGCGGAGATAATCCGCGATTTGTGCGGGACGGTACGTCGCAATCGGCTGCAGGCACTGTCGGCATATTCCGTCGAACGCATTGTGGATGTTATCGGTAAGGCTGTGGAATTGTGGACGGATCCCGATTATGAGGAACGTCTACTTGCCGAATCGTTGATTCCCGCCATTACCGGCTATGATGCGACGATGACGCGCATCGAGTTGAAACGCTACATGCGCATGTTCCGTAGACGCGAGCTGTTGCGTTTTCTCGACGATGAGCTGTCAAGTCCGCGTATGCTGGACGAATACCGTCCGAACAAGTCCGGCGGGTACACGCGCCTGTACGGACCGGATCTGACGTTCCACGTGTTCTCCAGCAACGTTCCCGGCATTCCCGTATGGAGCATGACCATGAGTCTGCTGACGAAAAGCGCGATTATCGGCAAATCCTCATTCGACGAGCCGCTGATGCCCGTGCTCTTCGCGCGCTCCTTGGCGCAAATCGATCCGGATCTTGCTGACGCTTTGGCCGTGGTGCCATGGCATGGCGGCACTGTGGAACTTGAAGACATGGCGATCGGCGAAGCGAATGCCGTGATCGCCTACGGCTCTTCGCACACCACCGAAGCCATCCGTCCACGCGTCGGCACCGGCAAACCGTTCCTCAGCTATGGTGCTCGCATCGGCTTCTCACTGATTGGCCGCGAAGCGTTGCGCGCGGACACGCATGTGCAAACCGTGCACCGCATGGCCGTGGACGTGGCCACCTACGACCAACAAAGCTGCTTGGCACCGCAAACCATCTTCGTGGAACGAGGCGGAGCCATCTCCCCCGCGCAAACCGCCGAATTGCTTGCCCGCGAACTCGACTCGCAGCAGCGCAAATACCCAAGATCCGTCCCCTCCGATGAAGAATCGCTCGCCATACGCAGAGCGCGTTCAGAAACCGAGATGAAAGCGCTGTTCATGGCGGCTCCGGCACCAGGCGGTTCCGCAGCCCAAAACGACCCACAGGCACCATTCGTCATCGAATCGCCGCAAGGCACCAACTGGACCGTGCTCTACTTCCCCAATACCGACAGTCTCACCTCATTGGCAACCCCACTCAACCGCACCATCAACCTCGTCGCCGTGGACCAGCTCGAAGACGCACTGCCAGCACTGAAGCCATATCGCGCTTGGCTGCAGACCTGCGCGATCGCCGCCAGCTCATCCAGACTGTTCACACTTGCGCAACATGTGGGCGAATACGGCATCGACCGCATCTGCCCCATCGGCGAAATGAACCGTGCGAAATCCGGATGGCACCACGATGGCGGATTCAACATCCTCGATCTTGTCAGAGCCGTTGACATCGAACGCAACACCGACCGTTACTCCGACACCTTCGACATCGACTACGAATAATCCCTAAGGAAACCCCATGAACCAGCAACATACGAGCCGACCGCTCACCGGCAAAACAGCCATCGTCACCGGAGCAAGCCGAGGCATCGGTGCCGCAATCGCACTCAGACTCGCACAACTCGGTGCCAACGTGACCATCGACTACCTGAGCAACAACGAACGCGCACAACAGACCGCGCAACGCATCGAACACGACGCCGCAGCGCAAGGACGCATCATCGTATGCAAAGCAGACGTGACCGACCTAAACCAAGTCAACGAACTCACGCAAACCACAGCCAACACTTTCGGCGGCATCGACATCCTCGTCAACAACGCACTCAATCGTTACTCGTTCGATCCGCGCAACCGCAGTACTTTCGACAACACCGGCTGGAACGACTATGCAACCCAACTCGAAGGATGCCTCAAAGGCACCTACAACACCTGCACAGCCACACTGCCATACATGCGACGCCAATCATGGGGACGTATCGTCAACATCTCCAGCAACCTCGTCGACAGCCCCATCGTCCCCTATCACGACTACATAGCCGCCAAAGGCGCACTCATCGGACTCACGCGCTCGCTGGCGCAGGAAGCCGGTGCGTGGGGCATCACGGTGAATGCCATCGCCGCAGGTCTGACCGTAGGCACGGATTCAAGTCGTGCCACTACTGAAGATATTCGCGAACATATCATCGAACAGACGCCTTTGGGGCGTCTCGCCACCGCCGATGACGTCGCAGGGGGCGTAGCGATGCTGGTGGGTGAGGACGCACGTTTCATCACCGGACAGACATTGCATGTCGATGGCGGCCTCACGATGCGCTGATTGCGAACATCCGGAGACAGCCTCATTCGAGGCTCTATGCCATCGAGCCTCGAATGCAACAACCTGCATCCGAGGCTCGTTCAATCTACACACTGTATCCGCCCATACCAAGATGGACTGTCTAAAACCAATTCGTCAGAGGATCATCGGCGTTATAACGAACAGGCGTCGAAGAAACGTTCGATGACGGTGTCGTTGAGCAGACGACCGGTGCGCGTGGGAACCACCCTACCGCCGTGGATCGTGATCAGCCCCTCATTCTCCATGGGGCGGATGCGGGTCATGTCGACCGTGTCGCCCAGGAGCGCCAAATCCAATCCCCCACGAAGGCGCAGGCCGAGCATGATGGTTTCCTCAAGATGCTCCTCGTGGGAGATCCGTTCACTTCCATCCCATGGCACCTTGCCGTCAATAATGGACTGGCCCCACAGCTTCGGATGCGCGATATCCCAACTGCGCAGGCCGAGCGGCGAAGATGTCGTCTCCCCCGTTTCACCGGAGGAATCCGCAAGGCACCGGTTGTAATGGCTGTGCGCCCCCGGTCCAAGCCCCGCCCAGTCGACGTTACGCCAATACCCGAGGTTGTGCCGCGATTCGTAGCCTGGGCGTGCCCAATTGCTGATTTCATACCATTCGAGCCCGGCTGCGCTCAACAGGTCATCGGCGATCTCGTATTTGTTCGCCTCATCATCGTCGTCCGGAGTGGGCAACGTTCCCGCAGCGATTCGACGACCCATCTTCGTATGCGGCGCGATGGTCAATGCGTATGCGGAAATATGGTTCACGCCCAAATCAATGGCGGTGCTCACGGAAGTACGCCAATCGTCGAGGCTCTCCCCCGGCGCTCCGTAAATCAGATCCACGCTGGAACGCATGCCCGCGGCGTTCGCCGCCTCGACTCCGGCCGCCACATTGGACGGAGTGTGCGTTCGGTCAAGCGTCTTCAGCACAGACGGCACCGCCGACTGCATGCCGAAGGAAATACGGTTAAACCCGCCATCGGCCAGTTCCTTCACATAATCGGCATCCACCGTATCCGGATTCGCCTCGGTGGTGATCTCCGCATCGTCGGCAATTCCCCACAGCTCACGAATCGCATCAAGCATTTTCACCAGATCGGCTGCTCGAAGCACCGTGGGCGTTCCTCCACCGAAGAACACGGTGGACGCTGCGGGCTCGTCGATGCCGTGCTCCCGTTGCCAGTCCCGCACCAAGCGCATCTCACGAACCACCATGTTGGCATAGTTGCCGCGCGATGCGCCCGCCCCCATATCGGTTGCGGTATAGGTATTGAAATCGCAATACCCGCAGCGGCGCAGGCAGAACGGAACGTGAACGTAGACTTCAAATGTCACGGACGTGTTCAGCTTTCGGTCTTCTGAGCGGCGCGGATCTTATCCTTGGTGTCGCGATCGTTGGCGGTCTCACCGGTGGACAGCGCGGCGATGAAGGCCTCCTGCGGCACTTCCACATGTCCGAGCATCTTCATGCGCTTCTTGCCGGCCTTCTGCTTTTCGAGCAACTTGCGCTTACGCGTGATATCGCCGCCGTAGCACTTGGCGAGCACGTCCTTACGCAACGCACGTATGTTCTCACGGGCGATGATACGCGAGCCGATGGCTGCCTGGATCGGAATCTCGAACTGCTGGCGTGGAATAAGCTCGCGCAGCTTCTTCGTCATCATCACGCCATAGCTGTACGCCTTGTCGCGGTGCACGATGGCGCTGAACGCATCGACCTTCTCACCCTGGATCAGAATATCCACCTTCACCAGATCAGCGGACTGCTCGCCGTCCTCATGGTAGTCGAGCGAGGCATAGCCCTTGGTCCGGCTCTTCAGCTGGTCGAAGAAGTCGAATACGATCTCGGCCAGCGGAATGCGGTAATGCATCTCCACACGGTCGGTGGAGATATATTCCATCGTGCCCATCTGCCCGCGATGGTCCTGGCACAGATCCATCACGGCTCCGATGAATTCCTTCGGCGCGATGATGTCGGCGGCGACCATCGGCTCGACGATCTTCTTGATCTTCCCGTCCGGGAATTCACTTGGATTCGTAACGTGGTATTCGCTGCCATCCTCGGCGGTCACCTCATAGGTGACATTCGGCGCGGTCTGGATAAGATCGAGGTTGAACTCGCGGCTGAGGCGTTCCGAGACGATCTCCATATGCAGCAGTCCGAGGAACCCGCAACGGAAGCCGAATCCCAAGGCGACGGATGTCTCCGGCGTGTATACCAGCGCGGCATCGTTGAGCTTGAGCTTGTCCAATGCCTCTCGCAGTTCGGGGAATTGCGCGTTGTCGATCGGGAACAGGCCCGCATACACCATCGGTTTCGGATCACGGTAACCGGGAAGGGGTTCGCTTGCGGGCTTGAGCGCGGAAGTAACGGTGTCGCCCACCTTGGATTGGCTGACATCCTTCGCTCCGGTGATTACATAGCCGACCTCTCCGGCGCCAAGCGCCTTGGTCGGGGTCATATCCGGGCTGATCACACCGATTTCAATGGGATCATGCGTCATGCCGATGCCCATCATGTGCAGTTTTTCACGGGAGCGCAGCTCGCCGTCGACCATTCGGATATACGTGACGATGCCACGGTACGAGTCGTATACCGAGTCGAAGATCAGAGCTCTTGCAGGCGCCTGCGGATCGCCTTTGGGAGCGGGAACGTCCATAACGATCTGGTCGAGCAGATCGGCCACGCCCTCGCCTGTTTTGCCCGATACGCGAAGCACATCGGATGGTTCGCAGCCGATAAGGCCGGCGATCTCCTCGGCGTGTTTGTCGGGCTCGGCGCTCGGCAGATCAATCTTGTTCAGCACGGGAATGATGGTCAGATCGTGGTCGATGGCCATGTACAGGTTGCTCAGCGTCTGTGCCTCGATGCCCTGCGTGGCATCGACCAGCAGTACGGCCCCTTCGCATGCGGCCAGCGCACGGGAGACCTCATAGGTGAAGTCGACATGCCCGGGCGTATCGATCATGCCAAGCGTATATTCCTTGCCATCGAACGTCCACGGCACACGCACTGCCTGCGATTTGATGGTGATGCCACGCTCCTGCTCGATATCCATGCGATCGAGGAACCGGTCTCGCATCTCGCGTTCCGGCACGATGCCGCTCAACTGCAGAATACGATCCGCAACCGTCGATTTACCATGATCGATATGCGCGATAATGCAGAAGTTACGAATCAACGACTGATCTGTGGAACCGGGTTGGTTGTGCTGAACGACCACCGAATATGCCTCCTGACGAATGCTCAAACTTCCCCTAGTGTAGCAGTGAGGGCGTGTTTCCCGTTCCGCCCTAGTCGTTCTCGGCGTGCCATCACGATTTTTTCCATCCCCCATGCTATCCTCTAATTTTTGTATGTCCTTGTAATACACATCGTTTGGAGTAAACGTGGCAAACATTAAGTCGCAGAAGAAGCGCGTTCTCACCAATGAGAAGTCGCACAAGCGCAATGTGGCCGTGAAGTCCGGTCTGAAGACCGCCATCCGCGCCACCCGCAAGGCCATCGAGGCTGGAGACAAGGCTGCTGCTGAGGCCGCCTACAAGGTCGCTGCCCAGAAGCTCGACAAGGCCGCCGGCGCTGGCGTGATCCACAAGAACCAGGCTGCCAACCGCAAGTCCGGTCTCGCCGTGGCGATCAACGCTCTGTGAGCCGTACGCCAATAAGGCTATAAGGCAAGTCCCCGCACATCATCATGGTGTGCGGGGACTTTTTCGTATAGCGATGGTACAAGCACGATTCCGCTTGTCAGCGCCTATGGTCCTCGCCAGGAAGATACACGTGGCTACGCGTGATCGCCCCTGGCACGGCAATGTCGAATTTGACGGATAGCAGACGCAGAGTCACCACCAATGCCACAGTCACCAGTTCCAGCGCCATCTCGGCTTGGATGCCGATGATCCCATGCTGCGTCATGCGGCATATGCCGACGGTGCACACGCACCCAACCGCAGCCGGCACAAAATACCAATGCTTGTCCGCAATGATCATCGGCACCTTATTGATGAGCGTATCCCTGATCAATCCGCCTCCCAACGCGGTGAACATGCCCATGAAGGCGGCCGTCATGCCGGAAGATCCCAAAGTAAGGGCCTTGGCCGTCCCCTCCACTGCGAACAGGGCCATGGCCAATGCGTCCAGCGTCAGCATCGACCATCGCAGCTCGTCCACCTCCGGATAGATGAACGCCATGGCGATTCCGGAGGCGAGAGCGGTAAGCACCAGTCCTTTATCGTTGACACCCACCGGCGGAACTCCAAGCATGACATCACGGATGATGCCACCGCCCAGCGCGGTCAGCCAGGACGCGATGATGATGGCGGTGATGTCATATCCCCTGCGGACGGTCGCAGAACCGCCCACCATGCCACAGCAGAACACCGCAATATATTCGATAACCTGCAAAAAGGTATTGTTCGCCCATGCGATCTGCACGGCAGACCCTCCCCTCTTGAACCTCATATACCGATCTCGTAACCGAAGACAAACACACAACCTTATCCTCGAATATGGCCATGTATCAGACAGACAGGCGGGTGGCATACAAGAAACGTATGCCACCCGCCTGTCTGATGAGAATCGGGATTATGTTCGACTAGTCGCGAATCAGCAGACCTTCCACATCCAGTTGTGCGGATCTTCGATCTCGCCAAGCTGAATGCCGAGCAGCTGGTTACGCAGCGCCATGGTGAATTCGCCGGAGCCGCCGTCCGCAACGGTCACATCGAACTTCTCGGACTTGAAGCGGCCGATCGGTGTGATGATGGCGGCGGTACCGCAGGCGAAGACCTCGGTGACCTCACCGGACTTGATGTCTTCGAGCAGCTGTTTCAGGGCGATCATGGTCTCGACCACGTCGTGGCCATTGTCCTGAATGAGCTGGATCAGGGAGCGACGAGTCACGCCCGGCAGAATGTTGCCGGTCAGGGACGGGGTCTCCACGTGGCCGTCCTTGTGCACGACCATCATGTTCATACCGCCGAGCTCCTCGAGATAGGTCTTGGTGGCGGCGTCGACGAAGCACACCTGCTGGCAGCCGTGATCGATGCCGGTGTATTCGCCGAGCAGGGATGCGGCGTAATTGCCGCCGCACTTGGCGAAGCCGGTGCCGCCGGGGCCGGTGCGGAACCACTTGTCTTCAACCCAGATGCTGACGGGCTTGACGCCACCCGGGAAGTACGGGCCGGACGGGGATGCAATCACACAGTAATCGACTTCCTGCGGGGCACGTACACCCAGGAACGGCTCGGAGGCGAACATGAACGGACGCATGTACAGCGTGTACTCGCGGCGGGACGGAACCCAGTTCACATCACGCTTGACCAGCGCTGCCACGGAACCGATGAAATCGTCGATCGGCAGTTCAGGCAGATACAGACGCTTGGCGGAGTTCTGGAAACGCTCGGCGTTGGCATCCGGACGGAACAGCCAGGTGGAACCATCGGCATGACGATATGCCTTAAGACCTTCGAAGCATTCCTGCGCATAATGCAGCACGGAAGCGCCCGGGTCCATCTTCAGCGGTGCGTACGGCTCGATACGGCGATCGCCCCAGCCTTCGCCCTTGGTCCAGGTCATATGCGCCATATTGTCGGAGAAGACCTGGCCGAACGCCGGCTTGTCGATCAGCTCATTGCGCTTGGCATCAGAAGCGGGGTTTTCGTTGGGCAGAACGGTGAAGGCCTCGGTCAGCTTATCCAAAGCTGCGGGGTCGTGATGTGTGTTTTCAGTCATTTCACTTCTTCTTGGCTTCGATGGCCGTTAGACGGCCGTTGTTCTGTTTGTCTGCTTGTGGCGGACGCTGATGATTACTTTCTCACAGTACGACAATCCGACGTGGAAAAGGTTCACATCGTGAAAAGCAGTGGGGGCCCGTGATGAAACACGAGCCCCCACTGGGACGATCATTGCGTGATCACGCCTTGGACGGCATTGCTCACTCGGCGTCGGCGGCCGGAGCGGCAGCCTCGGCTGCGGCCGGAGCGGCAGCCTCGGCGGACTCGGTGGCGTCTTCCGGCACCTCGACGGTGACAACGGACTCTTCCAGATCGTCCATGTCGAGCTCAGCGCCTTCCGGCATCTGCACGTCCTTCAGCAGAACCTTGGTGCCATCGGTCAGACCCTCGACGTTCACGACGATCTTCTCAGGCAGGTTAGCGACATCGGCGCGAACCTTGAGCTCCTGAATGTCGACGAATGCCACGGCGGCACCCTTCGGCTGGCCTTCGACGAACACCGGCACCTCGACGTCGATCTTCTCGCCGGCCTTGACCTCGAGGAAGTCGATGTGCTCGATGATGCGCTTCACCGGGTTCTTCTGCACATCCTTGACAACGGCCATCTTGTTCTGGCCATCGAAGGAGATGCTGAACAGGGCGTTGGTGTGACGCAGAGCCAGAGTGGTCTCGCGCATCGGCAGAGCGAGGTATGCAGGCTCAGTGCCGCCGGCGTAGATGGTCGCCGGGATCTTGCCGGCAACGCGCAGACGACGGGCAACGCCCTTGCCGAACTCGTTACGTGCTTCGCCGTTCAGGGAGATGGTGTTAGCCATGTGTAAATGCTCCTTAGTAGTGTTCCGATTGGCGCCACGACGCGCCGAATACCACTCCAAGGAGAGTGAGATACGCCGAGTCGATTACGGAAGTGCGCGTCTGCGCCTTCCCTCGCCAAAGCCTTTTACATCATACACAGACGAAGGACAAACCTCCCGACGCAAGCAGACGGACAAAGAAAGGTAAGCTATATGGAAGATAACGCATGTCTGAAATGAGGCAGAAATGACGCACTCCGACCATCGTGACATCGTCCGCATGTCCAGCATCATAGCTGGAACCGCAACGCTTGCAACCGCGGGTCTGCTCGCCGCAACAGCCGACGGAATGTTCCGCTTCGCCATCGACACCCAATCCAGGAATTCCATATTCCGCAAAGGCATCATCGCTCCGGATCGCGCCGAGAAAATGAGCGTGGGGGAAGCCCGGGAAGCCGGAGAATGGTTCGAACACGCCAAACAGCCATTGACATTGAACAGCTACGACGGCCTGCGTCTGCATGGCTGGCTGTTCGACCCGGATTGCGTCTCCCCCGTCCCGCACGCCTATGCGATCTGCGTGCATGGCTACACCGGAGAGCCTGCCGAAATGGCGAAATGGGCACATCGGTACGCTCGCCTTGGATTCACCGTATTGGTTCCCGCGCAGCGTGCTCATGAACTTAGCGAAGGGCGCTATGTGGGCATGGGATGGCTTGAGCGCAACGATTTGCTGAGTTGGATCCAACTTATTACCGACAGCGATAAGGAGGCACGAATCCTGCTCTATGGTGGATCGATGGGCGCAAGCACTGTTATGAGCACTGTGGGAGATCCAAGACTGCCACGCAACGTGGTGGCAGGTATCGCGGAGAGCGGTTTCGCCTCGGCACGCGACGAATTCGTGGACATGGCCCATTCCATGTTCCATCTGCCCCGGCTGGCCGCTGCGGCATGCGTCGATGCCGCCGGCCTGATCTGCAAACACCGCGCGGGCTACGATTTCACGGAAGCCTCATGCCTAAGATCGTTGCGGCGCACGGTTATTCCGATGCTATTCATCCACGGCGGCGCCGACAGCCTGGTGAGCCCAAGATTCCTCGCCATGAACTATGCCGCATGTTCCAGTCTCGACAGGGAGAAGCTGCTGGTCCCCGGCGCCAACCATATGGAAAGCTCCGGCAAGGACCCCGATCTGTATTGGCGCACGATGGAAGGATTCATCCGCCGCACCTTCAAGCTCTGAGCATACGCAACGTGGCGGGGCCTACGCCGATTCGGCTCAGATAAAGCACTCCCAGATCGCCGAACCTCCCACATACATCTTCGACGACCTGATGCGTCTGGGTTTCGTTCAGCACACAATCGTATTGTCCCTGTCCCCCGATCCTTCACAAGCTCGACGAAGGCATTGGCCGTAAACGTGTAGTGCTGCGTCGAAACACAGAACCGTTGCCTGGTCTCCTGCGAATCACCGTATTTCGATTCCAGCGCGTCCATCTGCCATACAACCTGGTGAGCGTGGCCGAGAAAATCCACGCCCTTCGCAGTCAATGTGACGCCGGTTCGATGCCGATTGAAGATGCGGAAGCCGATGCTCTGCTCGACTTCCCTGATCGCATTGGACAGACTCGGCTGAGAGATGAACAACGATTTCGCGGCTTCGGTTATCGACCCCTTTTCGGCCACCGCAATCAGATAGCGCAACTGCTGCAATGTCATGGTGCCGTCCTTTCTCTCATGCCAATCTCTCATGCCAAACGAAAAGGTGGTCGGTTTGGACGAAAACGAGTCTGTTTTCGTCCAAACCGACCACCACAACAGGGGAAGCGTCTGAATGAACAGCTCTACGCCCTGATGAGTTCCGCCGATTCGAGATCGTAGTCGGCAAAGGCGTACTTCCGGATGGCGGGATCCTCATAGGTGTTCATATAGTAGGCGTTGGTCTTGGCATAGTAGCCGCTGGTGAACAGCGTCCTCTCGTACTTGCCGTCCGCCATCTTCGCCATGCCCTCGACCATCTGCACGGAGGCGAGCGTGTGGAACAGACGCGCGATGTTCGCGGTTTCACCGCTCTGCACCGGGTAATGAGTATTAGCATAGGCCACACGCACAAAACGGGAGGGCGAACTCACATCGCCGGGAAGGCCATGCATGCTTACGCCGGCTCCCCATGCGGTAAGGGTATGCTTGCCCCATGCGGTGGGCTCGGCCATATCGCTGCCCACATTCATATAGTTGCGCAGATTCTCCATGTGCCAATCGAACGTCGGCTGGTTGGCAAGCACATCGATGTCATCATGATGGATGTGCATGCCGTCCGCCATCTGCTCGACAACGATGCTGCGCTTGGCATCGCCGATCAGCCAGTGCAGGAACGACTTGGGGCGCTTGGGATCGTCCGGCGATACAAGTGTGACGTTTGCCAACGCCTGTTCGACCTCATCAACCGTATTGAAATTACGCGCGACCCATAGCGGGAACTCGCCGGTGAGGATGTTGACGCGCCCCTGTTCCGGCTCGGAAGCGAACGATGCATAGCCGGGGAAGTTCAGCCCAGCTATGGCAAGACCGTTTTCGTTGGCGCAATCGAAATACATGGGCATGCCGTTCATCTCCACGCCGACGCCGATTACGGCGGCGGGATGCTTGTCGGTTCCACCGTAGGTGTAGTCGCAGGAGAATCCACGCGGCGTCACCAGAATGGACTCGCCATACGAGAAACTCCAATCAAGATTACGCCCGAATACCATATTGCCTTCGGCGTCAATGAAACGAATGCCAGTGCACATGAGAAACTCCTTCTATCGACTGGACGTGGCGACCATATTCGCCTGGTGGAAGCCATGCTACGCCGGTTCGCATGGCCAGAAATCAGGATTTCGCTGGCAGGGTATTCGACGCCGTACGATCCATCAGATGATCGACGAGCATGTATACGTAGCCCAGAATGACGAAACCGACGATCAGCAGCAGCACCGTCAACGCCACCCCGGGAACGCCATGCTTGTCGAAATCGATGAAGTCATAGGGCCAGCGACTATGATCATCGACTCTGACATACAGGCCGAAGCACCATACGCCGACCATGATGCACGCCAGATACGCCAAAGGGAAGGCAATCCAGCATGGCGGTTCGAACTTGCTCATCGTGCCCTTGCGGTCGAACAGCAGCCAATCGAGAATCATGCCGATCGGAACGATGTAGTGCAGCACCAGGGAAGTCCAGTGGAACGTTCCGCCTTTGAAAACGCCGCCATGGTCGAGCAGAAAATGCGCAACCAGCCATGTGACGGTGATGGCGAGCATAAGCGCATGCTTGAGCTTTGGCTGCCAGGGCTCCGGCCACGTGGAGTCCTTACGCAGCGCCGCCACAGCGGCGGCCCACAGGTATGCGACTACGGCGATGTTGCTGAGATTGGTGAAATAGCAGAAGAACACGCTTCTGAAATATCCGTAGCCAAAGCCGACCTCGTATAGCAATGCCGAAATGCCGACCAATGCCAGGATGATTTTATAGACGACGGATGCCGCTCTTGAGTGAATGTACATTGGGTTGTCCTTTCGAAACCTTGTCATAGCATACCGACGCATCGGCCAACCCTCCCATCGTCATGACTGCCCCACCACTCTGGGGCATAGCGCGAACCGCATGCAAAAGGGTGGCTGTCGTGCCGGTTCGACACGACAGCCACCCTCCAAGGTTCAAGCGAACCCTACCTGGCGCTTTTCCAGTCGCAATCAGATCATCGAAGCGTACAGGTCCTCCAAGGATTCCTCGGAGGTTGTGGATTCAGAGCCCGGAGTGTTGACCAGATTGCCTGGGGAAACCTTTCTCGCGTTCCGCGCCAACCATGGAATATCCTTCTTTCCGATTCCAAGATCGCCCAATGTCACATCAAGGTCGAGGCTCTTGAGCAAGGTCCGCATACGCGGTGCGCAATCCTCTGCGGTGAATCCGCCCAGCATTCTGGCGATGCGCCCGAACTTGAACCGGTTATAACGGTAAGTGGCCTCGATTGCCACGGGCTCGATGGCTGCAAGCCCCCGACCGTGGGTGATGTCCTTCAGGCCGCTGACCGGATGCTCCATGGCATGCCCCAGCGTGATGCCTGCGGTGTTGATCACCATGCCGCCGATGGTGCCGGCCAGGCAGACCTTGGACCACTGCTCGTCCGTGCCTTCGCCACGATACAGGCTTACGATGTTGTTGGCGATCAGCGGAATCGCGTACAACGCCAGGGCATCGGTGAACGGCTGCGCATTGTTGGCGGTGAACGCCTCGATGCAGTGGCAGAGCATGTCGCATCCGTTGGCGGCGATGACGCTGCTGGGCATGGTGCGCATGAGATCGGGATCGACGATGGATGCCGTGGCGACGAGCGCCGGGCTTCGCAACGACTTCTTGTCACCGTTATCGGGATTGGTCATGACCGCGAACCCGTTGGATTCCGATCCCGTGCCGAAAGTGGTGGGCACCTGAATGATCGGGAGGGCCTTGCTGGAAGATCGATCGCCATAGATGTACTCGGATACGCCGCCCTCGTTGCACGCCATAAAGGCGATGCCCTTGGCCGCGTCCATCGCGCTGCCTCCACCAAGTCCGATGACGACATCGGCATGCTGCGCTATGGCCAGTTTCGCACCTTCCTCCACCGTGGTGGTCAGCGGATTGGGAGTGACCTGATCGAACAGTACGGTATGCATGCCTTCACGCTCAAGCAGTGCACGTACCCTGTCGTAGGTTCCAGTGCGTTTGACGGAGCTGCCTCCGGTGACGATCATCGCGGTGGTGCCATGTGCGGCGGCGATCTTGCCGACCTGTTCGACCTTGCCTTGCCCGAAAACCAGGTTGATCGGCAGGAAGTAGTCGAAACCACGGCTCCATTCGTCCAGACCGCTGACTTCGGCGGCCATGATCGCGCTTGTGGCACGTGCTGCCGCAGTCGTTTCCTCCTGCTCTTCGGTCTTGGCGGATTCGCTTACGGCAAGCTGGGCATAATAGCCGAACTTCTCCTTGTAGACAAGCTTGCTGAAGACGAAGAACACCACGCCAAGCAGCGTCCAGCCGGCGACCATCGCCCATTCCTGCGGAACGAGCGTCACACCAGTGCCCGGGAAGACATACAGCATGATCATGATGGCCGACATGAGCACTGCCATGGCGCCGATGAACTTCCAATGCTTCACCTTGTACGGACGGGGCATGGTCGGTTCCTTCACGTGCAGGATGATGAAGGACGACGACACCATGCAGTATGCGAGAATGCAGCCGAAGTTGCCGGCATCCACGATCCAGACGAGCATCTTGCGGCCGGCGAACGGGGCGAGCACACTGAGCAGACCGACGACGAGAATGGCGATGTACGGGGTGTTGGTCTTCGGATGCAGCCTCGCGAAGAATCGTGGAATCATATAGGACTCGGCCATGGAGTACATGGCGCGGCTGCCGCCGATCATGAACGAGTTCCAGCTGGTGATGATGCCGCACATGCCGGCCAGGATCAGCACTTTCGCCATGATGGTGCTGTGGAAGGCGTTGGCCATGGCATCGGCGGTGACCAATCCACTGCCGTTATAGGATGCCGCGATCTGGCCGCTGTTCATGACATAGCCCACGGAGAAGATGATCAATGCGTAGAAGGTGACGCCCAGAACGATGGAAAGGATGAGGATCTTGCCGATTTTCTTCAACGGCACGTTGATCTCTTCGGCGGCCTGCGGGATGACATCGAATCCGATGAAGAAGAACGGGCTGACGGCGGCCACTTTGATGATGGTGCCCATCATGCCTTGCATGCCGCTGCCGGCGAACATCTGCCCGTCAAGATTCGAGGGGTTGCCGGTGACAACGGATGCCGCGATAAGCAGGATGCCCGCGGCGCCGATGGCGAGGGTCAGAATGTTCTGCAGCTTGGCCGCGGTCTTCGCGCCCATGATATTGATCACGGTGATGAATATCGCGAAGACGATGGCCGTGGCCAGCCAAGTGGCGTAGATGTCGAATCCTGCGACGGTGTACAGGTAGCCTTGCAGGAACTGCGGCCACACATAGGTGATGATGGTAGGCAGCGCGCATGCCTCGAAACACACGACGCTGACATAGCCCAGGATGATGGCCCATGTGCAGACGAATGAGCCGACAGGCCCCATGGCTCTCATGCTGAATACATGCTCACCGCCGCATTCCGGCATGGCGGGGGTGAGCTCGGCGTAGGTCATGCCGATGAAGAAGATCATCACGCCGCCAAGGATGAATCCCAGCATGGCGCCGATAACACCGGCTGTCCCTATCCAGTCGCCGGTGGAGACGACCCAGCCCCATCCGATCATGGCGCCGAAGGCGATCATCAGAATATCCATGGAGCTGAAGGCCTTATTGAATTTCGAAGTTGTTCTTGTGTGCGTTTCCATCGTCGTTCCTTCCGAATACGTTCTGCGCGATGGCGCAGTGCCGTGCGGGCCGTTTCACTCCCCTGCGGCCCGCACGGCGATTTCGCGTTATTCGTTCATCATTTCCACCAGAAGCAGCAGGTATTGGCAGGTTTTCTCCCAGCCCAGCATGCTGCTGTTGATCAGCAGATCACGCTGGCTGCGATCGCCGCGATTCGTGCCGGTGATGTACTGATGCCTGCTGCGGTTGCGCTCGTCGTTATAGCTGATGATTTCGCGCGCCTTGGCTTCGCTTACCGACTGATGCTCCATCACCGCGCGGATTCGGTCCTCTTCCGGCGCATAGATGAAGATGTTGATCAGATCGTCTCTGTCGTGCAGCAGATAGTTCGCGCTGCGTCCGATGATGACGCAGGAGGATTTCTCGGCCATTTTGTGCATGGCCTGGTATTGCAGCGAGATGACCCTATTCGTCAGGTTCGCGTATCGGGGGCCGAGCGTCGTTTCAAAGGTGTAGGGGACGTTCGTCGCCTTATCCGCCTTCTCCACGAGTTCCTTGTCCACGTCCAGATCATTGACGATTTTGTCGACCAGATCACGGTCGTAGTATTCGATGCCGAGTGCCTGCGCGAGCATCTTGCCGATTTCGGGGCCTCCTGCGCCATATTCGCATCCGATGGTGATGACCATGTGCTTCATATCGTTCCGCCTTTTATGCGCTGTGCACCTCCGGTCGGGCCGGAGTTCACTTGGAGAGGGAGTCGATCGTGTCGGCGATGATGGCGACGGCCTTGTCCACGTCCTCTTCGGTGATGATCAGCGGCGGAACCATGCGGATGACATCCTTGCCGATGGCGGTGATCAGCAGCTTGCGGTCGAAGCAGCCGTGCTTGACATCGACGGCGTTGATAGTGCCGTCGAATTCGACGCCGACGAACAGGCCCTGGCCACGGGCCTCCTTGACGTGAGGCAGCTTGGAAAGCTTGTCGATGAAGTATGCGCCGACCTTCTTGGCATTGCCCGGCAGGTCGCGGTCGATGATTTCGGTGACGGCGGCGAGCGAGGCTGCGCAGCAGACCGGGTGGCCTCCGAAGGTGGTGCCGTGCGATCCCATGGTGAACGCCTTGGACACCTCTTCGGTGGCGCAGATGGCGCCGATCGGCATGCCGCCGCCCATGGCCTTGGCCATGGAGACGATATCGGGCTTGATGCCATAGTTCATGTAGGACATGAGCGCGCCGGTACGGCCCCAACCGGATTGCACTTCATCGAGCAGCAGCAGGATGCCTTTTTCGTCGCAGAACTCGCGCAGACCCTGCAGGAATTCCTGGGTTGCGGGGTGCACGCCGCCTTCGCCCTGCACCGGCTCGACCATGATGCCGATGGTGTTCTCGGTACATGCCGCCTTGAATGCCTCAAGATCGTTGAACGGCGCATAGGAGAAGCCTTCGGTCATCGGCCCGAAGCCGATCTGGCATGCATTGTCAGGCTGGCCGGTTGCGGACATGGCACCGAAGGTGCGGCCGTGGAAGGATTCACGGGCGGTGACGATATGGTACTTTTCCGGGCCGTACTTTTCCACACCGTATTTACGGGCCATCTTGATCATGGCTTCATTGGCCTCGGTACCGGAATTCTGATAGAAGATCTTGTCCATGCCGATGGCCGTGCAGATCTTCTCGGCGAGCAGCGCCTGCGGAACGGTGTATGGGTAATTGAAGGTCTGCATCAGCGTGGCGGCTTGATCCTGCACCGCCTTGACGACCTTCTCATTGCAGTTGCCGACCGCATTGACCGCGATGCCTGCGTAGAAATCAAGATACGGGGTGTTGTTCTCGTCGTACATGTAGACGCCTTTGGCATGGTCCGCCAGAAAATCGAAACGCTCATAGGTCTCGATCATGTACTTGTTGACCTTGCCCTTGATGTCTTCGAACGTCAGTCCGGTATCCTGCAGCTTCATGATGCTGTCCTCCTTGCGATGCTATGGCGTAGGCCGTGAACCACGGTCTGTTCAGCTGGCTTGTTCGGCTTGAACTGACTTCAGTATCTTTGCTTTTGAATTGTTCTTCCAGCCGTCTCGACCCAAAAACAAATGTGCCCGAGCACAATTCGCGTTGCCGAAGTAGCACACTTTCCCATACCGATATATGAACCAAGGCGACAAACCGCATATTGCCGCCGATACGCTGTTTGTATAGCCGCCACAGTGCGCAACAACACCGAAAACGTCGTTACATCAATGTTTCCAGGAGATTACACATGGCATTGGAACTGCAGGAGCTTCTTGGTGACTGCCCCGAGACAGGGCTCGAACTGCTGGCCGGAAGCGATGGATTGTCACACCGGATCACTTGGGTGCATGTGCTGGAGTCCACCATGCTGAGTGACTATCTTGGCGGCGACGAGCTGATCCTCACCACCGGTGTAGCGCTGCACGACGACGCGGACCTGCTTTCCTACGTAAGGGCCCTCTACGCGAAAGGCGTAGCCGGAGTGGCCATAGACACAGGTCATTACATCGCCGAAATCCCCGAAACGGTAACGACGTTCTGCGAGGAGCACGCCTTCCCCCTATTCGCCATCCCCCGCGACGTTCCCTTCGAAAGCATCGTGCGCCCGCTATGCCGTCGCCTTATCGACGAGGAGACCCACGACCGCATGATCGGCGAAGCCTTCAGAAACGCCGTCTCGTTTCCCGAACGGCAGGAACTGTACATTTCCGCGCTCTCCGAGTTCCATTTCGAAATCGAATGGCGGTATGCCGTCATTGTCGTCAGAATCGACGATTTCGTCGAAGACCCCTATCGTCGCATTGACATGGTCAATGAGACCATCAAAAAGTATCTGCGCAAACGCATTCGATTCAGTGCGACATATGGCGAATGGGAGCAGATCGTCGCCGTCGTGCATTGCGAGAACCCCGAAGAGCTACGCAATGTCGGGCAAGGCGTACTGGATGTCGTGCAACGCGCGTTACGCGGGCCGGAGACCGCTTCCATCGGCGTCGGCAAATTGACGCAAAGCATCCGATGCATCTGCAAAAGCCACCGACAAGCCGAATCCATCCTCAAATTACATGCACGCGGCAAGCTGAACGATCGAATCAACTTCTTCGACGATCTGGGCGCGTACCGTGTGCTGCTCGGTGTGGAAGACCCCGAAATATCGCAGGAATACTACAGGCAGGTGCTGGGACCGCTCGTCGAATACGACCGGGAGAACGATTCCGATCTCACCGACGTGCTGCGCAGCTATCTCGATCATAACGGCAGCGTCAAGGACACCGCGGAGAACCTGTTCGTCCACCGCAATACCGTGAATTACAAAATCGCCAAAGCCGGTCAGATCCTATGCATGGATCTGTCAAGCCTGGATGACCGGCTGCAAATCATGCTGGGCTACATGCTTATGGACATGATGTGACACAACAACCGCGGCCGCCCGTCAATCTGCCGAAGACCCACCGGCGGCCTGTGCCACGACCGTATAGGCATCGATCAGATCGGACAGTCTCATGCCGGCATTGGCCGGACTCGTAGACGGAAGCTGGGTCATGGCAGGCCGCCTGCAGCCAGAGCGTGCAAGCGCCGGAACGCACAGTCTGCGATACAGCTGAGCAGCTTTAGCGCCGGTGGTGAATATATGGTCGATATGCGAAGCGCCGATGAGCGGGGCAAGATCGTTGGCGACGACATTGCGGATGGAGGCATCGCTGGCACCGGCGATATCGCAGGACGCGATCACATCCCATAACGCCATATGATGCCGCAATGCGAAATCCCTGCGTTCGGCCACCGTCGATTCGGCGTCCATCCCCTCGCACAGGCAGGTGTCATCATGAAACACCGCTGCCATAACCGGCCAGAACCGATTGCGCTTGTGGCCGTAATAGAACCTCATCTCACGGGACTTCGGACTGGGCATGGATCCGAGCACCAGCACTTGGGACTTGTCATCCCATACCGGCCCGAATCCATGCTCCACATGCGTCATCTGCAATACAATCGCCTCCGTCTCTTGTCTCTTCCGCAGATGCCGTTCAGGGGACGATCCAGTATCCAAACGCCACAGCCGTTACAGGAACGATTATCGACACTGCCATGTATCCGGCGAACACAGCTGATTTCCCGGCACGCAATGCTGTGACGGACTCGTTCATCATGGTCGAGAACGTGGAGAAACCACCGAGGAATCCCGTCGCCAACAGCAGGCGTGCCGAACCCGATATGGTCGAATGCACATACAATCCGGCTACGATTCCCGCCAGCAGACCTGCCACGACGTTGATGACGAACGTGGACATCGGGAAGTCCTTGCACCACGCGGCCTTGATATAAGAATCGCAGACGTACCGCGCACTGGCGCCGAGACCGCCGCACAGGCAGACCAGCATGGGAATAATCACGTTCATCGGTTCGCCCCCTTATGCTCGGCGGAGGCGATATGATCGCCGATGGTGGCCCCGGCATACGCCAGCGCGAAGCCGACGACGAATGTCGCGCAGCAATACACCGCACTTCCCGCGATGCTGCCGTCACGCATCAGCATGAATTCCTCCAGGGCAAGCGTGGACATGGTGGACAGCCCGCCGCACATGCCCATGCCAAACCCCCGGTTCACGTACTCCTTCGCACGACCGGCGATCTTACGCGTGCCGCCCAGCCACGCGGATAATGCCGCGTAGCAGAGGCATGCCAGCATATTGGCGGCAAACGTGCCGATGTGGAACGTTCCGGACTCCGGAATCGCGGAAAGCGCGTATCGCAGCGCCGTACCGACGCACCCCCCTAGGAACGCCACGCATATGAGATCAAGACGAACAATAGGTTGTCGTGCCATATTTACCCTCTTTTCGGCGGGGTGCCGCAAACATGTCGACCGGCGTCAACGGCGGCACCGCATCCGCCGAACGCATGCGATACCACACACCCACGCGTCAATAGGAACCATCAGCGGAATTGCGGTTCGGGAATCCTTGCAGGCCCCAGGCGAGTCCCATCGCCACCGGTAAGTGTATTCACCGCCGCGGCATGTTCCATGCTCCTTGACCGGCATGCGAACAATACCGTTTCCGATTACGCCCGATATCGGTCCATGAAGGCGTCCACACCATTCGCGAAAACGTCTAGCACCCGGCGACGCGCCTGATTGCTCGCAACGGCATCCGCGGCGCTGAGCAGCAGGAAGAAAGGCGCATATAATTCGATCGCCATACGCTTCGGATCATCGCCACGCATAGTCCCCTCGTCAAGCATCACGCCGATCATATCCTCGATATACGCGACCGGGCCGCTGCCCAGCACTTTCTGATACATGGCCATGCCTTCGGCGGACGTGTACTGTTCGACCGTCAGCATACGCCGGTAATCGCGGGCCAGATCATCCTCCGTCCAGTAGCGGAACTGTTCGACCATGTATACGCGTAATTTCTTCGGATCGACGGCATCATGCGGGCCATCGTCCGCATCGACGTCCCGTTCCGGCACTTCCGCCTCTTGCGAATGCTTGACATCGATGCGATGCATATAGTCCACAATCGCTTCGAATATGGCGCGTTTGCTGGCAAAATGCTTGTACAGTGAGGGCGCCTTGATACCTACCGCCTGCGCGATCTGCGAAACACTGACCGCATCGTATCCATTGGAGGCAAACAGATGCAGCGACTCTTCGATAATCCTCTGGCGTGTATCGCTTCTTCTCATGACACCCTCCTTGGCTAAAACCCGTTAGCAATACACATGATAATAAGCGCCAATACATCGACATACCGTAAAACGAAGGAACGCCACGCCCATTTCGGGCATGGCGTTGTGCACAATCCGGAAAACCGCTATTCAGTCGAGCTTGCCGTAGGCTTCGGCGTCCACTGGCTCAAGCCATTCATTGCCCATCAGCGACGGATCACCCACCGGCACCATAAACGCCAGATGCGAGAACGCCTCATCGGGGGCGGCACCGTGCCAATGCTTCGTATCGGCGGGAATGCAGACGGCCTGACCTGCCTTAAGCTCCTTGGGCTCCTGTCCTTCGATCTGGTAATAGCCGCGCCCGCCAACAGCGATGAGCACCTGTGCCGCATGGTGATGGATATGCCAGTTATTGCGGCATCCCGGCTCGAATGTCACGTTGTGGATGGCGATCTGCGGCGATTCAAGCACCGGGGCGAGATAGCTCTGCCCGACAAAGTACTGTGCAAAGCCATCGTTCGGCTCCCCCATCGGGAACGCGCTCGGATTCTCCATGGTCGATTCGTCCTTTCCCATGCCTTCTTGAATATATGGCACCTATTCAACGCTTATGCAAAAGGAATGTCCAATGAATACACAGCACGTCTTTCCATGCATAAAACACATGGAAAGACGTGTTGTGCGGCATTGGGCCAAAGGCGTGACGGCACCAATCGTCGGCTGTTCGAAGACGGAACCGCAAAGAGACCACCACATAGCGCCGAGCAGAATACGCCCGAGCGGTCAAATAAGCGGCATCCTGGTTCCAAGATGGCCTGTATGGCTACAGCTACCGGACCGGGATGCCGATTTCGGTGACGAACTGGCGCGGATCCGAAGTCAGTCCGTTGTCGATCAGCGTGACCTCACGGGAGAAACCGGTCGACTTCGCCTATACGGAATAATCTGCCGCCACCGCGTGATTCGCCAACCGTTCCCTTGTGCCCGCCCATTACAGCGCAGTCCCCTTCACGGCAATTATGCCGCGACGCTTGAGCCACGCATAGAAGCCCAGGCAAATCAGCACGGAAAGCAGCGAACCCGCGGGAGCCGCAATGCCCATGGGCAACAGCGTATCCGGGAACAGCTTGGAAGCCAGATACGCCCCCGGTACACGTACCAAGGTGATGGCCACGATATTGTGGATGAAGCCGATGTAGGAGCGTCCGCATGCGGCGAAAAACCCACTGAAGCAGAAATGGACGCCGGCGAAGATGCTGTCGACGATATAGCTGCGGAGATATTGGGTTCCCAGCACAATCACCGTGGCATCGGTAGTGAACAGGCCGACTATGGAACCTGCCGTCAGTTCCACGACAATCGATACGGCAATACCATAGGCAACGGTGATCGCCGTGGCATACCGTAATGTCTGCGTCGCGCGTTGCGTTTTACCGGCGCCGATATTCTGCGCCGAAACAGCGGATACCGTCGCCAGCATGGACGATGGCACGAGGAACAGCGCACTGATCACCTTTTCGACCACACCGACCGCCGCCGCATCGTCGAGCCCGCGATAGTTGGCAATAACCGTGATGATGATGAAGGCGATCTGAATGCAGCCATCCTGCACTGCGGTCGGCACACCGACGCCGAGTATGCTGCCCAATATTCCCTTATCGAACCGAAGATCGCTGAGCCTGAGTCTGACGCCCGTATGCCTGCAACGAATCGCGGCCAACGCCACTATCACGCTGACGGTCTGCGCCAGGGTGGTTCCCAGAGCCGCGCCGGACGGGCCAAGGTGCAGCCATCCCATGAACAGGTAGTCGAACGCGATATTGCACAGGCATGCGACCGCGATGAAATACATGGGGCTCTTCGAATCCCCCAGCCCGCGGAACACCGAGCTGATGATGTTGTAGGCGACGATGAATGGAATGCCGATATAGCAAATGGTCAGGTATTGGACGGTTCCCTCAGCGGCTTCCTCAGGTACACCGATAAGCGAGACGATGTTGCGCACGTTCAGCAGCAGAACAACCGTCAGCACAAGTGCAATGCCCGCGAACAGCGTGATGACATTGCCGATGGCTCTGGCCGCGCGGTCAAGCCTGTTCGCACCGATCGCACGGCCGATGGTGACAGTGGCCCCCATGGCCAGACCCACGATGACCACGGTGAGCATGTACAGTACCTGGCTTCCGTTCGCCACAGCGGTGATGCCGTCGACCCCGATGAACTGGCCGGCAATGAACAGATCGGCCATACCATACAGCGTCTGCAGAAAATACGACAACAGGTACGGCAATGCAAAAACAATGATGGTTCTCAGGACATTGCCCGTCGTCAGATTCTTTTCCATGGCTTGCCAGTCGCCCTCCTACTCGGATCTTCGTCTTCCACCAGGAACGGTAAACCCTACCATTGTTGTAGAGTCAACCCGGAGATATGCCATGTCCAGCATTCGGGAAACTAACCGGTTATCCTCTTTGCGGCGTTGGGGCGAATATGGAAAAGCCCCTTTCCCAACGCTAAGGGAAAGGGGCTGAAGATCATTCATCCGGAAGGTGACCTGCGACTAATGGTCTACGCCATCAGTTCAGCAGCTCCTTGACGGCTGCGATCACGGCCTGCAGGCTCTTCTTCGCATCGCCAAACAGCATCTGGGTGTTGTCCTCGAAGTAGAGCTCGTTCTGGATGCCGGCATAACCGGTACCGCGGCCACGCTTCATGACGACCACGTTCTGCGCCTTGTCGACGTCGAGGATCGGCATGCCGGAGACCGGAGTGCCCGGTTTGCGGGCGGCAGGGTTGGTCACATCGTTCGCACCGACGACCAAAGCCACGTTGGCCTGCGGGAACTGCGGGTTGATCTCATCGAGATCGACCAGCTCCTCATAGGGCACGTTGGCCTCGGCGAGCAGCACGTTCATATGGCCAGGCATACGACCTGCCACCGGATGAATCGCGTAGGACACCTCCACGCCATGACCCTTGAGCAGTTCGCCCAGATCGGCCAGTTCGCGCTGCGCCTGTGCCTGCGCCAAACCGAAGCCCGGCACGAAGATGACCTTGTCGGCGTAGACCAGCTGCACCGCCAGATCGTCGGCGGAGGTCTCCTTCATGGTGCCTTCAGGGCCGTCGCCAGCGGCGGCGGAACCGGAACCGCCGCCGAAACCGCCGGCAAGGACGGAAAGCAGCGGACGGTTCATGGCCTGGGCCATGAGGATGGACAGGGTCACGCCAGCGGAACCGACAAGTGCACCGGCGACGATCAGGGCAACGTTATCGATGGCCAGACCGCTCATGGCGACCGCGGTACCCGTGCAGGCATTCAGCACGGAGATCACGACGGGCATATCGGCGCCGCCGATCGGAATGACGAAGACCAGACCATAGCACAGCGCGAACACGGTGGTCAGAACCGACCACAGCAGGCGCTGCTGCGGCTGCACGCACAGCATGACCAGGGAGGCGATGGCGAGTACCGCGAACAGCACATTCCATACGCCCTTGCCCGGGATGCTCAGCTTCTTGACCCACTTGATGCCCTGAAGCTTACCGGCGGCGATGAGCGAGCCAGTGAAGGTGACGGAACCGATGAGCATACCGAGCCCGGCGGTGATCAGCACCACAAGATCCGGGGTGCCGTCTTTGGTGAGCACGTCGTTGAGCGCGACAAGCGCGGCGGCGCCACCGCCCACCGTGTTGAACACGGAGACAAGCTGCGGCATGTCGGTCATCTTGACCTTCTTGGCGGAAACCACACCGGCGATGGCGCCGATCAGAATGCCAGCCACCAGCACGACAATGGCAACGACGTTAACGAATCCCTTGGCGAACAGCACAACGAAGGCCATGATCACGGCGACGACCATGCCGAATGCGGACAGACGGTTACCCTTGCGGGCGGTCTTCGGGGAATTCATGAAATGTAGGCCGACGACGAACATGACGGCCGAGAACAGGTAGACGAACCAGGCGACGATATCAATGGCGCCTGCAGTGGTTGCGGTCTGCATCACTTATCCCCGCCCTTCTTCTCGTTCTTGTTGGACTTGAACATCTCAAGCATGCGGTCGGTGACCACATAACCGCCGACGACGTTCATCGTGCCCAGCACGGCGGCCAGGAAGATGAACACGTAGGCCAGCGGCGAGTTGGCTTCGGCCGCCACGATCACGACGCCGACAATGACGATGCCGTGGATGGAGTTTGCGCCGGACATCAGTGGGGTATGCAGGGTCGCAGGGACCTTGCCGATGACCTCGATGCCGATGAGCAACGCCAGAACAAACAGTGTGATGGATACAACAAGAGTAGGCATGGGTTACTTCTCTTCCTTCTTCTCTGCAGTCTCGATTCGACCGGCTACGACCAGCGCATTATCGAGTTCTTCCGTCAGATCCATGCCCAGCTTGCCGTCACGTACGAAGTGGCTCAGCACATCGGCCACGTTACGGCTCAACAGGTTGGATGCGGTGGTCGCCACGCCGCTGGCGAGATACGGGGCGCCGATCAGCTTGACGCCGCCTTCGGTGACCTGTTCGCCTACGGCGGAGCCTTCGACGTTGCCGCCAAGGTCGGATGCAGCACAATCGACGATCACGGCGCCGCGATGCAGGCCGTTGACGCCGGCTTTGGTCAGCAGAACCGGGGGCTTGCGACCGGGAACCTTGGCAGTGGTGATGACGATGTCGAAACCGGAGGCCTTCTCATCGACGGCCGCCTGCTGCTGAGCCTGCTCTTCGGCGCTCAGCGCACGTGCGTAGCCGCCTTCACCCTGACCCTTGGAGAAATCAAGACCAAGGTCGAGGAACTTGGCGCCCAGGGATTCGACTTCGCCCTTGGAAGCGGGGCGCACATCATACGCCGTGACAACCGCGCCGAGACGCTTCAGGGTGCCGATGGCCTGCAGGCCGGCGATGCCCGCGCCCAGCACCAATGCCTTGGCGGGACGAATGGTGCCTGCGGCGGTCGTCATCATCGGCAGGAACGCACCGTAGGCGTTGGCTGCGGTAATGGCGGCCTTGTAGCCCATTACGGAATTCTGGGAGGTCATCTCGTCCATGGACTGGGCGGAGCTGAGTTGCCTGGGCAGCTTTTCGATGGCGACGCCCACAAGACCCGCGTTGGACAGCGATTCGACATATGCGGTGTCGGTGAACGAGCCAAGCATGCCGATCACCCACTGACCGGCTTTGAGCTTGGCGACGGTTTCCGCAGACGGACGATCGATAAAGCCCAAAGCATCCGCGGTCGCAATAACCTCATCGCGAGATGCAACGGTCGCGCCGGCGTCCTGGTAATCTTCATCCGTATATTCGGCGGCGTTGCCCGCGCCGCTTTCAATGATGCAGGAAATACCATTCCTGCCGAGCCTGGTGACGATATCGGGTGTCAGCGCGACGCGGGATTCAGTATCCGACGTCTCGTTGAGCACACCGAAGGTCACCGTGGCTTCCTTCTGTTCAGCCATAAGAGCCCTTTCTAGCTATTGGCCTTGCCTTTTTTTCCTACGTCGCATCAGTGTAGTCAATAATCGAAAAGGCCGAATGGTCTTTCCCACCAACTGAGCTGAACCATGCCGCAGCCGCCATCGGCCCAGAAGTCCAATGCTTATATTGGTAACGTTTGACGCGGCCGTTTCCCTACGCTACCGTAAGGTGACGTGTCGCGGTAAGAGGATTAAACTGGCTTCTTTGAGAACTGGATAGTCAAGAACAGATCAGTATCAAGGAGCATCACGTGTCCGTTATCTCTTCGTTGAAGCAGCAGACCACCAATCTTACTCGAAAAGCGCTGAAGCTTGGTACGGATTTCGTGCACCCGGGAAGCGGCAGCTCCGGAGACCAGCCCGATTACGCTGGAAGCATTGGCATCAAGGACGAAAGCGGCATCACGCTCCCCCACACCGACGAATGGGGCCACGACCGTCCGACCATCACCGACATCGATCCCGAAACAGGTCTGCTGACCTCCACCACCAAAGGCAACCCGCCGCTGGACGAGGGAACCTCAATCTACGACTTGTATGCCGATCGCGCGGCGCGGCGCGGAGACGACATTCTGTACACCTACAAGGACGGCAACGAATGGATAGACCGGACCGCCAATGAGTTTCTTGCCGAGACCCGCGCCATCGCCAAGGGACTGATGAAATACGGCCTGAAGAAGGGCGACGGTGTGGCGTTCATGTGCCGTACCTGCTACGAATGGAATCTCACCGACGCTGCCATCATGGCCGTCGGCGGCGTGCTGGCCACCATCTACGACACTGATTCCGCGGAGCAGATTCGCAACATCGTGAACAATTCCGATGCCAGGCTGCTTATCGTGCAGGACACCGATATGCGCGAGAAGGCCGATGGGGCCATCGAGGAATGCCCGTCGCTGGAGCATATCATCACCATCAATACCGGCGGCCTGGACGAGCTCAAGGCCTACGGCGCAGGCGTGACCGATGAGGAACTCGACGAACGCATCGAATCGGTCAAGAAGACCGACCTGTGCTCCATCGTATACACTTCCGGTTCCACCGCTGCGCCGAAGGGCGTGGAGATGACGCACGAGCATTACTGTGCCACCGCGCTTAATCTTCCCGATTTCATGCCGGAGATGTTGAGCGATAAGCGCAATACCGTGCTGCTGTTCCTGCCGCAGGCACACTCCTTCGCACGAGCCATCAACTACATCTGCGTAGCCAGCGAACTGCGTATCTATATCGCGCAGGGCATCAAGACACTGACCGCCGATTTGCAGGTCGCCAAGCCTACGGTGATGATCGTGGTGCCGCGCGTGCTTGAGAAGGTGTATAACGCCGCCTCCCAGAAGGCCGGTCATGGAGCCAAGGGGCTGGCCTTTGCCTCTGCCGTGGTTGCCGCGCAGACCTATATGCAGGAGATCAGCGAGAAGGGCAAGGCATCCCTGACGGTGCGTGCACGGCGTGCCGCCTTCGATCCGATGGTTTATGCACCGTTGCGTGAGGTGCTCGGCGGACGAGCCAAGTGGATCGTGGCCGGCGGCGCGCCGTTGGATCCGAAACTGCTCGAGTTCTTCCGCGGCGCGAACGTACCGGTGTATGAAGGCTACGGTCTGACCGAGACTACCGCGCCATGCTCCTTTACCGTGCCCGGAGAGACCTTCCACCAGGGTTCCGTCGGTACGGCATTCCCCGGGTTCTCCCTGCGCATCGCCGAAGACGGTGAAGTCCAGGTGAAAGGTACCTCCGTATTCCCCAGGTATCACAAGAACGAGGAGGCCACCGAATCCGCCTTCACCGAGGATGGCTGGTACGCCACCGGCGATCTGGGGCGTATCGATAATGACGGCTTCCTGTATATCACCGGCCGTAAGAAGGATCTCATCATCACCGCTGGCGGCAAGAACGTCGCCCCCGGCCCGATCGAAGAGGTCATTCAGCGCTGCGAGTTCGTATCGCAGGCGCTGGTTCTGGGCGACAAGCGTCCGTTCATTTCCGCTTTGATCACTCTGGATGAGACCTCGCTTCGCCCGTGGCTCGCCAGCAAGGGACTTGACGAGCATATGAGCATGGAAGAGGCAGCGTCCAATGCCGCGGTACGCGCCGAGGTGCAGAAGTGGGTCGATCAGGCGAACGAAGGCGTCTCACGCGCCGAATCCGTACGCAAGTTCATTATCCTTCCTGAGGAATTCACTCAGGAGAATGGTCTGATGACCGCTTCGATGAAGGTTATCCGCCCGAAGGTCATCAAGCATTACGCCACTTTGCTGAATACGCAGATGTATACCAAGAAGAAGTAGTCGACAGCGTATTTTCATGCGGGCTCATACGAGGGGATGCCGTTTGTTTCGGCATCCCCTCGCCATATGACCAGGTTGCACTCATGGCATATACCCGCAGCAGCGACCAACTTCCTTACTCGGCCTTTGGCTTCAGTACAATGCGGTACGCAGACACCATGGATGCCGGGTCAAGATATGTTTTCTCACCACTGCGAATTCCCCAATGCAGGCATACGTTATCGCAATGGTCGGAGCTCTCCCCCACCTTGGCAAAGGGCTGCCCGCGACGTACCGATGCCCCTACGCCAATGTCCGTAATGGCCGGTTCAAAAGTCAAGGCCATGTCCCCATACTTAATGCTCACCACATCTTTGCCTGCCACCTTTCCGGTAAACGAAACCATCCCATCACCAGGGGCGAGGATCTCCTCACCCGTCCGCGTCTGCAGATCAACGCCTCGATGCCCTGAAAGCCACGGCTGCGCCGGCCCATCGTATGCCTTCAGCACACTGACCGGTTTGCGCAATGGCCAGTCGAACACAGCATGACAGGTGTCTCCCCATGCGGAGATCACCGCCACATACCCCTCATGTCCCGTATCCGCGTCACTTACCGCAGCTTTCTGCCGCATATCGCATGCATTGCTCTCCACCGCCACCGTACTGCCTTGTCCCGTCTGAACCAGACATAGCGTCGATGCCGCCAATACGATCAGAAGGCATGCTACAGAGACCCTGATCAGTCGCGCACGACCTTCGACCACATGCGCCCATATTCTTCGTCGCGTCTTTCCCCCGTCGCACCCATACCCGGTCGTCATCTCATCTCCTTTTGCTGGCAAAGACCTTGTCAGTCCACCATGATGGATGCGGATAATCAATGTCCAGTCATACGGAAAATGTGGATAGTACCCTCTCGGTTTTTCACAAATTCATTACAAATGGCAAGTCAAAGGAAAACGGCTCAGTCATCGCGTCAAAGGCTGCTCATCGATGGGCGAATACGAATACAAGAAAACCCCGTATAAAACGGGGTTCAATCGAGCGGACAACGGGACTCGAACCCGCGGTCTCAACCTTGGCAAGGTTGCGCTTTACCAACTAAGCTATGTCCGCAAAAATCCTCGAAGGATTTCGTGGGTGATGTAGGAATCGAACCTACGACCCCTTCCGTGTGAAGGAAGTGCGCTAGCCGCTGCGCCAATCACCCATAACTCTTCAATTATCTCCAGCCTTTTTACAGCTTGAGTGGGCGATACAAGATTCGAACTTGTGACCCCTTCCGTGTCAGGGAAGTGCGCTACCTCTGCGCCAACCGCCCAGGTCTGCAAAAAATAGGCGGCATGCCGCCTCAGTCCGAGAGGTGGGTACGAGAGTCGAACTCGTCTATACGGCTTTGCAGGCCGCTGCCTAACCGCTTGGCTAACCCACCGTAAAGGTCTGTCAACTCTTCGGACCTAGAGCGGACAACGGGACTCGAACCCGCGGTCTCAACCTTGGCAAGGTTGCGCTTTACCAACTAAGCTATGTCCGCCTTGTGTTCCCAGCAGTCGTTCCTGCCTGAGCACGAGTAATTACTATAGTACTTCCCGCCCGATTTGCAAACCCGGCGTGTCGCGTCTGCTCGCCTGCGGCGTAAACGGCATGATATCAGCACCTAACCCGGAATTTCCGGACTATGCTTACCAAATATGAGTGAAGAACGAGAAACCGTGATGCTTGCGGCATTCAGCGGCTGGAACGACGCATGCCAAGCAGCGACAAACGCCATTCATCAGCTCATTGACGCCTATGACGCGCGCGAAGTCCAACACATCAGCTGCGAGGGCTACTACGACTATCAGGTATCACGCCCGACCTTATGCCGGGTCAACGGGCATGCGCGTATTGTCTGGCCGCAGACCACGTTCTACGATATTCCGCTCTCCCCCACCAAGCATTGCCTTGTAATGCTGGCCCCGGAGCCAAACTATCGGTGGCGCGAATACTGCAGGGAAAGTCTGCACATCGCCGAGGAGCTTGGCGTGAACCGCATCATCACGCTCGGATCCATGTTCGCCGATTGCGTTCATACCAGGCCTCTCCCTATCGGCGTGTGCGACGATATGGACTGCAACAGCGAATGCGATTGCGGCGAATACAATGGCCCCGTCGGCATCACCACCATTCTGGAGGCCATGGCTAGGGACCACTCCTTCGCGGGAACGTCAATATGGGTTTCCGTGCCCCAATATATGGGTAACGACGACTGCCCCATGGGAACGTTGGCGTTACTCAATACGCTGGAACGGAAACTAGGCACGACATTCGAGACCGCAGGGCTTGCCAAGGAAACGCAGGAATGGCAGGCCAAAGCTTCCATGCTCGTTCGATGCAGCAATCAACTGGAAGATTACGTACACCATCTTGAAGAGGATTGGGACAAGGCAAAGCAGGCCAAGGACGAGGCATCCGCCGAAGATCCGCGCAAAGCCGATCAGCTGGTCCACGAAGCGGAGGAATTCCTGAAGAGATTCTGACCGGTGCAATGCCATCGATAAATTACACACAGCCATAATCATGGGGCGTCCGGATACAACAACCTGGACGCCCCGTACTCTTGGTCGATGCGGATCAGCGTAGCAGCGATCTGCACATGGAACGGTATTGGCTCACATATCCTCCTCCGAAGAAGACACAGTGGCCGGCGATCGGATACAGCTGCCACAATGTCTGACGCTCCTGCCATCCGGTCTTCAACGGATGCACGGATTGATAGCCTTCGATAATATCCCGGAAATAGGTGATGCCGAACAAGGCAAGCATAGACAGGTCTTCCTCACGATGCCCGCCATGTGCGGCTGGGTCGATAAGCACGGCTTCGGTTTTGCCTCGATCCGCGGTCCACATGACATTGCCGCTCCATAAGTCACCATGTACTCGCGCAGGCTTATCGGCAGCGGCTCGTCCAAGCAGATCCGGCAGCGCGGCAATCACATCCTCCGTGAGCTCGACGTCATACTGGTCGAGTTCGCCACGTTTCACACCAAGATCAACCATGGGGCGCAGGCGACCTTGCGCATAATACGTCGCCACGTCATCCCATTCGCCGGTATCCATCGGCACAGGATCCTGCAGTGGACCAAAATAGCAAGTCCCTTCATAACCGTCAGGGGCAGACCCGAAATACGGTGCGCCTGCATCATGCATCCTCGCCAGGGACGCGCCAAATGAACGGGCAGCCTCGATGGTCGGCATGGCAGCATCGACCCGTTCGATGTCAAGATAGCCGTCTGACCAGCCGAACACATCAACGACGCGAGAACCACCCTGGGATTGAGCTTCACCCAACCATTGCAGACCACGTCCCTCGCACTCGAAAAAACCTTTCGGAGCAAACGCCCTGTGCTTACGATATGTCGCCATTACGACTCCTTTTTCTGAACGGTCGATGGCCTTATTGTGTGCATCGCGTAAGACAATCGGAACGATATGGGCAAAAGTTACGCCTGGTGGCATTCGCTGAGTAAAGTGGCAACAGTCAATACCAGTAACCATTCATAATTCACGGAAGTGAACTAGGGAATATAACGACATCATGAATTTTTTCCAAGCGATTTTTCTTGGACTCGTGCAGGCGCTGACCGAATACCTGCCCGTTTCATCCAGCGCACATATCCGCATCGTCGGCGACCTGATGATCGGCCGCGACCCTGGAGCCGCATTCACCGCCATCATCCAGATCGGCACCGAACTGGCGGTGATCCTGTACTATCGACGCGACATCATCCGCATTCTGGGATCATGGTTCGGCTCGCTATTCGGCAAGGAAGGCAAGGACTGGAAATCACGCCTCGGTGCGCATAACAGGGACACCCAGATGGGCTGGTTCATCATTATCGGCACATTGCCGATTCTGGTCGCCGGTCTGCTGTTCAAGGATGTCATCGAAACGACACTGAGGAACCTGTGGATTACCGTCACCGTGCTTGCCCTCTTCGGCGTGCTGCTGTGGGTGTTCGATTCCCGATCCAAGCAGATCAAGACAATGGACGACATGACCGCCAAAGACGCGCTGATTTTCGGTGTAGGACAGATGCTCGCCCTTATTCCAGGCGTTTCCCGTTCCGGCGGTACCATCACCTTCGGCCGCGCTATGGGCTATACCCGTGAAGCCGCAGTACGCACCAGCTTCCTGATGGCCATTCCTGCCGTATTCGGCGCAGGTATTCTTGAAGCGGTATCAGCGGTGAAGGACGTCAGCGCATGCTCCGCGACCAAAGCCGCCGACGCCTGCGCCGCAATCGGAGCCTTCCCCGGCTGGGGCGCCACCATTGCCGCAACCATTGTAGCGTTCTTCATCGGGTATATCGTGATCATCGCCTTCCTGAAGTTCGTCAGCTCCTTCTCCTATAAGGCATTCGCCATTTACCGCATTGTACTTGCCGTAATCGTCGCATTGCTGCTTATCACCGGCAAACTGCCTGCCATCGACCCATCCATGGCAGGATGAGCTTTTCATAGACAATGAATAGGGGGCCTCCCGCTAGTCGGCGGGAGGCCCCCTATTCATTGTCATGCCCGCACACCTTATAACGCACGGCATTCAGGCCCATACGGCGATCTCAGCCCAACGCATCCTTCAGCTTAGAGAAAAACCCCTTCTTGCCCTTTGCGGCAGCAGGACGAGAGCTTTGTGCGACATGGCTTGCATCGGCATCATGGGAATCGGCGAACCGCTCCATCAATTCGCGTTCGTCATCGGAAAGCTTGGTCGGGATCTCCACAGCGACATGCACCACCAGATCGCCACGCTCGCCATCGTCACGCATGCGCCCTGCGCCAAGCCCCTTGAGCGTTACGGTGTCTTCCGGCTGGCAGCCCGCCGGCACCTCCAGGTTCTTGGTGCCATCGAACGTTTCGATGTCGATCTCGTGGCCAAGCACCGCCCAGCTCATCGGCACGCGTACCCAGCAGTGCAAATCGTCGCCATCACGAGTGAACTGCTTGTCGGCCTTGATATGAATGTCCACATACAGGTCGCCTGCGGCACCACCGCATTCACCCACTTCGCCTTGACTTGCCAAGCGAATACGGGAGTCGTCGCGAATGCCAGCCGGCACATGCACGCCGATGCTTCGTGTGGTGCGCACACGACCGTGCCCCATGCAGGAAGCACACGGGTTGGTGATGATATTGCCGTGCCCCTCGCAACGTTCGCACGGCGCCGTGGTCATCATCTGGCCGAGCATGGTGCGTACAACCTTCTGTCGCATACCCTGCCCCTGGCAGTCGGGGCATGGAGTGGGCTTGGAACCATCGGCTGAACCGGTGCCGGAACATTGCGGACACAGAATAAACGTGTTGACGCGCACCTGCTCGGTACCACCGAATACCGCGGTCTTCAGCTCAATGGTCATGCTGGCCAGGGCATCACGGCCCGGCTGCATACGCGGAACAGGACCTTGGGATCCCCCGAACGAACCACCGAAGAACGAGCTGAACACATCGCCCATATCGCCCATATCGAAGCCGCCGCCGAACCCACCGGCATTCGGGTTGTTCGGGTCGACGCCGGAATCGTACATGCGGCGCTTCTCGGCATTGCCCAACACCTCGTAGGCGTTGTTGACCTCTTTGAACTTGTCCTCGAATTCCGGGCCGGCGATATCGGGATGGTATTTACGGCTCATCTTGCGATAGGCCTTCTTGATCTCATCCTCGCTTGCGTTGCGGTCAACGCCCAGTACCTCGTAATAGTCTGCCACTCTACTCAGTTCCTTTGCTCTTTTCGGTTGCTAGCGGGTAATTCTGTCACAAGGCAAGGTCACTTGCCCAGTTCCTCATGCGCCAGAAAGGACGTCAGATACCTCGCAACGGCATGTACCGCGGAGATGGTGGTCGCATAATCCATGTGGGTCGGGCCGATCGAACCGACGAAGGCCACCGGATCGCCCGTGGCGTCATGGACCGCGGTCATGGTCGACTGCGATGTTTCGCCATCGACGTCATCACGCTTATCGGAGTGCTCCGCCACACCGTTCTCGTCCCCGGGCGTTTCGGCAACGGCCGCTCCCGTATGACCCGCATGACCGTACCCACTGGTCACCACGGCGGCGTTCAGCAATCCCGGCGTATGGGTTTCCGACCCGATGGCGACATTGACGCCATCGCCCCGAAGCGACTCCTCGCTCAATGCGCTCATCAGCTTCATAAGAACCACCTGCTCCTCAAGCGCATCGAACAGTGGAGCCATATCAGCAGCCGAATGCTGATGGGCCAGATGCGAGGCCCCGGACATATATAACTCGCTGGCGTTCTCATCGTCGGCCATCGAAACGAACGCATGCTCCAATTGCATCGTCAATGCCTTGAATCCGATGAAGCGCTGATCGTTCTCCAACGATTGCATCCGCTGCGCGGCCTGTGCGAACGACAGTTCGGAACATGCCGCGTTCAACGCCTCGGTGAAACGCGCGATGGCGTCCGACGACGGCATAACCGATACCTGCAAGGTATGCTGTGCGACCCTGCCGGTATCGGTGACCACCACGGCAAGCAATACATTCATAGAAACCGGCACAAGCTCCACATGGCGTAACGTCGATTTCGACAGCGACGGCGAGGCGATCACGGCAACCTGACCGGTAATCTGAGCAAGAAGGCGGGCAGCTCGCTGCAAGGTATCCTGCAGATTTGCCGATCCCGACAGGAACTCCCCGATACCACGACGCTGCGCTTCGGAAAGCGGCACCACCGTGGCCAGCTGATCCACGAAATACCGATACCCTTTTTCCGTGGGCACACGACCGGCCGAAGTGTGAGGCTGGGTAAGATACCCCTCATCCTCCAGCGCGGCCATGTCGTTACGCACCGTAGCCGAGCTCACGCCAAGATCATGCTTGCGGGCAATCGCATTCGAGCCGACGGGTTCCTGCGAACGAATGTAATCCTCGACGACGGCACGCAGCACCAACAGTCTGCGTGATTGCTGCATGCATACCTCCTCAGTACATAAACCATCGTTCATTGTAAGCGAACTTTTTCACTGCCATACGGAAAAGTTCGTTCGCAGCGAAGTACGCCACAAACGAGAACGCTAACAGAACATGAATTACCAAAACACGCCAAATAATGCACGATATTGCACGTAACGTCGCATCGCGACGCTAGCATAGGAACCGCAATGTGAGGGCGTCATGCGCCCGGCACAAGCCGGATACGCGGCCCGACCAATTGGAAGGAAAGTAATCCATGACCGAATTCAAGGAGACCGAGCTCGACGAGCGTGCCATCAAGATGGCCAAGGTCCTCTCTGCTGACGCGGTTGAACGTGCGGGACACGGCCACCCCGGCTCCCCCGTTTCTCTGGCGCCGATTGCCTACACGCTGTATCAGCACTTCATCAAGCATGATCCGAACGATCCCAACTGGGAAGGCCGCGACCGTTTCATTCTTTCCGGCGGTCATGCCTCCCTCACCCAGTACGTTCAGCTCTACTTCTCCGGCTATGGCCTGACCCTGGACGACCTGAAGAACTTCCGTGGCGGCGCTGCCACCCGTACTCCGGGCCATCCTGAATACGGTCTGACCCCCGGCATCGAAATGACCACCGGCCCGCTGGGCCAGGGCTTCGCTTCCGCCATCGGCTTCGCCTACGGCCAGCGCTACCAGCGCGGTCTGCTCGACCCGGAGGCCCCGGCAGGCGAATCCCCGTTCGATCACAAGATCTGGGTCATCTGCGGCGAAGGCGATATCGAAGAGGGTATCTCCGGCGAAGCTGCATCCCTTGCCGCCAACCAGGAGCTCGGCAACCTGACCGTGATCTTCGATGCCAACCGCATCCAGATCGAAGGCGATACCAACCTGGTGCTGGCCGAAGACGTGCTCAAGCGTTTCCAGGCCTACGGCTGGTACACCGACGAGTTCAGCTTCATCCAGCCCGACGGCTCCTACAAGGAGGACGTCGAGGGCCTGGCCGACACCATCGCCAAGGCTCAGAAGGCCGCCCCGAACCAGCCGAAGCTCATCAAGGTCGATACCCTGATTGCATGGCCGACTCCGGGCAAGACCAACGATCCCTCCTCCCACGGTTCCAAGCTGGGCGCCGAAGCCGTCGCCGGCCTCAAGAAACTCCTCGGCTACGATCCGGAAGAGTCCTTCCATGTGGACGAAGAAGCCCTGGCTCACGCACGCAAGGTTGCCGAGCGTGGCCTGGAAGCCCACAAGGAATGGGATGAGAAGTACAACGCATGGCGTAAGGCCAACCCGGACAAGGCCGCTCTGTACGACCGCATCAAGGCCGGTGAGCTGCCGGAAGGCTTCGACAAGGCTCTCGACGATCTCGAGGACACCTTCGAAGTCGGCAAGAACATTGCTACCCGTGGCGCCTCCGGCTCCGTGCTGAACGCCATCGCCGCCGTCATGCCGGAACTCTGGGGCGGCTCCGCCGACCTCGGTGGTTCCAACAAGACCGATCTTAAGGGCGCTGAGACCTTCGCCCCGGCGAAGTGCGCCACCAAGCAGTGGCCGGTCTGCAGCCCGTACGGCCGTCAGCTGCATTTCGGCGTGCGCGAGTTCACCATGGGTACCATCACCAACGGCATCCTGCTGGGTTCCCACACCCGTCCGTACGGCGGCACCTTCTTCATGTTCTCCGACTATGAGCGTTCCGCCGTACGTCTGGCCGCCCTCATGCAGATTCCGAACCTGTATGTGTGGTCCCACGACTCCGTCGCAGTCGGCGAAGACGGCCCGACCCATCAGCCTGTCGAACACCTGGCTTCCTTCCGCGCCGTCCCGCAGCTCGAGGTCGCTCGTCCGGCCGACGCATACGAGACCGCCGAAGCCTACCGCTACTTCTTCGAGAAGAAGAACACCCTGCCGACCGCTATGGTTCTGACCCGTCAGGGCGTCCCGGTGCTCGCCGAGACCGCCGAGAAGGCCAAGGACGGCGTGAAGAAGGGCGCGTACGTGCTCATCGACACCGAGGGCACCCCGGACGTCATCATCATGGCCACCGGTTCCGAAGTCCAGTGGGCCGTGGCCGCTGCCAAGACTCTGGCCGGCGAGGGCATCAAGGCTCGCGTCGTGTCCGTGCCGTGCGTCGAATGGTTCGAGGAGCAGGACGCCGAATACAAGGAGGCAGTGCTGCCGTCCGCCGTCAAGGCTCGCGTGTCCGTCGAGGCCGGCGTTGCCATGCCGTGGTACAAGTACCTCGGCTCCTACGGCAAGCCGGTGTCCATCGAGCAGTTCGGCCTGCAGGGCGATGGCGCTCAGAACATGATCGATCTGGGCATCACCGCTGAGCATGTGGTGGAAGCCGCCAAGGCCTCCATCGCCGAAGTCGAAGCCGCAAAGTGATTCCACGGAGGGACGTCGCAGCATATCGGCGTCCCTCCCCCTGATATAACAGATTTGTTCCATAACGGAATATAAGGAGAAAAAACAAATGACTGAAGCAACTCAGCGCACGTCCGATTCCGGCGTTTCCATCTGGCTGGACGACCTGTCCCGCTCCCGCATCGAGTCCGGCTCCCTGCAGGACCTGATCGCCAACAAGAACGTCGTCGGCGTCACCACCAACCCGTCCATCTTCCAGAAGGCTCTGCACGAGGTCGGCCCGTACGACCCGCAGCTGAAGGAACTGGGCAAGGTTGACGTTGAGACCGCCGTACGCGAACTCACCACCACCGACGTGCGCAACGCCACCGACATCTTCCGCGAGATCGCCGAGAAGACCGACTTCGTTGACGGTCGCGTCTCCATCGAGGTCGACCCGCGCCTGGCTCACGAGACCGAAGCCACCGAGAAGCAGGCTGAGGAACTGTGGGCTAAGGTCGATCGTCCGAACGCCATGATCAAGATCCCGGCAACCCTCGAAGGCCTGCCGGCCATCACCGCCACCCTGGCCAAGGGCATCTCCGTGAACGTCACCCTGATCTTCTCCCTGGAGCGCTATGAGCAGGTCATCGACGCCTACATCGAGGGCATCGCCCAGGCTGCCGCCAACGGCCACGATCTGAAGCACATCGGCTCCGTCGCTTCCTTCTTCGTCTCCCGCGTGGACACCGCCGTCGACAAGCTGCTGGAAGCCAACGGCTCCGACGAGGCCAAGGCCCTCGAAGGCAAGGCTGCCGTCGCCAACGCTCGTCTCGCTTACGAACTGTTCGAGAACAAGTTCGCCAACGATCCGCGCTGGGCTGAGCTCGAAGCCAAGGGTGCCAAGAAGCAGCGTCCGCTGTGGGCCTCCACCGGCACCAAGAACGCCGCCTACTCCGATTGCAAGTACGTCGACGAGCTGGTTGCCCCGTTCGTCGTCAACACCATGCCGGAGAAGACCCTGAACGCTCTTGCCGATCACGGCAACGGCGCTGCCTCCATCCAGGGCACCTACGAAGAGTCCCACGCCATCATGGACAAGCTGGCTGAGCTCGGCATCAACATCAAGGATGTCACCGACAAGCTGGAAGCCGACGGCGTTGCCGCCTTCATCAAGTCCTGGGACACCGTTCTCGCTGACGTCCAGGCTGGCATCGACCGCGTCAACGGCTGAATCATTCGCTGATACAGCACCGTTCAACGGTATATAGCTAGAAGAATCCCCGTCATCATCAGATGGCGGGGATTCTTCGTAGCAGACAGCTGACTCAACGCAGTCATCAGCGCGACCGTTCGATCATGCCACGTCAGCGCAAACGAAAGCGGTGGTTCCACTCCACCAACCGATGCATGGTAGGGAACGGAACCATCGCTTCTGTCGTCCGTCCGATCACCGGTATCGACGACTCATACAATCATGGATATCACTGGTGGTAGTACTCCAGGAAGTCGGTGAGCTTTCCGATGGCATCCTTAAGCACTTCGATGCGCGGCAGGTAGACCACGCGGAAATGATCGGGATTCTTCCAGTTGAACCCGCCGCCGTGCACCACCAGAAGATGCTCATCCCTAAGCAGATCAAGGGCGAACTGCTCGTCATTGGTGATATTGAATTTCTTCACATCGATTTTCGGGAAGATGTAGAACGCGGCCTTCGGCTTTTTAGCGGACACCCCCGGGATGGAATTCAGCGCCTCATAGATGTAGTTGCGCTGTTCATAGATTCGACCACCGGGAACGATATAGTCGTTCACGCTCTGATGCCCGCCCAGGGCAGTCTGCACAATCGACTGTGCCGGTACATTCGAGCAGATACGCATGTTGGTCAGCATGTTCAGCCCCTCGATATAGTCCTTCGCTATACGTTTATTACCGCTGAGCACCATCCAGCCGACACGATATCCAGCAATCATATGGGACTTGGACAGCCCGGAGAACGTCACACAGAACAGATCCGGTGCCAAAGACGCAATGGAGGTATGGGTGAGGCCGTCCATAACCAGGCGATCGTAGATCTCATCGGAGAAGATGATGAGCTGATGCTCCCTGGCGACCTGGACGATCTGCTCCAGCACCTCCTTCGGATACAATGCGCCGGTCGGATTGTTCGGGTTGATGATCACGATGGCCTTGGTCTTATCGGTGATCTTGGCCTTCATATCGTCGATGTCCGGATACCATTCGGATTCCTCATCACAGACATAATGCACGGCGGTGCCTCCGGCCAGGTTCACGCATGCTGTCCATAGCGGGTAATCCGGCGCCGGTACAAGAACCTCGTCACCGTTATCGAGCAAGGCGGACATACTGAGATTGATGAGCTCGCTGACGCCATTGCCGGTATAGATGCCATCGATGCTGACATTAGGCAGATTCTTCAGCTGGGCATACTGCATAATCGCCTTGCGTGCGGTGAACAGACCCTTTGACGGAGAATACCCCTCCGTATCAGACAGCTGCTGCGCCATATCGTATACCACTTCGTCGGGGGTACGGAATCCGAAGGGAGCCGGGTTGCCGATATTGAGTTTCAGAATATGAGTGCCGGCCGCTTCCATACGATCCGCCTCGTCTACGACCGGCCCGCGGACATCATAGAGTACATTATCGAGTTTGTGAGATTTGGTAAAAGTACGCATTGGCTTATGTTCCTCCGATTGCGGCATTGTTGTTTCCTGCGATTCGTTCGTCCGCTCATCCCGTTCAGGCAATGAGGCGATATCGTGTTCCATGGGAACGTCCTCTCCCATCAGCCATTGCTCGTTCACCCGCAGCACTGCGGCAAGAAAATGAGCGATGTCTGGTCGGGGTACTGTCTTGCCGCTCACGTATTGACTCATATGGCTCTTGCCGAGCTTAACATCATACCGTTCGGCCTCATGCACGAAATCAATTTGCTTCATTCCCCGAAGCGCCATGATCTCATTGAGCCGGGCAGCAAACGAATCTTCAGCCATACCGTCCCTCCAGTTCAATTTGACGGAAACACTGGTTCAAAGTCTAACACCGCCCGGCCGACAGTCCTATGAAAAGTTCAATCTTGAATGTAACATTTATGCAAACAGTTCCGACGCAAGTTCAATTTCATTCGATTTTGAACTTACGTCGGTACCATGACGAACGGCTTTCCTATAGCAGACGCGATTCAATCCACTGTGCCACGCCATCCTCGTTATTGGCGGGACAGACCTCATCGGCGATCTTCAGAACCTCCGGATTGGAATTGGCCACAGCCACTCCCCTGCCGGAACGTTGAAGCATGTCGATATCGACCAAATCATCACCGAAGGACGCCGTCCGCGATACAGGCACGTTGAAGCAGTCGGCGAAAACATCAAGCGCATGCTTCTTGTTCGCCTGGGGATTCATCAGCATCCATAACGATCCTTCGGAAATATGGACATCGAAATCGGCGGGGATCAGCGTACGCAGACGAGCCCACTGCTCGGGCTCCGGAAACATGATGATCTTATCGCTGATGCCATCGGGAACATCCTTGAAATCGGTATACCGCCAAGTCTGTGTTTTCCAATACACGCTGACATCGAAATTCGTATACCGCACATCGTCCATCACGATGCCGATCTTCAATCCCGGCATCTCGTCCAACAGGAATCGGCATACCTCGCATGCGCGGCCTGACGAGAAGCCTATTTTCATCAGGTGTCCGTCGGATGGCATCACCCCACTCGTGAGCATGTCGTAATCCGACAGTGCCGGGTCGATATCAATCAGCGCGCCATTCAGATACGCCACGCCATCTACAGGAAGCTGCTCGACGAACCGATACCCAGTACTCACCGGTCTGGCGGTCTCGACTATGAACTTCACCCCTGTGTCATGCATACGACGAATCGTATCGATGGAACGCTGCGTGATGAAACGATCCTCGAATACCTGTGCGTCATGCAACAGCGTGCCATCAAGATCGGCGATCAGCATCGATGTCGGCATACGGTCATCACCGGCCTTTGCGTTATGCATCACAGCAGCCCCTCGCAATACGAGCGCACGATCTGCGCGGAATGGTGCAACTTGGCTTGCTCTTCATCGGTCAATGTCAATTCGACGATCTCGTTGGCACCATTGGCGCGTAGCTCGGTGGGTACGCCCAGGAACACATCATGCTCGCCGTATTCGCCGTCGAGCAATGTGGAGACGGGAACAATACGCCGCTCGTCCCACAGAATCGTCTGAACGATCCCGGCAACCGTGGAAGCGATACCGAAATTCGTTCCGCCTTTGGCATCTTTGATGACATTGCCGCGATCGCGCGTCTTGGATTCCAGATCATCGGTGGAAACGGAAGAGAACCGATTCCTGTTGTCGGCAAGGAATTGGGCGAACGGTTTGCCGCCGAGCGAAACGGCCGACCAGGGGACAAACTGGGAGTTACCATGCTCCCCCATGACGAAACCGCCGACGTTACGCGGGTCCAGCCCGGTCTCCTCGCCGATAATGGTCTTCAGTCGAGAGGTATCAAGCGCCGTTCCGGTACCCAGCACCTGGGTGCGTGACAGTCCGCTGCGCTTCCACACGTACCATGAGATTACATCCACCGGATTGGACACCACCACGATCACGCCATCGAAACCGCTGGACATGATGCCATCGGTGATGTCTCCGATGATACCCAACGTGAATTGCAGCTCCCCCATTCGATCGGCGTTCTTCGGCGGGCGACGACCAGCGGTGATGACAACGACATCGGCGTCACCGCAATCGGAATAGTCGCCTACACGCACCTTGACATGACGATTCAGAAATTCGCTGCCATCATCAAGATCCCTGCACTCGCCCATCGCCTTGCTCTGAGCCGGATCGATCAGTATCAGCTCATTGCACAATCCTTGCGTGATGATGCTGAACGCCGTGGTCGAACCAACCTGGCCGGTGCCGACCACAACAACCTTATTACTGTTCACGGAAACCATCGTGATGTCCCTTTCCCAAAAAATCAAGGATAAACAAAAACGCCGGCCCATGGTATTCACCATGAACCGACGCCGCACACGGATGACTCAGATAAGACCGAACTTGCTCAGCAATCCAAGAGCGATGATGATCGCGACCCAGAGCAGCGCAATAATAACCGTCCAACGATTCAGATTCTTCTCTGCCACGCCGGAAGTACCCGCGTTCTGAGTAAGACCACCGCCGAACATGTCGGAGAGGCCGCCGCCCTTGCCCTTATGCATAAGAATAAGCAGCGTCAGCAAGCAGCTGAGCAGCACAACAACAATCTCAAGTGCGATCTTGACAGCAGTCACGAGTCAATTACCTCCGGGTTTCAATACAACTGTGCTATAGCATAGCGCAACGTCTTGAGAAGACCATATTGCGGTTTACATGGTGGGAACGAACGGTCTTACGCGTTCGACCCGTCTGCGATACGGCATATCTTGGCGAATTCATTTGCGTCAAGCGAAGCCCCGCCCACCAGGAAGCCATCCACGTCAGGCTCCGCGATGAGTTCCGCGGCGTTTTTCGAAGTCACCGAACCGCCATAAAGAATACGTACGCTATCGGCTACCTTCGACTGGAACGTCTCTTTGAGATCGGCACGGATCGCCTGTGCGGCATCCTGTGCGGAATCCGGCGTAGCGACCATGCCGGTGCCGATAGCCCACACCGGCTCGTAGGCGACGATCAGTTTGGCAGCCTCGTCCTCGTTCAGATCACGGGTAACGTCACGCACCTGACCGACCGCGAAATCAAGCTCAATGCCCTGACGACGCTCCTCGAAGCTCTCCCCCACGCACAGAATCGGACGCATCCCCGCAGCCAGTACCGCACGTACCTGATCGACGATATTGGCATCATCCTCAGGATGGTATTTTCTCCGCTCGGAATGGCCGATAATCACATATGTGCATCCGAGGTGGGCGAGCATGTCAGCCGAGATATCGCCGGTGAAGGCACCCTGATTCGTCACGGAAACCGCTTGGGCGCCATATTTGATATGCAGCTTGTCGGCTTCGACAAGCACTTGAACGCTGCGCAGCGAAGTGAACGACGGGAATAACGCGACCTCGCAACGCCTATAGTTGAATCGCGCATCTCTCAGCAGCCAGGCAAGCTTCTGTACAAAATATGTGGCTTCGAGATGATCGAAATTCATCTTCCAGTTGCCTGCCACCAGCGGCTTGCGCTTCGCTACCATAAGCACGACTCCTTATCGTAAAGGGTGAGGGGCAGTTCCTCACAGAGCCGCCCCTCAACCAATCACATCAATGGTTCCAGAAAGAACCGTTCTCTCAGTCGAGCACCTTCAGACCAGGCAGTTCCTTGCCTTCAAGGAACTCGAGGGAAGCGCCGCCACCAGTGGAGATGTGGGAGAAGCCGTCCTCGGGGAAGCCGAGGTTGCGCACTGCGGAAGCGGAATCGCCGCCACCGACAATGGTGAATGCGCCGGCGGCAGTAGCGTCGACCAGGCCCTGTGCCACGGCCTTGGTGCCTTCGGCGAAGGTCGGGACCTCGAACACGCCCATCGGGCCGTTCCACACGACGGTCTTGGAATCGACGATCTTGTCGTGGAACAGCTTCTGAGACTCCGGGCCGATGTCCAGACCCATCTTGTCGGCCGGAATGGCGTCGGCTGCCACGACTTCCGGAGCGATGTCCTCGTCGGACTTCGGGAAGACCGGGTTCAGCACGACATCGGTCGGCAGTACAAGCTCAACGCCGTTCTTCTCGGCGCGCTCCATGTAGCCCTTGACGGTTTCGATCTGATCCTCTTCCAGCAGGGAAGTACCGACCTCATAGCCCTTGGCCTTGAGGAAGGTGTAGGCCATGCCGCCGCCGATGACCAGACGATTGGCCTTGTCCAGCAGGTTGTCGATCACGCCGAGCTTGTCGGAGACCTTGGAACCGCCAAGCACAACGGTCAGCGGGCGTTCCGGGTTCTCGGTGGCGCGGGACAGAGCCTTGACTTCCTTCTCGACCAGCAGGCCAGCGGCGGCCGGCAGATCAGCGGCCACATCGTAGTTGGAGCCCTGGGCACGGTGCACGACACCGAAGCCATCGGACACGAAAGCCTCGCCGAGAGCGGCGATCTTCTTGGCGTATGCGGCGCGCTCTTCCGGATCCTTGCTGGTCTCCTCCGGGTTGAAGCGCACATTCTGCAGCAGCACAACGTCACCGTCGTTCATTGCGGCGACCTTGGCCTGTGCATCCTCACCATAGGTGTCGGCTGCCAGCGGAACCTCAACGCCAAGCAGTTCGCCAAGGCGAGCGGCAACCGGAGCCAGGGACAGCTCCGGAACGACCTTGCCCTTCGGACGGCCGAGGTGAGCCATCAGGATGACCTTGGCGCCTTCTTCGCGCAGGGCCTTGATGGTCGGCAGAGCGGCCTTGATGCGACCGTCGTCGGTGATGGTGGTGCCGTCCAGCGGGACGTTGAAATCAGCGCGAACCAGAACGCGCTTGCCCTTGAGATCTCCAAGATCCTTGAGTGTCTTCATGTGTATCCTTTCCTAACCGCGTAACGCGGAAAGCGGCGAGTTCTTACCACTTCGCATAATACAACAGACCCACCACTCGGGTGGGCCTGAAACAGAGGATTTACCTCAAAATTTTTCTGAACCGTTCAGGAAAGCGAACGGGATGTCTTTTCCGCCAGCTGAAGCAGACGACGGATACGGCCGGCGATGGCGTCCTTGGAAATCGGGGGTTCGGCAAGACGCCCCAGCTCTTCAAGGCTGGCATCGCCATGCTCAAGACGAAGCTTACCGGCCACGCGCAGGTTCTCCGGTACATCGATGCCATTCTTCTCGAACATGTCGAAGGCCTGACGAACCTTGTCGCACGCCTCGGCTGCGGCCTTGGCGCTTCGGCGCATATTCGCATCATCGAAATTGGCCAGTCGATTGGCCTTGGAACGGGTTTCGCCATCGGATCGTTTTCCGGTCCAGTCACGGGACGAATGCACTGCGCCCATGGAATTGAGCATACGCTCGATGGAATCCGGGTCGGTGAGCGTCACACGGAAGGATTTGCTGAGCTGACGCGGTTTCGCGGTGATGCCGAGACGCCGAGCCAAGCCGGCCAACGCCATAGCCGCCTCATTGCTGGGGCAGATGATCTCCATATAGGGATTCTTGCCGAGATCGGAGAGGATTCCTCTGGCCATGAAGGCACCACGCCATGCGGCACGCACCTGGGCGATCTTACCCTGCACGATTTTTGCCGGCAGTCCGCGGACGGCCCTGTTGCGGTCGATAAGACCGGTGGCGACAGCAAGGTTCACCGCTCCGCGCTCGACCTTGACGACATGGTACTGATGCGTCCCCTTAGGCGTGGTGCGCGTGGACGTGGCAAGATGCGCCTCAAGGTTGTACAGCTCTTCGATGTTGTTCTTCAACCACTGAGCCGCAATCAGAGAATCAAACGTGGCAAGCATGACGATCTGCTTCTGGGCGTTATTCATAAAGCCGCCTGCGAAGCGAATCATAGTAGTGACCTGCGCCTTACGGGCGTCCACCTTCTCATCTTCCAGCTCAGCAAGCTCGCTCTTCACATCATCGATAAACGCCAAGAGCAGACCTCCTCAATTCTTCTGTTCCATTGCTCTATGCAGACCTGTCGCGGGAATCACACACGACTTCACCGAAGTTCTGTGATACCGACCTACTTGGACAAGACTCTCTCAGATTTCGCTATTTTAAAACCACTCGTCTCGCCATGTGAGCATTATTGCCAATGCGCGATGAGACCGTCAACGGCGGCGACGCAGCTCACGCGCGGAAACACTGACCTCAAGCCCATGGGCACGCAACCGTTTCGCCAACGCCTCGCTCATTGCCACGGATCTGTGCTGCCCGCCGGTGCACCCGACCGCAATGGTCACAAAATGCTTGTCTTCCTTCGCGTAGCCGTCGATGGCGATCATCAGCGCCTTCTCGTACGCATCAAGGAATTCCATCGCCCCACTGCTGGACAGCACGTAATCGGACACCGCCTTATCCTGTCCATTCAACTCACGTAGGCTCGGCACCCAGTACGGGTTGGGCAGGAACCGCACATCCGCAACGAAATCGGCATCCGTGGGAGTTCCGTATTTGAAGCCGAAGCTGAAGATATGAACGGACACCGTCGACGGCCCCGAGCCAACCATCGCCTCGTACAGTTTCGTAGACAGCTGATGGATATTCAACCGAGAGGTGTCGATGGTCATATCGGCATGTTCTTTAAGCCCTTGCAGCAGCTGGCGTTCCTCCTTGATGCCGTCGATAAGGCTATTGCCGTGCTGCAGCGGATGCGGACGCCTCACCTTCTCGTATCGGGTCACCAGCACATCGTCATTGGCATCAAGGAACAGGATCCGCGTGCGGACGCCGAGATCGTCGAGATGGCTGAGCACTTCGTTCAGATCGTCAAAGTAGGCGCGGGAACGCACATCGATCACGGCAGCCAACTTGTGGACGGCGGCGTTATCGGAGACCTTCGTCGAAGGCCCGGCCGCATTGGTCATCATGTCGACAAGCGGCACCAACAGCTTGGGCGGCAGGTTATCGACCACATACCAGCCCATATCCTCCAGACAATCCGCCGCATGGGAACGCCCAGCCCCCGACATGCCTGTGATAAGCAGCACTTCGAATGTGCTGGCCGGCGCAGGCAGATTCGCCTCGCTGATGGTTGGCTGCATCGCATTCGTGAACCCATCGTTCATCACAACGCCTCCTCTAGCGCTTTGCGCATGGCCGATTCCAGCGCACTGTCACGTTTCGAATCATCCATTGCCTCACTCGGCGGGTCACCATCCCATACGCCGGTCATCAGCCACACCTGGATCATGGCCTGGTACAGCAGCATCTCCTCACCGCCTATGATCGCACCGCCGTGCCCCTTCCAGGCTTTCATCAGATCGGTGGGACGCGGATCATACACGACATCCAGCAATGTTCCCGTCACGGACGAGACGGCATCAGACAGTTCCTGGGCGATGCCGTCGGCCGCATGACCGGGAATGGTGTTGATGACGACATCCGCCTTGCTCAGCACGCCAACGGCATCGTCCATGCCGACGATATCGATGGGGTGCTCGCCCGGCAGGAATTTGCGCGCCAACGGTTCGAGATCGGGATTCTTGCCCGGATGGCGGGCCATGACCGTCACATGGCCGATATCCGGCATCATCGTGCAGGCGGCCAGCGCCGAGGTCGCCGTGTTGCCGTTGCCGATAATGACGGCCTCTCTCGATCGATCGCCTGGGATGACAACCCCACGAACCCCATAGGCGTGCTCGAAGGCAAGTTGGATGCCCAGCACATCGGTGTTGTACAGCCTGATCGCCGGAATACCGGAAATACCTGAGGGATGCGGGGCTGCCCAGTCGAACACGACGGTATTGGCGACATTGAGCTCCTTCGCCCACATGTTCGACGGTTCCCCATACGGCTGAATCGTCTTTTTCAACGGCATGGTCAGGCTCAACCCGGCCCACTGGGGATCAAGAGACCGCAGAAACCCCTCGAGATCGCCTTCGCCCACCTCGTATTTGCCGTAATGCCAATCGTCAAGACCCATAGCACGGTACGCCGCATTATGCAGCACCGGCGACAACGAATGCGCGATGGGCTTGCCCAGTACGGCACAGCGATGGTTGATAATGGTCATACCCTTATCTCCTTCTCTCTGCCTCCATGGTAGCGTCACCACACGCCCATACCGTGCCGCCGTTCGCCCCTCAGCGATCATCAGCCGATTCACCGGCATGCAGAGCATCATACAACGCCTGCGCCTTGGCATGTCCGATGCCCCTGACCGCTTCGAAATCCTCGACGCTGGCCGAACGCATGGCCTTGACGGAACCGAACTGCGCAAGCAGACGTTTCTGATACTGCTCGCCGATACCGGGGATGCCGTCAAGCGCACTGCGCAGCGAGCCCTTCCTTCTCATCTGACGATGATAGGTGATGGCGAATCGGTGTGACTCGTCACGTACGCGCTGCAGAAGATACATTCCCTCGGACTGACGCTTGAGAATAATCGGATAGTCATCGTCGGGGACCCAGACCTCTTCGAGACGCTTGGCCAGTCCGCAGACCGCGACATCCGTGACCCCACAATCCTTAAGGGCCTTCGCCGCGGCCATGGCCTGCGGCTTGCCGCCATCGACCACCACAAGATTCGGCTTATAGGCGAAATGACGCCGATCCGGATTCTGTCGCACGACCTCCGCTTCATCATCCAGACCGTCTTGCCCGGCCTTCGTGCCACCGGTAGCGCCGGCAACCGCACGCTCCGCCTCCATGCTTTCCCCCGAATCGCCTGCGATATTGCCGTGGCGGAATCGTCGGGTCAGAGTCTCATACAATGCGGAAAGATCATCGAGCGCACCCTTGCCGTCATCGCCTCGTATGGCGAAACGCCGATATTCGCTTTTCTTCGCGACCGCGTCCTCGAACACCACCATGGAGGCAACCTGGAATGCACCGCCCACCGTGTTCGAGATGTCGTAGCACTCGATACGCAGCGGCGCCTCCTCCAAACCCAAGGCCTCCGCCACCTCGTTCATGGCGCGTGTGCGGGCGCCCATATCGCTGACACGACTCATCTTCGCACGCTGCAACGCCTGTGAGGCGTTCTCGTTCGCACGATCCATGAGCTGTTTCTTATCACCGCGCACGGCGACACGTATCGATACCGTTCCCCCACGCAAGTCCGTCAGCCACTGTTCGATCTCCTCGCGCCGATTCGGTTCAATGGGAACGATGACCTCACGTGGCACGGGAGCCACCGGCGCCAGCAGATCGGCACGCCCCGTCTGTTCCTGCCGCTGGTTCCGTTCGCGTGTTGCCTGCGCACGGGATACGGCATCCGTAGCGGTAACCGTCTGCGTAGGCGCCAGCGCATCTCGCGATGTGACGATACGCGTGCCGGCGTCGACAGTGGAAAATCCCGATTCGTCAGCACCGACAGACTCCGCATACACACGCACCATAAGATCGGCCATAAGATCGGCATCATCGATGTCCTCGACGCGTTCGACGCTCCAATTACGCTCGCCGCGAATCGAACCCGCACGAACGAAGAAGACATGCGCGGATGCCTCAAGCTCATCGGTGGCGAATCCGAATACGTCGGCGTCGACCTGATCGTCCATCACCACGGCATTGCTTTGCACCACCGTGGACAACAGCTGGATCTCGTCGCGCAGACGCGCGGCCTTCTCAAATTCCAGGTCGGCACTGGCCGACTTCATGTCGCGGGTGAGTTGCGCGATATAGGATTTGCCAATACGCCCGGTCATCACCCCCACCAGCTGCTCGACCATGCGACGATGCTCCGCCTTGCCGATACGCCCGACACATGGCGCAGAGCATTTGCCGATGGATGCAAGCAGACATGGACGATTTGTCAGCTCGGCCTTATGGAACGCGTTGTTGTTGCAGGTGCGGACAGGGAAGGTGCGCAGCAGCGCGTCAAGACTATGCCGCATCGGCCACACCTTGGCATACGGGCCGAAATACCTGCTATCCCTGCGGTTGCGACTGCGCGTCACCCATACGCGTGGATAATCCTGGCCGATGGACACCGCCAGATACGGGTAGGTCTTATCATCCTTGAACTGCACATTGAACCGTGGATCGAACTCCTTGATCCACGTATATTCCAATGTCAGCGATTCCAGCTCGCTACCGACCACGGTCCATTCCAAACTGCGGGCGGTAAGCACCATGGTCTGCGTGCGTGGATGCAGCTGATACAGCGGCTGGAAATAATTGGTCAGACGATTGCGCAGGTTCTTCGCCTTGCCGACATAGATGACACGCCCTTCGCCATCGCGCCATTTATAGACGCCCGGCTCGGCCGGAATATCGGAGGTCTTCGGCCGGAACAGATCACGCGTGTCACCCAGCAGGGGCGCACCGTTCCTATTCACTCCCCTGCCTTCCTCGGTTCCTGGGCGCTGACTCCGCTGCTCATGCAGCAAGGCCGAGGCCGTCTTTTGCCATTCGTCGGGACTGTGTTTCTCAAATATCGAACTCATAGCATCGTTTTCAGGAACTTACCGGTCCAGGATCCCTCACACTGGGCAATCTGCTCAGGCGTGCCCTCGGCAATGACCGTGCCGCCGCCGTCGCCGCCTTCCGGTCCAAGATCGATCACCCAGTCGGCGGATTTGATCACATCGAGGTTGTGCTCGATGACGATAACCGTATTGCCCTTATCGACCAGTCCCTGCAATACCTTGAGCAGCTTATTGACGTCTTCGAAGTGCAGACCGGTGGTCGGTTCGTCGAGTATATACACGGTTTTGCCATCGGAACGTCGCTGCAGTTCGGTGGCAAGCTTGACGCGCTGCGATTCACCGCCGGAAAGCGTCGGGGCAGGCTGACCGAGACGAATATAGCCGAGCCCGACATCCACAAGCGTGTTCAGATAACGCGAGATGCCGGTGTACGCCTTGAAGAACTCGGCGGCCTCCTCGATGGGCATGTCGAGGATGTCTGCAACGGTTTTGCCGTTGTACGTCACTTCGAGGGTCTCACGGTTATAGCGCTTGCCGTGGCAGGTTTCGCATTCCACGTAGACGTCGGGCAGGAAGTTCATTTCGATCTTCAATGTGCCATCGCCATGGCAGGCCTCGCAGCGCCCGCCCTTGACATTGAAGCTGAAGCGGCCGGGGCCATAGCCACGCACCTGGGCCTCTGGCGTTTTGGCGAACAGGGCGCGGATCTTATCCCATACGCCGGTGTATGTGGCCGGATTCGAACGAGGCGTACGCCCGATGGGGTTCTGATCGACGTGGATGACCTTCTTCACCTGGTCGAGGCCTTCCACACGCGTATGCTTGCCCGGTACAATGCGCGCACCGTTGAGCCTGTCGGCCAGAACGGGGTACAGAATCGTGTTGACCAGCGACGACTTGCCGGATCCGGAGACGCCGGAGACAACGGTGAAAACACCAAGCGGGAAATTGACATTGATGTTCTTCAAGTTGTTTTCGCGTGCACCGACCACGCGCAGCTGCGCGGTCTTACGCACCTTACGGCGACGCTTCGGCACCGCAATCTCACGCCGATGGGCGATATAGTCTCCGGTAATCGATCGCTTGGCCCTCGTCAACTGCTTGGCAGGGCCGGAATAGACGACCTCACCGCCATGTTCGCCGGCGCCCGGTCCAATGTCGACCAGCCAATCGGCCTCACGAATCGTATCCTCATCATGTTCGACGACGATAAGCGTATTGCCGAGATCCCGCAGATGATGCAGCGTCTCGATCAGACGCTCGTTATCACGCTGATGCAATCCGATGGACGGTTCATCCAGCACATACATCACGCCGACCAGACCGGAGCCGATCTGCGTGGCAAGACGGATACGCTGCGCTTCGCCGCCGGACAGCGTGGCTGCGGCACGCGACAGCGTCAGATAATCAAGACCGACATCGTTCAGGAAGCCAAGACGCGCCTTGATCTCCTTGAGCACCTCGCCCGCGATCAACGCCGCGGAGCCGGTGAGCTTCAGGCCACGCACCCATTCCAATTCCCGCACCACGGGCATATCGCACACATCGAAAATGGACTTCCCGTCGACGGTGATGGCCAGCACTTCGGGCTTGAGTCTGCGCCCCTTGCACTCCTGGCACGGCACCTCACGCATGTAGGACTCGTAGTACTGCTTCATCGCCTCGGAATCGGTTTCCTCATGGCGACGCATCAATGTGCGTACCACTCCCTCAAAACCGGTGGAGTATTCGCGCAGACGCCCCCAACGATTGCGATAGGAGACGTTGACCTTGAAATCATGACCGAACAGGATGTCATGCCGTACGTTCTCCGGCAGATCCTTCCACGGGGTGTCCATGGAGAAGCCCATGTCTTCAGCCAAGCCTTCAAGCACATGCCGATAATACTGGGACGTCATCTTGGTATTCGACCACGGCTCGATGACACCCTCATTCAACGACTTGTCGGGGTCGGCGATGACGAGTTCCGGATCGATCTCCAATTTGAAACCAAGGCCGGTGCACACCGGGCAGGCGCCATACGGTGCGTTGAAGGAGAACGTGCGCGGCTCGATCTCGTCCAGTTCAAGCGTATGGCCGTTAGGGCAGCAACGGTGTTCGGAGAATGGCTGCCGCCGCGCCGCACTGCCTTCCTCCTCGTCCACGTAGTCGATGACGATGCTGCCGTTGGCGAGACGCAACGCGGTTTCGACGGAATCGGTAAGCCGCTGGCGCACACCATCTTTGACCACCAGGCGGTCCACCACGACTTCGATGGTGTGCTTACGGGTCTTCGCAAGTTTGATATCGTCGGACAGCTGGCACATCTTGCCGTCGATCAGTGCACGGGCGTAGCCGTCGGAACGCAGCAGCTCGAGCATGTCCACAAATTCACCCTTACGACCTTTGACCACGGGCGCAAGAATCTGGAATCGTGTGCGTTCCGGCTTGGCAAGCAGGGTATCCACGATCTGCTGCGGGGTCTGCGCCTGCACCAGCTCACCGCATTCGGGGCAATGCGGTACGCCGGTACGCGCGAACAGCAATCGCAGATAATCATAGATCTCGGTGATGGTGCCGACCGTGGAGCGCGGATTACGATTGGTGGTCTTCTGATCGATGGACACCGCCGGCGACAGTCCTTCGATGAAATCGACATCCGGCTTGTCCATCTGGCCAAGGAACTGGCGTGCATAGGCCGACAACGACTCGACATAACGGCGCTGCCCTTCGGCGAACAAAGTATCGAACGCCAGCGAGGATTTCCCCGAGCCGGACAAGCCGGTGAACACCACCATACGGTTCCGGGGAATGGACAGATCCACATTCTTGAGATTATGCTCTCGCGCGCCTTGAATGGTGATCTTCAGATCATTGGGGATATGCGAGATATCCGCTACAAGGCAGCCGTTGCGTTCCACAAGCGGAGCCTTCGCTATCTCCCTGGAAAGAAAGGAGTCGCTGGTCATCACTTTTTCAACGACGACTTCACCGTTCCTGCCGTGGCTACCACCGTTTGATCTGGCCATACACGTCTCCTCATACGTTGAGCGTTCGCTGTGCTTGACTTAGAATACCTCAATCCAACGGTTTTTTCGAACAGATGTTCGCCTGCGGCGTTGCGGCTCCATGGTATGCCTAAACGCCGTAAGGCCGCCCCCATGGGCGGCCTTACAACATCATTCGTCTTTCTCGCTTCCACTACTTCTTGCGCGGAACATAGATGACGGTATCGATCAATTCGCGGTAATGATTGATGATCTGCACACGCCGAGTCTTCAAACTTGGCGTCAGCATGCCGTTGGCCTCGGTAAACTCATCGGGCAGAATCTCGAACTTGCGAATGGACTCGGCACGGGATACTCCCTCGTTCGCCGCATTGATCACACGCTCGACTTCGGCATGGACGATGGGGTTCTTCGCCAACGCCTCACGATCAGGCTCCCCCTGAGCGCCCTGGGAGGCAAGCCACGCATTCGCATCCGCAAGATCCAGCGTGACCAGAGCGGCGACGAACGGCTTTTTGTCGCCGATGACCAGGCACTGACTCACTACAGGAGACGTCATGACGGCCGCTTCAAGAATACCGGGAGACACGTTCTTGCCGCCGGCGGTGATGATCAGATCCTTCTTGCGCCCGGTGATGGTCACGAAACCATCCTCGCTGATGCTGCCCAAGTCGCCTGTATGCAGCCAGCCATCGGTGATCTGCTGCTCGGTGACTTCAGGCTGATTATGGTAACCCTTACATACCAGCGAGCCGCTGATGCACAGCTCGCCGTCCTCGGCAATGCCGACGGTCACACCGTTCAACGGCTTGCCGATGGTGCCGATCCGGTTGTCTTCCGGAAGGCTCACGCATACGGGCCCGCAGGTCTCCGTCATGCCGTAGCCTTCCAGCAGCCGCATGCCGATGCCGTTAAAGAAGTGGGACAGTTCGGCATCCATCGGAGCGCCGCCGGTAATGGCGCATTGCGCGTTCGGACCGAAAATGGTGCGGATCTTCTTATAGACCAGCTTCTCGTACACAGCGTGAGCCAGACTCAGGCGCAGCGACGGGCGCATACCGGACTGCTGCACATGGGACCATTCGCGAGCGACCTTCGCGCCACGGGCGAACAGCTTGCCCGCAACACCCGAACCGGCACGTTGGGAAGCGGCATTGTAGACCTTCTCGAATACACGCGGCACGGCAAGCAGCAGGGTCGGACCGAACCCCTCGAAATCCTTGACAATGGTCTTCATGCTCGAACTCAATCCAAGTGTCAGCGTGCCGGCATAGCTGAGCAGCGACATATAACGGGCGAACACGTGACTCAACGGCAGGAACAGCAGTAGACGACGACCGGGCGCATCAACCACACCAGGCATGTACTGCTTTGCGGACAGGCACAGGAACGCAAAATTGCCATGGCTGAGTTCCACACCCTTGGGCGTCCCCGTGGAGCCTGACGTGTATACGATGGTCGCCAGAGCATCGCCATGCACGGCATTCTTGCGGTCCCAGAACTCCTTATCGCTGACATCCGTGCCGAAGGCGATAATCGCGTCGACGGCGCCGGCCTCCATCATGAAGACTTCACGCAGACTTGGCGCTTCGTCCTTGATGCTTTCGATCTTGTCGCGCTGCGTATCATCCTGCGCAATGGCAAGCGCCACCTTCGAATCGTTGAAGATGTTCCTGATCTGTTGTGCGGAATTGGTCTCATAGACCGGAACGGTAATCGCGCCAACGGCCATAATGGCCATATCAAGAGCCGTCCACTCCCAGCAGGTGCGGGCGATGATGGACACGGCGTCGCCTTTTGTGATGCCCCAACCGATCAGACCTTTGGCGATGTCAATGACTTTCTGACGGAACTCGCGGGCGGTGAAGGAATGCCACCGGCCTTCCTCGTCCTTGTATTCCACCATCGAGCCCTCAGGGTCGCGCTGCGCACGGCCATCAAGCAAATCGAACAGATTGATGTCGTTATCAATCGGTGTGTTCAGCGGATTGGTGAACTTTTCGACCATAGTGGTCGAGTTCGTCTTCTGATCTGTATGTTCAGCCATACCCCTATTGCTACCTCACGGCGGATACAAATCAGCTGGCGCATGCCATGTCTCCTACCCGCTCTGGGTATTCGCCGCATCGGACGGCAACCGTCAGGCTCCGACCATAACCATCGGAGCCGGGCCCGACGGCGAGTCGCGTAGGCTCACTCCTCGGCGACCAGATCAAGATAGGAATCGTTCCACAGATCCTCGTCGCCATCGGGCATCAGCAGCACACGCTCGGGATTGAGCGCCTGCACCGCACCCTCATCGTGCGTGACCAGCACGATGGCGCCCTCATATTTGGCGATGGCCTTGAGGATCTCATCACGGGACGCTGGATCGAGATTGTTGGTCGGCTCATCAAGCAGCAGTACATTCGCCCTCGACGTGACCAACGTGGCCAAGGCCAGACGCGTCTTCTCACCGCCGGAAAGCACGCGGGCAGGCTTCATGGCATCGTCGCCGGAGAACAGGAACGAGCCCAGAATGCTGCGCGCCTGGGTGTCGTCGAGTTCCGGAGCGACGTGAACCAGGTTCTGCAGAACAGTCGCATCAAGATCGAGAGTGTCGTGCTCCTGAGCGAAATAGCCGATCTTGCACCCATGCCCATACTCGACGGAACCGGTATCGGGCTTTTCGATATGGGCCAGCAGACGCAACGTAGTGGTTTTACCGGCGCCGTTGTAGCCAAGAATCACCACACGAGACCCCTTGTCGATGGCAAGATTCACGCCGGCGAACACGATGTTCGAGCCATACGCCTTGGAGATGTCCTTTGCCATGATGGGGGTCTTGCCGCAGGGGGCCGGCTCGGGGAAACGAATATCGGCGACTTTCTCCGCCTTCTGCGCCTCTGAGGTGTTTTCGAGCAGCTTTTCGGCACGACGCATCATGTTCTGAGCGGCCACGGCCTTGGTGGCCTTGGCATGCAGACGAATGCCCTGCTTCATCAGACGTTCGGCCTTCTTCTCCGCCACTTCGCGTTCGCGGCGACGACGCTCCTCATCGACTACGCGCTGATGCAGATAGGCCTTCCAACCGAGGGAATACATGTCGATCTGGCCGAGCTGCGCGTCCAAATGCCACACCTTGTTCACCACTTCATCCAGCAGCTCCGTGGAATGAGAGATGACCAGGAAGCCACCTTCATATTTCTTGAGGTATCCGCGCAACCATTCAATGGAGTCGGCATCCAAATGGTTGGTCGGCTCGTCGAGGATCAGAGTGTCGGCATCGGAGAACAGGATTCTGGCCAACTCGATACGACGTCGCTGACCACCGGACAGCGTGCCGAGCTGCTGTTCCATAACATCCTGCGGCAGGCCAAGGGACGCGGCCATGGTGATGGCCTCGGACTGCGCGGCGTAGCCACCGGCTTTGTCGAAATCCTGCATGGCCTTGTCGTAGCGGTTCATGGCCTTGGTCATCACATCCGGGTCGGGATCGGTCATATCCTTTTCGGCCTTGCGCATGCGGCTGATGATCGAAGCGATATCTCGGGCGCTCATCATGCGGTCGAGCGCAGTCTGCGTCGGGTCGCTGGCATGAGTGTCCTGCGGAAGATACCCGAGCTTTCCGGAAACACGCACTTTGCCCGCGGTAGGGAGCATGTCACCGGTAATCACACGGGTCAATGTGGTTTTGCCTGCGCCGTTGCGGCCGACCAGACCGATCTTATCCCCCTTTGACACATGGAAGTCGGTGGGATGAAGCAACGTACGCGCACCGATCTGAATCTCCAGACCCTTTGCCTCAATCGCCATGCTTCGCCCTTCTCTTTCCGATATCGTGTGTTACTTAAGCCAAGGGAATACTATAGCAACACCCGACCCTCCACATTCCGCATGCGTCTAGGCCGCCCGCCGAGGACGGGGAAACGACTGCGGATCAGGACTGCGCTGCCTCATTGATGCAGTGGATGGCGTTCAGCGTACGCGGATAACCGATATACGGCATGCATTGGGACACTACCGCGATAAGGAACGGCTTCTCGTTGCCCACGGCCAGATTCGCCTTCGCATGCGCCACGAGCTGCGGCTCGCAGCCGCCTTGAGCTGCCAGGAAGCACAGGGTGATCATCTCGCGTTCGCGGATGGTCAGACCGTTGCGCGTGTAGTAGTCGCCGAAACAGTTGTCGGCCAGCCACTTGTTGATATGACAGGTCTCTTCCGGCCCCGATTGCGCGAAACCGCGCATGTTCTCGCCGAAGATGTCGATCTGCGCCTGTTCGCCGGCAGCGGCACGGGTCTCGGGCGTGGTGGTGGATTGGCCTTCCAACGGCAGATTGATGTCCTTGTCGATGAACACCTCGTTGGTCGTTTTCAGGAACGGAAGCACACGTCCGAATCCCAGATATGCGACGGCCTGATAGACCACTTCCTTCACCTGCACCGGGGTGACGCCCGTCTCCAGGGCGACGGGCAGCATCATCTCGTAGGCGTCGACGCCCTGGCAGCCGATCAGCGTGGCGAGAATCGCCATGGAACGGGTGGCATCGTCAAGATCGGGATGCTGCGCGCCAGGCTCGTTCACCACCTCGTCGTAGGCGAAACGAGAGAATAATTCGATGAATTCGGAATCGCCCTGTTCGAGTGTGATCTTGCCGTCGGAGAACAATCCGTTCCTCTTGCCGAACATATATGCCAACCTTTCCTCGCGTTTGGCTGCTCATCCACTAATTCGCCCGGCAATCGTCAGATGTTCGACCGCCTACGCTCCCCTATACCTTATGCCCGGCTGGTTCGCTCTTCAAATAAGCCCGGTCGATACCTTTCCATGCACACGTCACATGGAAACCCGCCTTGCTCTCTTCTGCTCCCTCAATGGCAAGTGCGTCTCCCCCAACCGGAAGGAGACGCACCGCAACGTCGGCAAGCCGGAACGGCAATCAGACTTCGCTTACGCGCAGCAGCGACTTGATGGTCTTGCGCTGATCCATCGCATCGTATGCGGCCTGGATGTCATCCAGCGTGAATTCCGCGGTGAACACACGACCCGGGTGAATCTCTCCATTGAGCACCAGGTCGAGCAGGTGATCGACCGCGGTGTCATAATGACGCACCGGAGCCGGACCGCCACGCAAACCGACATTGCGGTAGAACAGTCCCGGAATATCGGCTTCGACGCCATGCGGTAGGCCGACGCGCCCGACAACGGCACCACAGCGGGCGACCTTCATGGCTGTGTCATTGGACAGTGCGGAGCCCACGCATTCAAGCACCGCATCGGCACCATAGCCATCGGTCATCTCCATAACGCGTGCCACAGCTTCGTCGCCACGCTCTTCGACAATGTCGGTCGCGCCGAATTCACGGGCCAGCGCCTGACGGTCGGCATGACGGCTCATGGCGATGATGCGCCTGGCTCCACGGATCTTTGCGGACAGCACGCCGCACAACCCCACCGCGCCGTCACCGAACACCACGACGGTGTCCCCCGGCTTGACTTCGGCGGAGGCGGCCGCATGGTACCCAGTCGGCATCACATCAGACAAGGCCAGCAAGTCGGCAAGCTGTTCATCGGTGAAGGACTTCGCTTCGCCAGGCACCACAACAAGCGTGCCATTGGCGTGGGGCACACGCAGATACTGCGCCTGACAGCCCAATCCCTCGCCACCGAAATAACCGCCATGTGGGCAGGATGATTCGAATCCGGCCTTGCATACCGGGCATTCGCCACACGAGTATGGGAACGGCACGATGACGAAATCGCCGGGTTTGGCGATGGTGACATCACCGCCGACGGATTCAACCACGCCGATGGCCTCATGACCGGTCTGCGTATCGGCTTCACAGCCATCGCGGAAAAACCATAGGTCCGAACCGCACACGCAGGCACGCACCACGCGGATAATCGCGTCATCGGATTCGATGAGCGTCGGCTTGGCGTGTTCCTCACAGGCCATGGTCTTAATGCCCTTATAGATTGCTGATTTCATGTTCCACTCCTTCATAGGAAAGACTCCAACAACTATCCGATCAGGTAACACTGCGCATGCAAGGTATCACGCCACATGGGAACCATGCTGTTGGCGTTTGACCACCTCGACAATGTCTCGGTTCTCCTCCAGCAAACGTTCCGCCTCATCCTGGTGGCCTTCCGCGACCGCCCTCCAGTACAGGGTCTTGAACGACACATACGCCTGCTGCATACGGATGCTCTCCGCCTTGGCCGCCAAACGCAATGCCTGTTCGTCCAGCAATTCCATCTGCCTGCGAGCGCCTTCCTGCCCGTCTGTGGCGTTGGCGAGGTATTCTCGCATGGCGTCTAGTGGCATGCCGGTTGCGGAGAGGCAGGAGATGGTGGTGAGTGATTGCAGGTCGTCGTCCGAGTACATGCGGTGACCGGAGCTGGGGTCGCGGGCGATTGGTGTGATGATGCCGATCTGCTCGTAGTAGCGTAGTGTCGTTTCGGGCAGTCCTGAGATCATTGAGGCTTGCCGTATTGTGTGCCAGGCGTGTGTTGTGTTACCCATGGTTCGCACTCTATGGACTTCGAGTGCTCGAAGTCCAGTGTCGGAGTGTTGCGTGGTGGGGGTGTTCTGAGCGGTTCGGTGGGAGGTCAGCCTAGGCGTTCCTTGAGCCATGGGCCGATGAGTGTGCCGACTTGTTTGGCCATGTACCGGTAGCCGTAGTCGCTTGGGTGGAATCGGTCGTGTGCGTAGAAGCGTGCTTGGTCAGCGTGGATGCCTTCGTGGGTCATGTCGAGGAATAGCGCGCCTTTTTGGCTGCATATGGTTTTGCTGGCTTTGGTTTGGTCGTCGGTCATGGTTTCGATGACTTTGCGTAGTGAGGCTCCCAGTGATGGGCTGCGGTAGAGTTGCGCTGCGCTGAATACGATGATGTTGTCACTGATGGCTTGTGCTTCGTCCAGTGTGGCGGCGAGATCGGTCTTCCATTCCGCAAGGCTTCGTCTGGCCATAAGGTCGTTGGATCCGGCGCATAGGATGAGCAGGTCCGCTGTTCCGTGTACTTCGGGTAGGAGACGGTAGCGTACCCGTCGCATGGTTGCGCCGAGTTTGCCGTGCGCTTCCCAGTCGATGGGTTTGTTCAGTATGTTTGAGAATTCGGCTGCCATGTCTGGGGTGAATCCTTGGGCTTGGTTGTCGACGCCGCATCCGGCGATCATGGAGTCACCGACTGTTACGAACCGTAATGGCGTCGTTTGATTGGTTGCGACGCCTATTGAACCGTGTCGTTCTCCTTCGGGTTCGGGGTCGAGGTGGATGCTGTGCTGTGCCCACCATGCTTCGGCCAGTGCAAGGATGTTCATGCGTGTTCCTTTTCTGTTGTTGCCGGATGCGCCATGTTGCGCTGTTGTGCTGTTCGGGTTTGGGATGCTAGCGGAAGATGACGTGCTTGCATAGCGGGTAGCCCCATGCGAATTGGCATCCCATGGTCAGGAATTTCACGAGGATTGCGTTCCAGCCGAGATTCTGGGGCAGCCAGGTGAGCATGGTTGAGCCGAAGAGGTAGTTCCATGCCCATAGTGTGATGAACAGTATGACGCTTCGTGTGAAGTTGCTGGATGATTTGAAGGTCACGTTGCGGTTCATGAGGAAGTTGTAGGACGCTGACAGCACGATGGCGACGGCGTTGGCGATGGTGGATGGCACTGTCAGCAGGTGCAGGAGGGTGAACGATCCGAATTCGACGAGGGTCTGCGTGGCGGAGACCATCAGGTATGGCAGCAGCGTTCTGCGTCGCGGGTTCTGTGTGATGCCGTCGTCGGCATGTTCCTGCCGTCTGTTCGCCTTGTCGTGTGTGTTGTTCATCGCATGCACCTCGTGTGGTTTGCCACGGTCGTTTGCTTAGTATAGGCGTGTTCGCGGGTATTGGGCGTGTTCGGGTATCGCCGATGCGCATGCCGTGGTTTCGTGGGCATCGGGTAGTCTGCTGTTGGTTTTGTCGTGTGGCCGTCGGGCCACCTTGAACATGTCGAAGGAGAAAAACAATGACATATTCGCATAATGCGCCGTTCCGCGCCGATGTGGTCGGTTCCTATCTGCGTCCGGCCGAGTTGAAGCAGGCGCGTGCCGATTTTGCCGCCGGCGCCATCGATGCCGCGGCGTTGAAGGCTGTCGAGGACAGGCTTATCACCGAGCTTGTGGCCAAGCAGAAGGCCGCGGGTCTGCATGTCATTACCGATGGCGAGTTCCGTCGCGGCTGGTGGCATTTCGATTTCATGTGGGGCTTCAACGGTGTGGATCATGCTGCCGCCGCGCATCGTGTTGCGTTCCACGACGAGGTCACTCCGGCCGATACCGCCATTGTGACCGGCAGGATCTCCGGTGAGAACCATCCGTTCGTCGAGCATTTCAAGTTCGTCAAGCAGTTCGAGGATGAGGACACCGTGGCGCGTCAGACCATGCCGTCCCCCGCACAGACCCGATTCGTGCTCACCGGCAATGCGAGCGCCTACCCGTATGACGAGTTCTACAAGGATGATGACGAGCTGACCGCTGATATCGTTGCCGCTTACCGCCAGGTCATCGCCGACCTGTATGCGGCGGGCTGCCGCAATGTGCAGTTCGACGACTGCACGTGGACGCGTCTGTGCGACAAGAGCGTACGCGAGCGCCTTGGTTGGAGCGATGAGGATGCGCTGCGCCTGCAGCAGGAGAATCTCGATGTGATTAACGCGGTGATTGCCGATCAGCCTGCCGATCTGGCCATCAACACGCATATCTGCCGTGGCAACTTCCATTCCACCTGGCTGTCTTCCGGCGGTTATGCGCCGGTTGCCGCCAAGCTGTTCGGCGAGGAGAACGTGAATGCCTACTATCTGGAGTTCGATGATGATCGTTCCGGCGATTTCGCTCCGTTGGCCGAGGTGTCTGGCGATAAGAAGGTCGTGCTTGGTCTGATTACCTCCAAGAAGCCCGAGCTTGAGGATCCGCAGACCATCAAGGCGCGTATTGAGGAGGCTTCCAAGTATGTGCCGCTGGAGCGTCTGTGCCTGTCCACGCAGTGTGGCTTCGCTTCCACCGAGGAGGGCAATAAGCTCACCGAGGAGCAGCAGTGGGCCAAGATCGCTCTCGTGCAGTCCATTGCGAAGGATGTTTGGGGCGAGTGATTCCGGTTTGCCGTCTGCGTTTTCCATGCATGTGACGGTTTCCCGCCATCGATGAGATACAGCTGAGATGCGGCTCCGCTTGCAGGCGGCGAGCGCTTGGAACGGCCCGTGTGGCAACGTTGGGTTTCGACGTTGCCACACGGGCTTTCTTTGTTGTTGTGCTGCATGTAGCCGAAGGAGCCTCCGGCATGCCGTGCCGCCTGCCGCCATGCCGCCTGTGGGGATGGCACCGCAATGCGCCAAACGGATTGCCGTCTCCCCGCCCCGCGCGTATTCGCGTACTACAGTGGTTTCTGATATCCGTCTTACCAGGAAGGGGTTCCATGGACATCGCCAATGATGCTGACCGCCTGCAGGTCCTGTTATATAGCGCCTATGATTCCGACACCGTGCGCGGCATGGAGCGTCCGTTGCTTGATGATGGCGTGCCGCTGATGCGTATGGCGGCCTCGGCCGTTGCCGATACGACGATGCGGCTGCTGGACGATGAGGATCTTGCCGTGGAGGATTCCCGTATCGTCGTGTTGGCCGGTGCCGGCGATAATGGCGGTGACGGCTTGTATGCGGGTGCATTGCTCGCGCAGGAGGGTGCTCAGGTCACCGCCGTCGCGGTCGGCCGTTCCCTGCATGATGCCGCGTTCGCGGCGTTCGTGCATGCCGGCGGTCGTGTGCTTGTTCTCGATCCGAACGCCGATATTCCCGGTTGTGCCACTGGTTTTTCCGCTGGGGAGGCCGGGGAACGGCTCCAGGCGGCCGTGGAATACGCGAAAGGTTCGCATGTGGTTCTTGACGCGATGACCGGCATTGGTGTCAGCGGCGCTTTGCGTGGCATCCCCGGTACTCTTGCCTCATCCCTTGGCAGGATTTCGACGCCGCCTGACCGCCCGGCGCTTCCCCATGGCGAGCCGACCGGCGATCTGCCGCTGGTCGTAGCCGTCGATGCGCCGTCCGGGGTGGGTGTGAACGACGGGACGCTTCCCGGAGCGTATATTCCAGCCGATGTGACGGTGACGTTCGGCGCGATGAAGCCGTGCGCCATGGTTCCGCCGGCAGCCTACGCCTGTGGCAGGCTTGTTCTGGTCGATTTCGGGTTCGATATCACCGATCCCATGCCGGCGTTCGAGATGACGGATAGCGATTTCGCGGCCGAGTCGATCCGCCTGCCGCATCTGGAGGATGGCAAGTATTCGCGTGGTGTGGTCGGTCTGGTGACGGGTTCCGCACGATACCCCGGTGCGGCTGTGCTGACGGCGAAGTCGGCGGCCCGCTCCAATGCCGGCATGATTCGCTATATGGGTCCGCAACGTGCGCAGGACATGGTTCTGACGGCCGTGCCCGAGGCTGTGCTGGGCAAGGGGCACGTCCAGTCGTGGGTTATCGGTTCGGGTGTTCCGTCCAGCAGCGATGACGGTGCCGGCGAGGATATTCAACGTAAGACCATTGCCGTGCTGCTGGAGCATTACGCGCTGACCAACGACGATTCGACCGAGGGCAGGCAACGGAATGCCGAAGCGTATGCCATGCCGCCGATCATGGTGGATGCGGGCGCCCTGAGTCTGCTTCCCGCACATGTGCCGGCGCAAGTGGTCATCACCCCTCATGCCGGCGAACTGGCCGCATTGCTGAACCGTCTCCATCACGATGACGCCGATAGTCCCCTGACCCCGCAGGATATCCAAGCCGAACCGTTGCGCTATGCGACGATGGCCCACGAACTGACCGGTGCGACCGTGCTGCTGAAGGGCGCCATCACCATAGTGGTGGGCACCGACGAAGAGAAGCGGAGCCGTGTGATATTGTCCGGCCGGGCCCCAGCCTGGCTGAGTACAGCCGGAGCCGGAGACGTACTTGCCGGCATGCTGGGCGCCCTACTGGCCCAGCAGGGCGATCTGCTTGCAGACGAACCCGCGCATCTGCCCGAAGTGGCCGCGTCCGCAGCGTACCTGCACGGCCTGGCCGCGGCCACCGCCTCCGAATCGGAACAACGTGGATGGAACCGGCCCGAACTGGCCGGACGCGGCAAACAGCAGCGTTTCTCCTCGCTTGGCCACCCAATCATCGCCACGGATGTCATCGCTTCAATCCCCCAGGCCTTCGACGAACTGATTCGCTGACCGCCTACATGCCGAATGGGTGCGTGCCGACGCCGTTCCGTCGGTGGTGCCGGCACGCACCGAATATCCTCCCTGCCGTTGCCGCCCTTCCAGGACCACCCGGTAGGCATTGAAGCATTCTCCAGACTCCCCCTTAAGTTGTTGCACCGAAGAGCAATGGAGGGAGCATGCAACAGTTTTCCGTGGTATTGGACCAGCTTATCGGCATGGGCGTCATGCTGGCCGTGGGCGCGGTGTGCGTCAGGACGAAATTACTGAACGAGGAATCGTTGCAAGGCATATGCCGGCTGATCCTCAATGTCGGCATTCCGATGCTGGTGTTCTCCAATGCCATCTCCGGCACCACACGCGCCGACCTGTTCGCCTCCGCGGCGATCATCGGCATCACGATTCTGCTGTACGCGCTACTGATCGCTTCGATGTGGCTGCTGGCAAAACTGCTGCGTCTGCCCGGCGAACGCGGCCGCATGTTCCAAGGCGCTTTCATCTTCGGCAACGCAGGATTCATCGGCTTGCCGCTAGTTCTGGCATTGTTCCCGAAACATGGCGCATTGTATTTCGCGCTGATGTCGCTGACCGATCAGCTCTTTCTCTGGACCTACGGCGTATGGATCACCAAGCCGCGTTCGAATCGGCAGACCTTTGCCGACGAGCATCCGGCGACATCATTGGGGGCGAAGCTCCTTGGCATGCTGAGTCCCGCGCTGGTCGCGGTGATCCTGGCGATCGCGATCGTGCTCGCCGGCGTGCCGGTGCCGCAGACCGTAATAGCCCCTTTGCATTCGCTGGGCGCCATCTCCACGCCATTGTCCATGATCTATCTTGGCGGCCTGTTCATACTGCGTGATTGGGTCGGTGTATTGAAGCGGTACGAACTGTATGTCGGCATCGTGGCGAAGATGCTGCTGTTCCCCATCGCATTCCATGCGCTGCTCACCTATGTGCCGCCGACGATCGGCTTGGGCGCGGTTGCCCCGAGCATGGCGAATATGATGACGATCATCGCGGGACTGCCGACCATGAGTGCCATCGTCATGTTCTCGGAGCGTGAGCACAATATGCCCGAATACGCGGTGGGGCTGGTGCTGGCCACCACCGTGGCGAGCCTGTTCACGCTGCCTGCTGTGTCGTATCTGACGTTCTGAATCCTTCAATGCAGTCGCCGTCCGCCCGCCGAACCCCTGTATACTGAACACGGTTGTGCAAACGTAATCAATAATGCAAACGTAGTCAGTGCCGACATCATCAGAGGAAGAGCGCCATATGGATTTCTTGCCGAATATCGTCTACACACTGCTTGCCTATTCGCCGGAACTGCTGCTCACGTACGTGATCGTGGCGGCGATCATCGGGATGATCAAACGGGTACGGCGTGGGCTGCGGGACGATGGCTCGTTCATCAGACTGCTGGCGTCCCGGCTTGACAGGAATGGGCAGAAGGATGACGATGACGAACTGGCACGCGACCCGTATACCGCCGTAAACCTGCTGAACGGATATACACAGGGCGTGACCCCCACGCTCGACGCCGATGCCGCACCGCTACCACCCGAATCACTACGTACTCCTGCTCCCCTGCCGCCGGGTTTCGTGCGCCTCGACCAAGAGGCGGTGCCAACCGCGGGCGTCTTGGATGCAACGCTCTCCGCCCCCAGCCAGCCCTCTTCCCTGCCGCCGACGAATGCAAAGCACGTCACGGCCATCACCTTGGGCAGTGGCTCGAGCGTCGCCGCCATGCTACGCAATCTGCCAAGCGAATACCATGTCGTCGACGACGTGGTGATCGCCGACACCGCCGGCACTTCGACCGCCCACGCCACTACTACGACGTTGGACCATGTTGTCGTCTCGCCCTACGGCGTGTTCGTCATCGATGAGAAGGAAACCGTGGAACAACGCATCGAAGGCGACGTGCAGGAGCCGCGTTGGAGAGCCTGTTGGGGAGACGGACGCGACCCGTCACGCCCGGACAGGGAACTGTTCAATCCGATCATGGAGAACATCAGGCACGTGCAGGCGCTTGGGCATATTACCGGCATACTGGCTGAACAGTTCATATCGATCATCGTGTTCTGCGGCACCGATGTCGACCTCGAAGGTATCAGCGGACGCAAAAAACTGCTGTCAAGCACCCGAGGCATGCCATATCCGACCCGCATCATTACGGAAGACCAGCTGGAAGACGTTTTCAACGCCTACCGCAAACCGAGCATGAACAAATTCATCGTGCAGGCGAAAAGCGCCACAATCGCCTCGCTGAGCATGGTGGAGACGCATGGCGCTCCCGAAATCTAAGCCCTACCGCGCGTTTGCATGACCCGCCGCATGCCATGGCCTGCCCACGTTCACGCATCGTCGTGACCGGCCAGTACGGCGACGACGCATTGCACCACGGCGATCGCCGTCATGACGGTTATCGAGACAACGTATGCGCCGGTCAACTGATACAACGCGCCGAACAGCAGCGGACCAAGCGAGGCGATAAGGTAGCCGATCGACTGTGCGAAACCGGATAGTCGAACCGTTTCGGCGGCAGTGCGCCCGCGCATGGCGATCAGAGCCAGCGCCACCACCAGCGACGCACCCTGCCCAATGCCACCGATGAATGCCCATAATGGCATGCCGGCGGGCAACGCCAGCATGCCGACGCCCGCAACGACCATGGGCAGGCTCGAAGCCACAGCCGCGCAGATCTGACTGCCGTGGATCCGCATGAGTCTGGGGATCAGCAGACCGGAGAAAATGCCGGTGAACTGGAAGACGAACAGATGCACGCCCGCCGCCGTGGCACCGAACCCCGCATGCTCGGAAACGCTCGGCATCCAGTTCGACATGGTGTAGAACGCCGAAGATTGAGTGCCCATGAACAAGGTGACCCACCAAGTCATCGGGCGATGCAGCAATGCGGGCATGGAGCAGCCCGACCCGTCAGATGCCGTCATAGGCATCTGACGAAGCGCATTGCATGCATCAAAGGCCGCATCACGCCACGAATGCACTATCCTGGCGGTCCACAATACCGCGACGATCAGCGGAGGAACCGCCCAGAATGCAAGCGCGTAACGCCATCCACCCCACGCCTGCGCCATTGCGGATGCCGTAAGCCCGGCCGCCGCCGACCCGCAGGTGATGCATGCGGAGTAGATGCCCGTCGCCGTGGCGACATGATCCGCATAGTCGCGTTTGGCGATGACGGGCACCAGTACATTGCCGACCGCTATGGCCGAAGCGAACACCACCGTGCCGACCCATATTCCGACCCCGCCGGTGAACGAACGGATCACGTCCCCCAATGCGATGGCGATGAGCGCAAGCAGGATCGTGCAGTCGACGCCAATACGCGAGGTCAGCGACGGAACCAACGGGCTCACCGCGGCGAACGCCACAAGCGGAATCGCAGCCAGCAGCCCCTGCAATCCGCCCGCCCAGCCAAGATCGGAGCCAATGCGTTCGATCACAGGGCCGACCGCCGCGATGGAGGGGCGCAGATTCAGCGAAACAAGAAAGATCAGCGACGCCCACAGTCCCGTCGCCTTACGATCCGAAGCGAGGTGCAACCGTTTCGTTCCCATCATGCCCATCCCCTGCCTTTGCAAGTTCCAACCTCTACGTTCCGGCGCATTGCGACGGCAACGGTATCGTTATACACGCCCGTGCGAATCTGCCATATGCGAGACGGAGCGTTCCGCCACACTCAGGGGTACGGTACACTGGCGGTGCCGATGTTCCATTGTTCAGAAGGGTGTTCGCATGGCTTGCGCTTCCTGCCTCGTTACCGATGTGATCTTTGATTTCTGCGGCGTCGTACTGGATTGGCAGTGCCGCGCGGCTTTGGCAGGTCATTACCCGCCCGAGCTGGTCGACCGGATCTGTGCGGATGACGATCCGTGTGGTTTCTTCGATTACGAGGACCGTATGGATCATGGCGAACTGTTGGCGCAGGTGCTGCCCGATGTGGAACGCGAGCAGGGCAAAGAGCTCGCCGATGTCTTCGCCGATTACATCGCACGATACAATGACGCGCTGCCCCGCATGATCCCCGGCATGGAGGAGCTGCTCGGCGATCTGCGCAAGGCCGGCTATGGCGTGTGGGGTCTGACGAACTGGTCGTGCGAGACGTTCCACTTCGCCTTCGAGAAATTCCCACAGCTCGAACGGCTGCTGAACGGCACTGTGGTGTCCGGCGTGGAGAAGAAGTTCAAGCCGAACGCCGATTTCTATGAGCTGGCGCTGCATCGTTTCGGGTTGAAGCCGGATGCATGCGTATTCTTCGACGACACCGCGAAGAATGTGACCGGAGCCCAGCAGGTGGGTATCCGCGCGTTCCGCTTCAGTACTGCCGAACAGGCTCGCAGGGATTTGGCCTCCGTGGGCGTGCGACTCTAGGAGCGGAACAATTCCGCATAGCGAAACGACTCGTTATCAGCATGCCTTCGTTGTCAGAACTCCGTCATAAATTAAACTTATGACCCTTCTGCAGTTGAAGTACATCGTCAAAATCGTCGAATGCGGTTCGATGAACGAGGCCTCCCACGAGCTGTACGTATCCCAGCCCGCGCTGAGCTCCTCCGTCAAGGAACTGGAAAAGGAGCTCGGCATCGAGATCTTCACCCGCTCCTCCCAAGGCATTGCGCTGACCGTGGACGGTGCGGAATTCCTCACCTACGCACGCCAGGTTCTCGATCAGGCGTCCCTGCTCGAAGAGCGATACAAGAACGCCAAGCCGCGCAAGCAGCTGTGCACCGTTTCGACACAGCACTATATGTTCGCCGTCGAAGCGTTCGTGGAGATGATCAACTCCATCAAATCGGACGAATACGAGTTCACCATCCGTGAGACCCGCACGCACGACATCATCGATTCCGTCGCCAATATGCGTTCCGACCTGGGTATCATCTACCTGTCGGACTTCAACAAGGACGTGATCGGCAAACTGCTACGCGAGAAGCACCTGGAATTCCACCCGTTGTTCCGCGCGCCACTGCACGTGTTCATCTCGCGCAACAATCCACTCGCCACGAAGAAGCTCATCACCATGAAGGATCTGAAACCGTTCCCCTTCATCCAATACGAGCAGGGCGAGGACGGCAGCTTCTACTTCGCCGAGGAAGCCGTATGGCCGGACTACTCTCCCAAGCAGATCAACGTGACCGACCGTGCCACGATTCTGAACTTCATCATCGGTCTGAACGGCTATACGGTGTGCACCGGCATCGACAACGGCGACCTCAACAACGAGAAGATCGTCACCGTGCCGCTTGATTCCGACGAAACCATGCTGGTCGGCTGGATCACCAACGAACGGGCAAAACTTTCCACCGCAGCGGAGAACTACCTTGAAAAGCTCAAGTCTGTCGTCGCCGATCACGGCTACAAGCTGATCGACTGACAGCCACGCGGGTAATCCGCACGCCAAGCTTCAATTGAGTGGGGCGTCGCATCGGATCCGATGCGACGCCCCACTGTCTTTACCCGCGTGTTTTATGCCATTCGATCAGGCACCATACTGGGCGAGATACGCCTCGGCGGCAGCGGCGATCTGCGGCGTGACATACGGAGCGCCGTCGGCGGTTTCGATATGCTGGCCGGCTTCGAAGATCTCCTTCACATTCGCAATGGCGAACACCGGGAAGCCGAACTCGGCTTCGACGGCCTTGACCGCAGAAGTATCCGAATCCTTGGTCTTCTCCATGCGATCCACACTCAGCACCAGACCCACGACCTCAACATCAGCCTCGGCCTTAAGCTTCGGGATGACCTCACGCACCGCGGTGCCCGCGGTCATCACATCGTCGACGAGCAGCACCTTCATACCATCGGTCAGCTGCGTGCCGACCATCATGCCGCCGTCGCCATGATCCTTCTTCTCCTTGCGATCGAAGGTGTAGCCGATCTCCATGCCATGGCTCGCAGTGAGCGCAATGGCGGTGGAGACGCCCAACGGAATGCCCTTGTAGGCCGGGCCGAACACGGTGTCGATGTCGTTCGGCAGGTTGCCTGCCTCGATCTCGGTGGCGATCTTCTCAGCGTAGAACGCGCCGAGCGTGGCGATCTTCCTGCCGTCGTTGAATGCACCGGCATTGATGAAGTACGGAGACTTACGGCCGGACTTGAGCGTGAACTCGCCGAACTTCAACGCCTTGGATTCCAACAGGAACTGTGTAAAACGAATATCGAGGGATTCAGCCATTGCTTTCCTTTCCCGTTTCTGTATCGAAAACTCAAATATGCCTCGGCATCCGGCGGGAGTCGGCATGCCATATGTATCCGTCTGCCGCCAGATGCCCATCGGACTCTTAGCGCCAGGTCTGCCCGGCGGCGAGCTTGGCAGCAAGCTCCGGACGATCGTCAAGCAGATCGTCAAGCTCGCGCGCCACACGCAGCGGAGCGACCGGATCGAACAGGGCGGCGGCGCCGACCTCGACGGCGTTGGCACCGGCGTACAGGTATTCCAACGCCTTCTCGCCGGTGTCGATGCCGCCGATGCCGATGATCGGCACCTCAGGCAGCGCGGTGCGCACGCGATAAACGGCAGCGATGCCCACAGGCAGCACAGCCGGGCCGGACACGCCGCCGGTACGATTGGCGATGATCGGCTCGCCGGTCTTGATGTTCAGCCTCATGCCCAGCAACGTGTTGATCATGCTCAACGCGTCGGCACCATGTTCGACGGCGGCACGGGCAGGATCGGTGATGTTGGTGACATTCGGGGTGAGCTTGACGATCATCGGCTTGTCAGTCATCGGGCGCAGTTTGTCCATCAGCTTGGACAGAGCGACCGGATCGGTGCCCACGCTCATGCCGCCATGCGTCACATTCGGGCAGCTGACGTTGATCTCCAGCATGTCCGCGTCGCAGTCGGCGAGCTTGGCCACGACCTCGCAGTAATCCTCGTCGCAATGGCCGGCCACATTGGCGATGACGGTCGCACCGATCTTCTTAAGCTTGGGCAGATCATCGACCAGGTAATGGTCGACACCCGGATTCTGCAGACCGACCGCGTTGAGATTGCTGGCAGGGCCTTCAGTGGTACGCGGGCTGGGATTGCCCTCCCACGGCACCGGGGAAACACCCTTGGTACATACCGCGCCGAGCTGGCTGACATCATAGAACCAGCGCACGGCGGCATACTGGAAGGTGCCGGAAGCAGTGCCCACCGGATTCTTCCACGGAACACCGGCCACCTTGGTGGGGTGCTTCCATTCATGGTCCTCATACAGATTGATGTGATTAGTATCGTTTGCGGTCATGATCACTCACCCCATCCCAACTGTTCACGAGAGAAAACCGGGCCATCGGAGCAGACCTTGAGTCTGCCATCCACGGTGTCGATGGTGCACAGCACGCAGGTGCCGTAGCCGCAGCCCATACGCTGCTCCATGCTCAACTGGCAGGCGAGGCCACGCTTGGCGGCCCATGCGGCCACGGCCTTCATCATCGGCAGCGGCCCGCAGGTCAGCAACACGGTATCCATGCCTTCGGCGTGCAGATTGTTGTCGGCTTCGAGCTGATCGAGCAGCGTCACGACATTGCCATGCTCATTGTCGATGCTCAGCAGCGAATCCACGTATGGTGCCACGATCTCGTCCGCGAACTTCTCGTCTCGGTATCCGAACACCGCGGTGGCCTTGGATTCGCCGGCATCATGCAGCTTCTGCGCCGCGCAGATCAGCGGAGGAACACCCAGGCCGCCGGCGACCAGTACGTAATGCGCCTTGTTCTTGATCTGGAATGGTCGCATGCCCAACGGCCCCAGCACGTCGACGTTGTCGCCCACATGCTTGGCTGCCAGGTTCGCGGTGCCCTTGCCGACCACGGCGAAGATGACGCTCACCTCATCGCCGACTACCTCACTTACGCCGAACGGACGCGGCATAAGCATCATTTCGTCGTCGGTGAACAGGTTGACGAACTGCGCCGGTCGCGCATGCTCGGCAATGTATGGATCCTTGAACGCCATACGAACAACACCCGTGGCGAGCTCTTCGATGGCGGTGATGGTAACGGGATGACGTGGCGGGAAATACCCTGCGGCGACGGCCTCATCCACCACTTCATATGTGCGGGTGAACGTCATGTTCTCTCCTCTTCGCTTACAGTACTGCTCTCAGATTATCGCGCATGTCGATCGCCGCGGCCTGCGCGGTCTCACCGACCAGTTCAAGCGCCTCGGAGGCGCTCATCGTCTCGCTGTATTTGCCGCTCTTCCTCCACGCGCCGATAATGCCGCGAGAGGAATTGACGATCGCACCAGAACCGTCCGCGTCGAACATGCCGCGCACATCGGCGGCCGTACCGCCTTGCGCACCATAGCCCGGCACAAGGAAGAAGGTGTGCGGCATGCGTTTACGCAGCGCCTTGCCCTCCTCCGGATGGGTGGCGCCAACCACGGCACCGACACGGGAGTAACCATACTTCCCGATTGTTTCGGCGCCCCAGCTCTCGACCAGGTCCGCCACATGCTCGTAGACCTTCTTGCCGTTGGCAAGATCGAGCATCTGCAATTCGCTGGAGGATGGGTTGGAGGTGCGCACCAGTACGAACAGATCCTTGTCGGTCTGCGCGGCAGCGTCGACGAATGGCGTGATGCCGTCGGTGCCCAGGTATGGGTTGACGGTGACGGCGTCGATATTCCATGGGTCGTGCTCCCCCACGCCGGTGAGCATGCGGGCATAGGCCGCGGCAGTGGATCCAATGTCGCCGCGCTTGACGTCGGCCAGCACATACAGTCCTCGTTCGCGCGCATACTCGCAGGTCATGGCGTACACGTCCACGCCGGCAGGCCCAAGCGCCTCATACATGGCGATCTGTGGTTTGACCGCGGGAACGATGCCGGCGACCGCATCGATGATGGTGCGGTTAAATTCGAAGTAGGCGACGGCCAGCTGAGCGGCCGGCAGTTCATCCTCGTTCTCGACGGATTCGCGAACCTCGTCGGCGAAGGATGCCACCACTTGGGCCGGCACTAGCGCTTCGGTCGGGTCAAGGCCGACGACGCTGGGGTTCTGCGTCGTGTCAATCGCTTCAATAAGGCGATCCATGTTCTTTCCTTTCGCTGGGTCGGCTTACAAACGGCTGAATGCCAAGGATTTGCCGATGATGGTTGCAAGCGGGAGACCGGAGACCCTCCATCCGCCGAATGGCGTGTTGCGGGCAGTGGAGTGGAATCGTTCCGGATCGACCGTCCACGATTTCGCAGTATCAAGCACCACCAGGCCGATTTCCTCGGCATCGCCGATCGTACGCAGATCGAGCACCCGATTGCCTTCGCCGGTACCGTCCTGCTGCGCATCGAGCAATGCGGTGATGTCGGTAGGGGCATGCCCCATCAGCTTCATTGGTTCGGTGCTCATCAGTTCGATCAGACGCTTGTCGGAGATGAAACCACCGTCGACCAGCACCTTGTGGCATACGCCGTACGCGCATTCCAATCCGATGATGCCGTTAGGTGCCTCAAGGAAGCCAAGCCGCTTCTCGTCGAGGGTGTGCGGCGCATGATCGGTGGCCAGCAGATCGACGGTGCCATCGGCGATGGCTTCGATGGTGGCCTTGCGATCCGCTTCGCTGCGCAGTGGAGGGTTCATCTTGGCGAGCGTGCCGTATTTGAGCAGCGCCTCATCGCTCAGGGCAATGTAATGCGGTGCCGTCTCGCAGGTGATGGGCAGTCCTTCGGCCTTGGCCGCGCGAATCGCCTCGAAGGAGATCGCGGTGCTCACATGCTGGAAGTGCACGTGGACGCCGGTTTCGCGCACCTTTTCGATGTCGCGTGCAACGATATTGAGCTCGGTGTCTTCCGGGATGCCGGGCACGCCAAGCTCACGGGACACGGGCCCTTCGTTGACGGCACCGGTATCGTGATGCTCGCAATGCTCGATCAGATACAAGCCTGATTCCTTGGTATTGGCCAGCACCTGGTCGAGAATATCCGGAGTGACTGCCGAACCGTCATCGCTGATGGCGGTGACGGGGTGGGCGAGCTGGCATGCATCCTTGCCCGCAATGTCTTCGCCGGGCATGTAGCGGCGCCACTTGTCCACCTCGGTGGCCTCGTGGCCGGCACGCCCCTTGGAAGCGCATACGCACAGATCATAATTGACCGGCAGCTTGACGCCATGCACGGCTTCGTAATGCTGCAGGTAATCGATCACGCCGGTATAACCGGCCCCCATTACCTCACCGGCACCGGGTGCTTCGGGATCGTCCAACGTCTCGCCGTCCATGGCCGGAACGGTGTTGGGCATGATCAACACGTTCGTGTACCCGCCGGAGGCCGCCGCGGCGCATCCGGAGACCATGGATTCCTTATAGGTCTGGCCCGGATCACGGAAATGCACATGCGGGTCGGCGAATCCCGGCGCAAGGGTCAGCCCGGAGGCATCGACGTCCGCGGCAAGCGGCTTTTCGGTCAGGGCTTCGGGAGAAGCGTCCATAACAAGGTCGATGTGTTCGCCCGTGTCCCAGACGGTGATGTCGTGAAGGGTGATGGCCATGGATCAGAACTTCGCTTCCTCATCACAGTAGTCGCAACGGTATTCCTGACGGTCGGAATGCACCAGGTGGAACATCTGCACGGCGGGCTCAGTGGTGGTCACGCAGCGCGGGTTCACGCACTTGATGATGTTCACCACATGCTCGGGCAGCGTCGGATGCTTCTTCTCGACGATCTTGCCGCCCCGCACAATGCCGACGGTGGCGGTACGGGCCACAAGGCCAAGCACGTCAAGGTCGATGGATTCGGTTTCGTCCTCGATCTTGATGATGTCCTTGGTGCCGTACAGGTGGCTGTCGGTGTTCATGATCAGCGCAAGCTTGGTTTTGGACGGGTCGATCTTCAGGTATTCGAGCACCTTGAGCGCGGTGCCGGCCGGCACGTGATCGATGATGATGCCGTTCTGGATGCTGGTGACTTCCATCAGGCCTGTACCTCCTTGGTTTCCAACGGTTCGTATCCCGGCAGTTCGTCGCCGACCACCGAGCTTTCCAACGCCATGCGCATGAGCATGCCGTTCTTGACCTGCTCGAAATAGGCTGCTCGCGGGTCGTCGTCGACTTCGACGGCGATCTCGTTGACGCGCGGCAGCGGGTGCAGCACGGCCATATCGGGCTTGGCCTTCGTCATCTTGGCCTCGTCGAGAATGTAGGTGTCGCGCAGGCGCAGATAATCATCCTCGTTGAAGAAACGTTCCTTCTGCACACGGGTCATGTACAGCACATCAAGATCGCCGATGACGGAAACAAGGTCCTTGACCTCGGTGTAGGAACAGGACGGCGTCGCGTCGATACGGTCGAGCACGTAGCGCGGGGTCTTGAGCTCGTCGGGGCTGATCAGCACGAAGTTCACGTTGCCGAAGCGGCATAGCGTCTCGATCAGGGAGTGCACGGTGCGCCCGAAGGTCAGATCGCCGCACAGACCGACGGTCAGATTGGTCACACGGCCGAAACGGGACTGCAGGGTGGCCAGATCGGCCAGCGTCTGCGTCGGGTGCATATGGCCGCCGTCGCCGGCGTTGATGACCGGCACGGAGGCGGCGCGGGAAGCCACGAGCGCGGCTCCCTCCTTCGGATGGCGGATGGCGACGACATCCACATAGTTGGAGACTGTTTTCAGGGTGTCGGCGATGGTTTCACCCTTGGTCACGGAGGCAAGCTGCGCCCCAGCGAAGCCGATGACCTTGCCGCCCAGACGGAGCATGGCGGTTTCGAAGCTCAGACGAGTGCGCGTGCTCGGCTCATAAAACAAAGTGGCGAGCACCCTGCCTTCGCAGGTGTGCGCCACTTCCTTACGATGAGAATCAATGTATTGCGCTTTATGAAGCAACTCTCGAATCTGGTTAATGGAAAGATCGTCAAGAGTAATAACGCTTTTACCGACCATCGGCGTTTCGACTGCCGGTTCGAGTTCTGAAGACAACGGCTCACCTTTCATGCAACTTGTGGTTGAAGGTGGCCACTCGAAGTGACCTAGCCAACTATAGGGCGAGCCACTGACCCACGATATTCACCGCGTGTTCACCATACAAGTCAGCTCTTTTCCCAAGTGATCGAAGCGACGTCATTCACGCCCGTAGAACAGCCGTTCCGTCACATCGCGGCTTCTGCGCATCACGGCCAGCAAATCGTTTTCGAAATGCTGCCCACGATTCGCGTCATAGCCAAGGTACACGGCGATGCCGCCCAGCGAATAGATGTCGTCGGGCAGAATATCCGCCTGCGCCGCACGCCCCGACCACAGGTAGTTGCCGTTGCGGGCGGCCGTGCACATGCACCATGCCTTGCGTAGTACGGCGGCGTCGACCGTATCGATGAGGTGAAGCCGTTCCAGCTCATCCAACGCCGGCAACGTGGAATTCACGCGCAGACCCCCATGGGCTGCGGCATGACGCAGCTGCATAAGCTGCACCGTCCATTCGATATCGGACAATCCACCCTTGCCGAGCTTGAGATGGCGTTCACGGCGAACGCCTCGCGGCAGCCGTTCGGCCTCCATACGCGCTTTGAGCTTGCGGATCTCCCCCAGCTCGGTTTCGGTCAGATCGGACTGCGGATAGCGCAGCGGGTCGGCTATGTTATGCAGGAAGTCCTTGGCCAAGCGCTCATCGCCGGCGGCATACCGTGCTCTCAGCAACGCCTGATGCTCCCACGTACTCGCCCAGGACCGGTAGTATTCCTCGCATGATGCGTATGAACGGACCAACGGGCCGTTCTTGCCTTCAGGGCGCAGGTCCATATCCAGTTCGATCTTCGGCTCGATGGTGGTCGGCCCTTGCAGAATCGCACGCATGCTTTCCTGCACCTTACGGGCGAATTCGAATGCGTCGTCATCGGCAACGCCATCCGCAGGACGATAGACGATGATCGCATCGGCATCCGAGCTGAAGTTCACTTCCCCACCGCCGTAGCGACCCATGCCAATCACGCTGATCACCGCAGGCGGCTCGTCAACGCCCCTATCGCTCATGGTATGGCGGATCGACCAGCGAAGAGCCGCATCGATGATCGCGTCATACACATCGGTCATGCCGCGCAGACTGACATCGTCGGCGATGACGCCGCTCATCCACCCCAAACCGATGCGTTCGATCTCATGCCGGCGCATGGCTCGCATGGATGTGGCGAAATCGTTGATGTTCCAAGCATTACGCTCCAGTGATGAGTTGCATTGCACGTCGAGGCTGGCACGACTGCGGCACATCAGCTCGTCATCATCGCCCATCCAGGTAACGGATTCGACCGACTTGTTCAACGCGTCGCCGAGGAAACGCGAATTGGACAGCACGTGGCACAATCGTTGCGCCGCAGACGTGGAGTCGCGCAGAAAGCCCAGATAATCGCTGTCGGAGCCGAAATGCTCTTCGAGCTTACGCCAGTTGAGCAGGCCCATATCCGGGTTCTGCCCCTCGCCAAGCCATTCGAGCACGGCCGGCAGAATGATGCGACTGATCTTCGCCGCGCGGCTGATGCCCGAAGTGAGGGCGGCCACATGGCGCATGGCTGACTGCGGGTCGCCGAATCCAATGGATGAGAAACGCTCCTCCGCGGCCTGTGTGCTCAGCTGCACCTGATCGTCGTCGAGCTGGGCGCTAATCGGCAACATGGGACGATAGTAGATGTCGAGATGCAGGTGACGGACCTCGCGACGGGTCTCGTCATAGCGTTCCACCAGCTCCTCGGGGTGCAGATGGAACGCACGGGCCACACGACGCAGCTCCTGGTTACGGCTCAACTCGTCCACGTTGATGTCACGCTTGCGTTCCAGTCCGCCGATATTGGCCGCCCCCATGTCGGGAAACAGGTGGGTGCGTTTCAACGCCCACATCTGCTGGCGATGCTCCAGCACGCGTTCAAAACGGTAATCGGCGGCAAGCTTCGCCGCCTGCTTGCGCGACACATAACCCCCGTCGGACAATCGGCGCAACGATTCAAGGGTCGATCGTGTGCGCAGGCTCTCATCCGACCTGCCGTGCACCAGCTGCAGCATCTGCACGGTGAACTCCACGTCACGCAGACCGCCCCTGCCCAGCTTGATCTCCCTGTCCTTAAGCGGCGGCGCGATCAGGTTCTCCACACGCTTACGCATCTGCTGACAGTCATAGACGAAGTTATCCCGCTTGGATGCCGACCAGACGAACGGTCTGGTCATATCCATATAAGCCTGCCCGAGAGCCCTGTCGCCGGCCACGGGCCTGGCCTTGAGCAAGGCCTGGAACTCCCAGCTCTCCGCCCACTGCTCGTAATAGCCCTTATGGGATTCGATCGTACGCACCAGCGACCCGTCCTTGCCTTCGGGGCGCAGTCCGCCATCGATCTGCCACAGGGCCGGGGCCGCAACGCCCATGATCACCGACTGGCATACGCGCTGCAGCGTGGTGCCCATCTTGGTGCCGATGCGGATCAGCTCCTGATTTCCGATGGCATCGTCGGCAGGCTCCACGGCATAGATCAGGTCGACGTCGGACACGTAGTTCAGCTCCTGCGCGCCAAGCTTGCCCATGCCGATGATGACGAAGCGCACATGGTCGCTGCCTTCGACCTCATGGCGTGCAATGGCCAATGCCCCTTCCAATGCGCTGTCGGCGAGATCGGAAAGTTCGCGGCTGATGGTGGGTTGGATGATGCAAGGGTCTGGCGCGGTGGCGTCCTGCGCCATGATCGCCGCAAGCTGACGGTAGTAGGTTCCGCGCAACGCCGTGGCGGCATCGGCAAGTTCGAGGCCGGCCACCGGTGCATCCAACTCGTCGGGGTCCGCCCCGATGGCCTGCAGCATGGATGTGCGTCGCTGCGCATGGTTGTACAGATACGTGTTGTCGACGTCGGATGATGCCGCCTGTACGAGATCGGGGTGGAATCGCATGAGCTTGCCCATGGCGTCGGAGACACCGAGCACGGTGATCATGCGTTCGAAGGACTGCCGGTCGGGCATGATGCCGCTCAGCGCCTCGCCGCGACTGGTCGCGGCGTTGACGATGGCGACAAGATTGGTGAGCGCCGTATCGGGGTCGCACGCGTTCGTCAACGAATTGAGCACGGCCTGCAACCGATCCTCCGGTATGCCGTTTGCCTTGAGCTGTTCGAATAGTCGTCGCGAGGCCTCGAGATCCTGCAATCCGGCGCGGATCAGATCCATGGAGGAAGGTTGGAAACGCTCATTCACAGTCATGCCACCAATCTACTCCGCATATCTAACCGGCGGTGACGCCCCGTGCCTTTCAGCTCTGGAACAGTGCGGAGACGTTGTTCCAGATGCGACGGGTGACAGCCGGGTGATTCATCGTATACAGGTGGACGCCGTCCACGCCATGCGCGATCAGATCGGCGACCTGCTGTGACGCGTATGCGATGCCCGCCTCGCGCAATGCTGCAGGCTCATCGCCCCAGCGTTGCAGCATCGCCTCCACCGGTTCGGGCACGCGGGCCTCGCAGGTGGCGCTCATACGGCGCACCGACTTGGCGTTGGTGACGGGCATGATGCCCGCTTCGATGGGAACGTTGATGCCCGCCTCGCGGGCCTTGTCCAGGAAGCGGTAGAAATCGTCGTTGCTGTAGAATAGCTGCGAGATCAGATGCGTGACGCCGGCATCGACCTTGCGCTTCAGGTTGTCGACGTCCTCGTCGATCGTCGCCGCCTGCGGGTGCTTTTCCGGATAGCAGGCGCCGTATATCTTCAGTTGCGGCCTGTTCTCCCGAATATAGGAGACCAGTTCGCTGGCGTATTCGAACACTCCGGCAGGGGTCTGTCCCTCCACGCTATCGCCGCGCAATGCGAGCACGCCGTCCACTTTGGCCACTTCGAACAGGTCAAGAGCCACGTCGGCTGCTTCCTTGTCCAGATACTGGGCCGTCAGATGGGCCACGGCGGGGATGCCGTATTCGCCGCGAATCGTATTCGCGATGCGCGCGGTCGCAGTGCGATCCTTGGATTTGCCGGTGCCGTAGGTAACGGAGATGAATGCCGGAGCCAGCCCCTGCAATCCATCAAGCGTGTCGTAGATGGTGCCGACGGGAGCGTTTCTACGCGGCGGAAACACTTCCAGCGAAAACAGCGGTGCGGTCATTCTTCGTTTCTCCTGTTCACCTTGATATGGCAGAGACTACAGCCTGCTATGCGTGCAGTCGCGCCGCGCATCGGCGACGCATGTCAGTGCATGGTATGGGAATACCGTGGGGCCGCTCCCAGCGTGGGAACGGATGGGAGCAGCCCCACCGATTATGTTCGCCGATGCTGTGCGGTGGCGGCCGTTACTTGGCGAGCTTGGCGCGCACGGTCTTGGCTGCGGCGACGAGGTTCTCGAGGCTCGGCCAGGTCTCGGCGTTGCCGCGGGTCTTCAAACCGCAGTCCGGGTTGATCCACACCTTTTCGACGTCCATCTTCTTCAGAATTTCGTAGATGCGTTCCTCGATCTCCTGCTCGGAGGGGATGCGCGGCGAATGGATGTCGTAGACGCCCGGGCCGGCCTCGGTCTCGAAGTTCGCATCGTGGATGGCGTCGAGCACCACCAGGTCGCCACGGGAGGCTTCGAAGGAGATCACGTCGGCGTCCATGGCGTCGATGTCCTTGATAATGTCGTTGAACTCCGAATAGCACATGTGGGTGTGGATCTGCGTGGTCGGCTTGACCGCGGAATGCACCAGACGGAATGCCGGGATGGCCCAGTCGAGGTACTTCTTGTGCCAGTCGGTCTTCCTCAGGGGCAGCTTCTCGCGCAGGGCGGCCTCGTCGATCTGGATGACCTTGATGCCGGCGGCCTCAAGGTCAAGCACCTCGTCGCGTATGGCCAGGGCGAGCTGCTGGGTCTGCTGCTCGTGGGTGATGTCCTCACGCGGCCAGGACCAGTTGAGAATGGTCACCGGACCGGTGAGCATGCCCTTCATCACATGGCTGGTGCGAGACTGCGCGTAGGCGCTCCACTCCACGGTGATCGGGTTGGCGCGGGACACGTCGCCCCACACGATCGGAGGCTTGACGCAACGCGTGCCGTAGGACTGCACCCAGGCGTTCTTGGTGAACAGGAAGCCGTTGAGGTTCTGGCCGAAGTATTCGACCATGTCGTTGCGTTCGAACTCGCCGTGGACCAGCACGTCAAGGCCGATCTCCTCCTGGTGCTTGATGCAGGCGTCGATCTGGGTCTTCATGAACTCGTCGTACTCGGCCTTGCTGATCTCGCCCTTGCGCAGCTTGGCGCGTTCGGCGCGAATCTCCCTGGTCTGGGGGAAGGATCCGATGGTGGTGGTCGGCAGCAGCGGCAGGCCAAGCGCCTCGCGCTGCTCCTTCTGACGCTCGGCGCGGGCCGGCTGGCGCACGAAATCATCGGCGGTCAGGGCTGCAAGTCGCGCGGCCACGGCCGGATCGGAAGCGACGCGGGTGCCGTCGAACAGCGCCTGGTTGGCCTTGAGCTCGGCGGACGCCTTCTTGGCGTCTTCGTCGGTATCGGCCAGTACGGAGACTTCATGCAGCTCGTCGAGCTTTTCGACGGCGAACGCGAAATGCTTGCGCACATCGTCGGCAAGACCGGTTTCGCCTTCGGTGCTGAACGGCACATGTAGCAGCGAGCTGGCGGTGGATACGGCCACGTTCGGCGTGACCTGCTTCAGCGCATCGATCAGGCCGAGGCTCACGGCGTAGTTGTTGCGCCAGATGTTGCGGCCGTTGATCACGCCGGCGAAGATGGTGGTGTTTTCCGCGACGCCATACTGCTCGACGGCGGCGAGATTCTCCTCGCGGCCTTCGTTAAGGTCGAGGCCGATGCCGTCGAAGCCGAGCAGGTTGACGGTTTCATAGGCGTCGGCGATATGGCCGAAGTAGGTGTTGAGCAGCACCTTGACGGCACCCTTGCGGGCAGGCAGAATCCTGGAGTACAGGGACTTGAACAGGGACAGATCGCCGTCTTCCTTGTCGAGCACCAGATACGGTTCGTCGATCTGGATCCATTCGGCGCCCAGTTGAGCGAACTTGGTGATGACCTCGGCGTACACGGCTGCGACGGCATCGATCAGACCCTGGTCGTATTCAAGCTCCTCGGCCTGCGGATTGCGGGCCAGCTTAAGGAAGGTGTACGGGCCGATGAGCACCGGCTTGGTGGTGATGCCCAGCTCCTTGGCCTCGTTGAACTCGTCGAACGGCTTGGTACCGTTGAGCTTGATCTCAGTGGCCTCATCGATTTCGGGGACCAGGTAGTGGTAGTTGGTGGTGAACCATTTCTTCATCGGCAATGCGGTCACATCGCCCTTGTCGCCCTGGTATCCACGACCCATCGCGAACAGGGTCTCCTCCGGATTGTCGAAGGCGAGACGCTGGTAACGCTGCGGAATCACGTTCAGCAGGATCGCGGTGTCGAGCATCTGATCGTAGTAGCTGAAATCGTTGCTCGCGATCAGGTCGATGCCGGCGGCCTGCTGCAGCTTCCAATGCTTGGCACGCAGCTCCTTGGCAGTGGCCCGCACCTCGTCCAGGCTGGCGTTGCCCTTCCAATACGCTTCGATGATCTTCTTGAGCTCTCGGTTCTGGCCGATACGCGGGAACCCGGATACGGACGTGAGTGCGGACATGAATCCTCCAAATGCCTACTGCGGATACGTCATTGAACCCGTCCACCCTATCAGGATTGACTCAGAACAAGGGTATCAAGACTGCTAGGGTGTCGTTATAGGCATGGCTTATAAGGTCATTGCGCCCGCATTCGTCTATTCAAAGTCGGCGGGCGAGAGCACCGCCAGCAAATCGCCGTCGTGCAACTGCCACTTGTCGAACGGCTTGTTCGAGCCCAGCACCAGCACTCCGGCGGTCTGCACGCCAAGATTCAGCAGGTCGACCCGATCCGCTTGGGATTCCTCGGAGGCAAGCCACTGGCCGCAGATCGATATCGTCGGCTCATGGCCGAGCACCATCATCACGTGCGTCTTGCCCTTGGCGTGGGCGAGCTCGTCGAACACCGACTGCAAGCCGCCGTCGTACAGGCTCTGATGGTAATCCACTTGCGTCTTGTCGCCGAACACTTTCAGCAGCCTGCCGCAGGTCTGCCGGGCACGCAATGCCGCCGAACAGTCGATGATTTCGGGCACAAGCTTCATATCGCGCAACCCCTTGGCCACTTTCTTAGCCTGTTTCAGCCCTTTTGGCGCCAACGGGCGGTCATAGTCGCCGTGCTCTCCCATGGCTTCCGCCTTGGCATGGCGCATGAGCAGCAGCACATGGTCATACTGCTTGGCTTTCTTTGCGGTTTTGCTTATTCGGCTTGCCATCGCGCACCCCTATCGAACGTCATTGTCAGGCCGGCAGCGTTCGGCCGGCCGCCTACACCCATCTTATCGGCTATCGACCGTCAATCTCACCCAATTGGCGGTCAAGGTCGCGCAGTACCTTACGCAGCTTGCGATCGGAGATGTCGCGCAGCTGCAGATCCTCCAGCTGTGCCTCGCGCTCCTGCGGGGTCAGGTCGTCGATGTCGGTGACTGTGTCCTTGGTGGCGCGATCGCGCTTCTTCAACGCCTGGAAGCCCTCCGCCATGGCGCGAGAAACGATCAGGAAGCCGGTGTGCCCGATCATCTGGTGATCCGGCCGGACCGCGAGCCCCTGCGCCTTCCAGCTGCGCTCAAGCGTCTCCTGGATGTCGGGCTCGGTCCATACGCCGGATTCGCGCAACGCTTCGGCAAGTCTGCTCATCTGCGTAGTGGTGGTGACATAACATACGAGCACGCCGCCTGGCGCGATGACACGGTACGCCTGTTCCAGTCGGTTCCACGGGTCAAGCATGTCCAGCATGATGCGGTCGTAGGAATGCTCCTGCAAGGTGGCTGCCACACTGTCGAAATCGCCGACCTGAAGATCCCACCACTGCGGGCGCTCGCCATAGTAGAGCGTGGCGTTCGCTTCGGCTACGCGCGCGAAATCGGCACGCAGCTCGATGGTGGTCAGCGATCCGGTCTCGCCGACGGCGTCCAGCAGATTCACGCTCATGGCTCCGGACCCCGCGCCGGATTCCAGCACACGATGCCCTTTGCGGATATCGCCGAGTTGGATGACCTGCGCGATGTCCTTCGGATACATGATCTGCGCGCCGCGCGGCATGGACAGCACATAATCGGCCAGCCTCGGCCGCATGACCGCATACTGCCATCCTCCGATGGCCCGAGCGGCCTTCCAGGGCTTTGCGGCATCGGTGCGTTCCCGTTTGGCGGTGACGGTGGTGACGACCACGCCTTCGGTCCGCCCGATCACGTCATCATGCACGATCAGACCGTGTTCGGTCTGCGTAACGCCGCCAGGCACCAGCTGTTCGGTGATCTTCTTGCCCTTGCGGTCGCAGAATTGCACCTTCTCCCCCGCTTGCAAAGCTCCACGTCGCATCCCTCACTCCTTCCATCCGGTTTCGGCGCTCATCTGCGCCGCATACTTGTCCAGTGTTCCGTCCGAACGCATATCGGACAGTGCATCCGCCACGTTCTTGGCCAATGTTTTCGACGGTTGCGGCACCGCAATACCATACCGCACGATTCCATATGAGACCTTCGCCGCCGGCACGGCAACGTCGCGGGCCTGCGCTCGCGCCAATCCCGCAAGGACCACGGCATCGCCGGCCACGGCCCGTACCGTGCCTGTCATCAGATCGGTGACGCACTGCGAGTACGATCCCCGCTGATGGATATGTGCCCGAGGCTGTTCGGCTAACAAACGTTCGCTAGCGCCGCTGCCTGCTACCGTGCACACGTTCCAGTCTCGCAGCGCGGCGGTGCCGGTGGCAGCGGAAACGTCCCGCGGTCGCACCAGCACGCTCTGTGGAGTCGTCAGATATGGCCCCGCATACTGCGCGGAATCATCCGACGCGACAATCTGCTTCGTACCGGAATACGATGCGCTGTCGGGCATGGGGACACCGGCCACCACCATATCCACCTCGCCATCGGCAAGACGCTGCAGGCGATTCGCCGGCGACACCTGCTTGAACACGACCTGTTTTTTCGCATATCCCAGTTTCTGCGCAACATAACGGGCCACATCCGCTTCAAGCCCCTCATAGGCGCCCTCATGCCAGAAGCCCAGCCCTTTTTCGTCGGAGGCGACGCCGACGGTAAGCAACGGCCCATTCGGCTGGATGATGGAGGAATCGGCCTGCCCCGCACCGCAGGCAGCCAAACCCGGCAATCCCAACGCCAGAACCATGCATGCCGCCATGGCACGTGTCAAGGCATGATTAACCGATTGCCGTCCGCCAAACCTCTTCGAAGCGCCGATCATCGCCATGGGTCTACCTGAAGTTACGCGAACGGGTCAGGAACCATGTGACCAATGCGGACAGTACGACGGACAGCAGCACGACCAATGCGAATCCCCAGGGCTTGTCGGTGAACGGCATGCCGAGCATACCCTCCTGGAAGTTCATGCCGTACATGGAGAAGATCAGCGTCGGCACGGAAAGCGTGATCGAGATGATGGTGAAAATGCGCATCACATTGTTCATGTTGTTCGACACGATCGACGCGAAGGCGTCGGTCATGTTCGCAAGAACGCCGCTGTAGATGTTGGCCATCTCAATGGCCTGCTTGTTTTCCGTAATGACGTCGTCAAGCAGATCCTCGTCGTCCTGATACTGTTTGATGCGCTGCAGAGTGGTGAGCTTTTCCATCACGATTTCGTTCGATTTGAGCGATGTGGTGAAGTACACCAAGGTCTTGCTCAGTTCCATCAGCATCATGATCTCGCGGTTGTGCATCGAATGGCGCAGCTTGAGTTCGAGCTTGTCGCTCTCGCGGTCGATGATGCGCAGATAACGCAGATACATGGTGGCATTGCGGTACAGGATCTGCAGAATGAACCGCGAGCGCATGAAGGTGTTGAATCCGCGGATCGTGCCTTCCATGAAGGGGTGCAGCACCGGGGTGTCCTGCATGCAGACGGTGACGATGAGGGTTTCGGTGACGATGATCGACAACGGGATGGTTTCATACCAGTCTCGTCCGCCGCGTTCTTCGACGGTGGGGATGTCGACGATGATCATCGTGTAGTCGTCTTCGACGTCCACGCGCGAGCGTTCCTCGTCATCCAGGGGGGCGCGCAGGTCGGCGAGGTCGATGCCGGTTTCGGAGGCGACGGATGCCAGCTCAGCGTCCGTGGGTTCGCTCAGGCATAGCCATGAGCCGCTTTCCGGTTTCTCTACACGCTCCACTTGGCCGTTAATGGTGCTGAACATCCTCAACATCGTTTCTCACCCGCCTCTCCGAATCCTCTGCGGCCGTGCCTATCCTACTTCCTGTGGCCGCCCTTCCTGTAATCGAACCGTGCCAAGTCTAGCCCTATGGGCACGACTTTGGCCGGGCGGTCATGGTACTTGTTCACTTTTCTGTTGCTTTTCGTTCATCGTTGCCGTTCATACCGTCTCGTTTTCCTTCCCGTCTGCCGCCGGCCATTCTTCGAATAGTGATTTTGCCGCCGTGATGGGGAATGCTTTGAGGATGTTGAGGATCAGTGTCTTCGTCGCCTCGTCGGTTTTTCTGGCCGCTTGTGCAATGGTCGGCAGGGCCTCGCCCATATGGTCGGCGAGTTCGGCGAATGACGGGTACCCTGCGGAGGCGATGATGTCGTAGCATTGGTCGACCGCGCAGGCGCGTTCCTGATCGGTGAATTGTTCCATCCATGCGTCCAGGGTGCGGTCGAGCAGGCGTGAGGCGGGGGTGAGTTCGGGTTTGGTGACGAATTCGCCGTTTTCGATGCGCCAGTTCAACCCCATGTGCTGCATGATGCCGGAGACGTTTGTTTCGACGATGGTGTATCGGCTCACGGTGCTCATGAGCATGCCGATGACGGAGGATTCCGGAACGGTTTTCTCCACGCGTGGCTCGATGGCGTGGAAGGCGTGGCTGCGTGTGACCTCGCGCATGAATCCGGGGCCGTCGTGGGAGAATATGCGCGAGATATGGTCGGATTGGGTTTTCATGGCTGTGTACACGGCGAGGTTGCCGCCTTTGGAATGGCCTCCGACTGCGATGCGCACGGGATGCGCGGCGAAGGGGTTCGATGCGCGTTCGTCGACGGATCGGTAGTATTCCACGGCCTGGCTTTGCGATGGGACCGGGCATCGTACGCTCATGTTGAAGTCCTCTTTCCAGCCCACCAGTGAGTTGTCGGTGCCGCGGAACGCCACATACAGCATTGTTCTCGCACTGTCGGCGTCCGGCTGGATGCCGTCGCAGTCCGTAAGGTCGAAAGTGACTGCCGCGAACTGCGTTTCAGTGTGCTCGTCGAATCGTTCCGCGTATTCTCCCACCCGCAGTCCGCGGAATCTGGGGCTTTCGGCTACGGCGACCAGCAGATCGTGCCGGCTGGCATCATATTGGGATCCCGTGCAGAACATTTCCGGGTAGTGTTCGGCCTGAAGCAGTTTCCATATGGGCACGGTGGCTATGCTGCGGGCCGAGCCGAACAATGGCACCGCTGCCGGCATTCTGATATAGGCCAGTTCGGACAGCACCAGCGAATCCACCGCTCCGAACGGCTTGTGGGCGAATGTGCGCATTTCCGTTCGTACGTAATCAACCATGTTTCCCATACCCATACTCTAGTCCCGCGCCTTCGTGCCTGCCGCACCCGATAGGGCGGCGGGTCCTACAATAATGGGGTGATGAATGATGAGACCCGTGCGTTCGTTGCGGCGCACCGTATGGAGAATGTTCGCGATCTGGCGCTGCATGCGAAGCGTGGTGACGCCGTTAATCTGCCTCTGGCGCTCGACCAGATCGCCGGATGGCAGACGGCCCGTACGAAGCTTCCCGACTGGGCGGCATGTGATGGCGTGGTTTACCCTCCGCACCTGTCGATGGAGCAATGCTCCTCGCAGTCCACGGCGCGGTACAAGGCCGGCGTCGCCAAGCGAATCGTCGGTTCCGATGCCGCCGCGAACGGCTTGTTGGTCGATCTGACCGGCGGGTTCGGCGTGGATTTCTCCTATATGGCACGCGTGTTCGGTCATGCGACGTATGTGGAGCGCCAACCTGTTCTGTGTGAGCTCGCCGAGCATAATATGGCCGCATTGGGTGTGGCGCACGCGCGGATCGTGAATGACGAGGCGGAGCATTTCCTTCAGGGAATGGATCAGGCCACACTGGTCTTTCTCGACCCGGCACGGCGTGATGCGCATGGCGCCCGCACCTATGCCATCGCCGATTGCACGCCCGACGTATTGGCGTTGGCGGATGCGCTGCTGGCAAAGGCGCCGCATGTCATGGTCAAGCTCTCCCCCATGCTGGACTGGCATAAGACCGTGGAGGATTTCGCCGGCTTGGTCCACGAGGTGCATATTGTCTGCGCTGGTGACGAATGCAAGGAACTGCTGCTGGTCATCGGCAGGGACCGTTGCACCTCCCCGCACATGTATTGCGTGGATGACGATCGCGTGATCGATTACAAGATCGGTTCAGACGAGAGGACCGGCACGGCAAGTGACGCATATGATCCAGCGGATGCACGGTTCCTGTATGAGCCGAACGCCTCGATCATGAAGGCGGGGTGCTTCGCCCTGATCGAACACAGATTCGGCGTGCACCAGATTGCGCCAAACAGTCACCTGTTCACCAGCATCAAGCCCGTGGCGGGTTTCCCGGGCCGGTCATTCGCCATCGACGCGGTATGCACAATGAACAAACGCGAACTGCGGCATGCGCTCGAAGGCGTAGGCAGGGCGAATATCGCCACCCGTAATTTTCCGATGTCCGTCGCAGCGTTGCGCAACAAACTCAAATTGAAGGACGGCGGCAACGTCTACCTGTTCGCCACCACGTCCTCTTCCGGCACCCATCTGCTGTTCCGCACCAGCAAAACGGCCTAGGCCGTTGCACTCGCTCGACACGCACAGTACGGATAGCAACGTGTGGCCATGCTCGTATACGGTTCGTATGCGGGCATGGCCACACGTCAGAGCTTTCAGTCTTTGCTGATGGTCGTGCCTGCGGTGGCACCCGGAGTCAGATCCTGGATCTCGGTGACTTCAAGCACCGGAATGACGGCCGGCTTCTTCGTTCCCCTGGCTTCGGCCACACGCACCTGCTCCTCGTAAAGCGCGTCGTTATCGTGCAGGGTGACGATGCCACGGAAACGGTACCCCTTGCGTTCCTCCAGATTCGCGAAGGCGATGACCAGCGGCGAACCGTTGCGCAGGTCGCTCATGATCTGCCCGGCGGTGCGTTCGTGATACCCGATGTGGTTGTCATCTATGACGAACGTGGACATTTTCGGCCCCAAATCCACCTGGCCTTGCGGCGAGACGGTGGCGACCCAGCCGAGGTTGTGCTCGATGAATTCCCTCATTTCCGGAGTGATGGTTGCCATGATGCTTCCTTTCGTCGTTGAATCCGCAACTGTGTCAAGCGTATCGTGCTTGGACGTTCGACGCACGGCTCGTCGATGTGACAATGTTCACGTTGCCTCAAATCGTTCGCCGGCACCGTGCTCAGCCTTCGGTAGGAGAACGACAGGCTCTCCTCGTGCTGGGAATGAGATCATCCACGCGTTCTCATTCCACAGTCTCAGGGGGGTTGCAAAGATTGCAAATCCTTCACCATTAGCCCAGTGTCGTTCCAGTGTCTATGGCTATGGTCGGGTACCGTGAAGAAGTTTTTCGAAGGCATATCCATATCCCAGATCATCGCGGGCTCGCTCGCGGCGATCACGTCGTTTTTCCTGGCCGGCAAGATCGGCGTCGCCGGTTCCACCATCGGCGCCGCGGCCAGTTACATCATCTCGACGGTGGCCGGCAAGGTCTACCAGAACGTACTGAAGGCCTCGGGCGAGAAGCTGCAGGCGGCAAGCCCGTTGGGCGGCTCCTCCAGCGAATCGGAAGGCGCTGCGTCCGATCAGTCCAAGCAGGCCGAACAGGCCGAATCCGCTGCCGGCGACCAGACCACCACCACCGCGGATGCCGAAGAGACCACAAGCACTGAAGACACCGCGGACATGAGCTCGCTGGAACAGCCCCGTACCGTTGTCTCCAACGGTGCGCTCTCCCCTGCCGGCAGCGACGGCAAGGTGCAGACCTTCGCGCAGGTTCGTCATCGCAATGTCAAACGCATGGCCATCGTCGTTTCGCTGATCAGCGGTCTGGTCGGCGTGGCGCTCACCGCCGGCGTGGTGCTGCTGTTCACGCAGGGCAAGGGCACCGATACCGTGGTACGTGACATGACCGGCAAATCCTCCGTCGTGGAGACGCCGGACGATGGCGCGGACCAGAACACTCAGGACACCACCACCCCTGGTTCCAACCAGTACGGCACCGACGACCACAAGCCGCGCAACGGTTACGGAACCGACTCCCAGTATGATTCCAAGAATTCCACGGAGCAAAACGGCTCCGGCACGAATTCGAATTCCGGAACCAGCTCGAACAAAGGCACAAACTCCAACTCCGGCAACTCCAACAGCTCCGGCAACTCCACCAATCAGAACGGCAATTCCGGGTCGGGCAACTCCGGCAACTCGGGTTCAGGCAGTTCCAACGGTTCAGGCAGCTCCAACGGTTCGAACGGCTCCGGCAACTCCACGAATTCCGGCGGTACGGGAACCGGCGGCACGGGGTCGAACGGCTCCGGCACCGATTCCAGCAGCGGCACAGGAACCGACTCATCGGGTTCCACCAGTTCCAACTGACCGTCAATCAAGGCCGTCACGTTCACCAATGAGCGTGACGGCCTTTTCCATATATGGGCATGCGCCGTTTCATCGCGGCAAAAAGTCTAATGCTTGCCGCACGGATGCCACGCCGCCAATCTAGGCGACAGCACGGAGCTTACCAAGCCTGCCACGGCCACGGCGCACCCTACGGGAACGAACAGGTTCAACGGCGCATCGGCCAGCTCCATCACCAGGCACATGGCCATCAACGGCGCCTTCTGCGATGCGGCGAGCAGCGCGCACGCGCCGATCAACGCATACACACCCATCGAATGGGTATGAAACACCATCATCCAGCACACGCCCATCGACGCACCCATCGACGCACCCAATGCGATGCCCGGCTGCAATACGCCACCCGACGCACCGGCACGAATGGTAAGCAACGTCACCACCGCCTTGGCCGCGAACGAAAGCAGCAGCAGCGCGACCGCCGACCATTCGGCCACGCTGGAAAAAGCCAATTGGGCCGTAGCGCGCCCATTGCCCATGACCTGCGGTACCCAAATCGCCACCACACCGGTCAGCACGCCGGCCAACGGCAGTGCCCACAGAATCGCCATGCCCGAAGACCGATGACTTTCGGCCCATGACGATCCTCTCCGAAACAGCGAACCGAACAGACCGCACACCAGACCAGCCACCACCGCGAACCCGATCAGATCCGAGGTGAACAGACCGTCCACATGCCCGATGGCATAAAACACATGCGTGCCTTTGACCAGCGACGCCATCCACGAAGCCAACGCCGAACAGCCGAAGGCAAGCGACACGGCCTCCACGCTGATATCGGCCAGCAGAATCTCCGTGGCGAAGAACGTGCCCGCCAACGGCGCGTTGTATACGCCGGCAAGTCCCGCGGCTGCGGTAACGGCCACCAGCGTGCGGGTGTCACGCGGGCCGAGATGAATCCAATATGCGAATCGCTGGCCGAACAACGCACCCAGCTCACGAGGGGCGACCTCACGACCGATCGAAGCGCCGGTGCCGACGATGAAGATCTGCAACAGCACGTGTACGACCGTCTGCCATAACGGCATGCGCTCGCCGTTCACGGCCTTCTTCACGGATGGCACGCGGGCTGTTCGCGTGCGCAGCAGCCACCAGGCGAATGCGGCAATGGACAGACCGACGAACACGGATATCGCCCGTCTCCATGCGGGAACATCGAATGGACCGGGCTGCCCATCGCCTTCGACATACCCCAGGAACGCATGCTCCACCGCATACAGCATCAGGGTGAGCAATCCCGCGGCCACGCCGATAAGCATTCCGATCACCGTTACCGCGATGATAAGCGACGGCAGCCTGCCGAATCTGGGCTCCTGCCGTTTGGCGTCGTCCGCGGCGTTCGCGCCGCATGGTTCCGTCTGCATACCTGCCATGTCTCTCCCATCCGCATGTCGTCGCCGTCTTGCACCGGATTCCCATCGTTCCACTTCACGAGGACGCGTCGGCTGTCTTCATCGCTTGGCTCATCCGCCCACAGCGAACCGCGGGGTATGAAAGCGTACGGCAGAAGAGGGCATGCAAAATCCCTGCCATGATCCATGGGGAGGCGCATGGCAGGGACTTTGCGGAGGCACTGGGCGCGAGAACGATTATTCGGCGGTGAGCACGAACAATCTGGACGAGAAGTCGCTGGCCTTGCCGAGCGGTTCGCTATCGCCCATTTCGCCGTATGAGCCGTCGGAACTGACCATGCCGATACGCATCAGCTCGGCTCCGGTGAATGCTGCGCCGTCGATGGAGGATGCCCCGGTGCAGGAGACCCGGTATTGCGCATTCTCGTCAAGGCCACGCAGATGCAGCCTCATATACCTGCTGTTCGGGGTGAGCAGGATGCGGTAGTCCCCCACGATGGCGGTTTTACGGTCGCGGGAGACCACCATCCATGCGGCCTGCTCGTTGCCATCCGGCGAGACGAGACGGTGGAAGTCGCCTGTATGGATGATCTCGCGGTAGCGTTTGAAGAATTCGATCTGGCTGCGTACCTTGCCGAACTCCTCCTCGCTGAGGGTGTTGAGGTCGAGCTCATAGCCGAAGGTGCCGAACATGGCTACGTTCGCACGGGTCTCGATCGGTGTGATGCGGTTCGCCTGATGGTTGGGCACGACGGATACGTGTGCGCCCATGGCGGACAGTGGGTAGAAGTAGCTGGTGCCATACTGGATTTTGAGGCGTTCGATGGCGTCGGTGTCGTCCGAGCACCAGATCTGCGGCGTGTAGTACAGCATGCCCATGTCGAAGCGGCCGCCGCCCGAGGCGCATCCTTCGATGATGAGATCCGGGAAGCGCTGCAGCAGCCGTTCGAGCAGATCGTAGACGCCCAGAATATAACGATGGTACGCCTCGCCCTGGTGTTCGGCGCCGCGCGTCACATCGTAGCCTTCGGAGACGAACCGGTTCATATCCCATTTGATGTATGCGATGTTCGCCTCGTCGAGCAGTCGGCTCATCTGCCCGTAGATGTTGTCGACCACGTCCTTGTTCGCGAAGTTCAGAAGGAACTCGTTGCGGCCGTGGTTCATATGACGGCCGGGTGTGTGGACCGCCCAGTCCGGGTGCGCACGGTACAGGTCGGAATCCTTGTTCACCATCTCCGGTTCGAACCATAGGCCGAATTTCAGGCCAAGATCGTTGATTCTCTTCGACAGTCCGGCAAGCCCCTGCGGCAGCCTTGCCGGGTTCGGCGTCCAATCGCCAAGACCCGCGGTGTCGTTGTTGCGCGCTCCGAACCAGCCGTCGTCGAGCACGAACAGTTCCACGCCGGCCTGTTTGGCCGTGCGTGCGATGTCGACGAGCTTGTCTTCGTCGAAATCGAAGTAGGTGGCCTCCCAGTTGTTGATCAGGATCGGGCGTTCGCGCCGCTTCCACGCTCCTCGCACGATATTGTCCAGCACCAGGCGGTGGAATGCGCGGCTCATGCCGTCGTAGCCCTCATCCGAATAGGCGATAAGCGCCTCAGGGGTCTGGAAGGTCTCCCCCGGTTCAAGATGCCATGCGAAACCGCGTTCGTTGATGCCGAGCTGCAGGCGTGTGACGTCGTAGGTGTCCACTTCGGCATGCAGGTCGAAGTTGCCGGAGTATTCGAATGCCAGGCCAATGACCTCGCCATGGTCTTCGCTGGCTCCTGGCCTGGCGAATGCCGCGACGGGATTGGCGAAATGCCCGCTGGCGTTGCGCAATGATTCGATCTGCTGCGTGCCGTAATGCAGATGCTGGGTGTGCGGGTGACGTTCCCTGGACCAGGCTCCGGTGAATTCGGTCATGTCGTAGTCGCTGTCGGGCAGGTCGAGGCTCAGGCTCATGGCTCGTTCCACACTCAACGCGTCGGCGCCGTTGTTGCCGATGACGACGCTGCGCGCCACTGCGGGCTTGTCGGCGAACACCGTGTAGTTCAGTGTGACGCTCAGGCCGATGAGTCTGTCGACAAGATCGATGCTTAATGTCGCCGCATCGTCTTCGTTGTCCACGTAGGTGGCCGGCAATCCTTCGAGCTTCGGCTTGCCTTGGCTCACATGGTAGCCGTCGTAGGTCAGGTCGACCATGTCGGATCCGTTGGGTTGGCATACGGCGATGGCCGGCGTGCGGTAGTCGCCGGTGCCGTATTCGGGGTATTCCTGGCGAAGATGCTCAAGCGAATAATGCAGGTCGCCGTCGATGCGGCAGGTCGATGTGGGTCTGTGGGCGAGTTCGATCAGGTAGCCGAAGTCCTCGCGGTCGGGCACGGCTTTGCCGAAGTACAGGCTGAGCAGCGTCCCCTGTTCGTCCGCCTTGATGATGTAACTGATGCGACCGTTGGTCAGATGGAATTGTCGGTTCTGTTCGTTGACGATGATCGCCGCCCCGTGAGCGGTCTGCGTGGCTTGCATGTCTTCTCCTTTGAATGATGCGGCATCTGCTGTGACAACCGTCAATCACATGGTAAACATGCCACCGTCTTTTTTCTAAACGTTTTACTCTTTTTTACCAAACGTCCTATTGCACATACGGCGTACCGCCTCCCCGTCCGATATTCAGATGGGAAAGCGATACGCCGTATGGATTGATCCGACGACCCGCAGATTAGTGCGACTTGGTGATGTTTACATAATCGGGCACGCCCATGTAGTTGAAGTCCGCGTTCACGTGCCTGCCGACGGCAGCCGTGACGTTCTTGTACCACAGCGGAATCACCGGCAGGTCCTTGAGCAGTACCTTCTGCGCCTCCTGGTATGTGGCCACGGCCTTGTCCAGATCGGGCTGCGCAGAGGCCTTGTCGATCAGGGCGTCGAATTCGGCGCTTTTGTAGTCGCCGTTGTTCAGGCCTTTGCCGTCGGCCTGCGAGGAGTCATACCCCTGCACCAGGTAGCCCTCCGGATGCGGGTAGTCGGATTGCAGGCCTGATTTGAATGCGGCCCCCACCTTACGCTCGTTGATGGCGCTGCTCAGCTCCTTGGACGTGGAGAACGGGTATGACTGCGCGTCGATGCCCAGCACGTTCCTGATGGAGTTCACCGTGGCGTCGACCCATTCCTTGTCGGTTGAATCGGCGCCGTAGGCGATGCGGAAGCTACCGCTCCACGGCGAGATGGCATCGGCCCGTTTCCATAGATCGCGCGCCTTGTCCGCGTCGTAGGACAGCACGCCGCTCGTATCGAGCGTTGTACTGTGCCCCTTGATCACGGGCGCAAGAAAATCGGTGGCCGGCGTGACGGTGTTACGGAATATGGCTTTGGCGATGGCGTTGCGGTCGATGGCCTGGCTGATGGCGGCCCGGCGCAGACGCCCCTCCTCACCCTGGAAATGCTCCAGGCTTTGCGGGATGGTGAACGACACGAACGACGGCCCCTGCCTGTTCACCGCCTTGGCGCGGCGCTCCTTGCGATAGCTGCCCAACGCCACCGTGGGGATGCTGTCGAGCACGTCCAGGTTGCCTGCGAGCAGGTCGGAGTAGGCGGCGTTCAGGCTCTGGTAGACGCGGAAGTCGATGCCGTCGTTCTTCGGTTTGCGCGGCCCGTTGTACGAGGGGTCCTTCTCAAGCTCAAGATCCTCGTTCACCGTCCACGACTTCACCTTGTATGGCCCGTTGCCGATCGGCTTCTTGCCGTAGGCCTCCGGGTCCTTGATCGCCTTGGAGCTGATCGGCAGGAACGCAATGTCGCCCACCTTGTAGGGGAATGACGAATCCGGCTGGTTGAGTTCGACCTTCAACGTGCTGTCGTCGACCACATGCAATCCGGACAGCTGGGCGTTCTTGTCGCCGTTCGCGTCCTGCAGCTTGTCGTATCCCTTGATGGTGGCAAGCGTCGAGGCGCCGACCTGCCCGTTGGCGGCGTTCGCTGCGAACGACCACGACTTGGCGTAGGTGGATGCGGTGATCTTCTCGCCGTTGCTGAATTTCAGGTTCGGTTTGAGTGTGATGGTGTATTCGGTGGCGTCGGCGTTGGCGGCGATGCTTTTCGCCTCCACGTATTGCAATTCGCCGGACGTGCTGAAGGTGACCAGTCCGTCGTAGATCAGCGAGGCGATGCGCCAGCCCGCCATGTCGTTCGTATTGCTGGGGATCAGCCCTTTGGTCGGTTCGGTGCTGTTCACGGTGACGATCGAGTTGCGGGAACCGGACGAATCCGCGGCATCGTCGGCGGTGCCGCATCCGGCCACCATGGCCAATGTGCAGCATACCGCCGCGACCGATGCCGCGATGCGACGGGCACGATGCATGATGGCATTGTGGGCGATATCGATGTGAGGCGTGTGCGCCATGACTTGCCGCCTTTCGTTTCCGGACGACCCGGCTGTTCCTGGTAGTGATTATGGATGGTGATTATGACTATTCGATCCCATGGCGTATGCCCATCGCCATTGGCGCGGGCGTTCGTGATGGGCATGCAGGAGTATCGTTGTTTGTACAGAGTAACGGCTTTTGTCTGAAACACGCGGATATCGCTATACGCGAAAGTTTGACGACGCCATCAATTCCATCATGATGCACGGCTAACGCGGCCCTCGACCCCCACAGCAACGGTTTCTCCCGTCCATGCCGCAAGAAGCGCATAGGCCCTGCGGTATTTCGTCACACGTCGGCGGTCGGCCTCGCGTATGACGCGCAGGCGGCCAAGATCCATATTGTCGCGCAGGTCGGCCATCTTGACCTCGCGTGCGGTACGCCCGGCCTGTCTGGTCTGCCGGTCATCGGCATCGCATGCCGCAAGGATGCGGCGGATGTACGCCATGTAGTCTTCGCCGTCGAGCCGTGTATCCAGTTCGACGGCCTGCACCACTGCCGGCGGAAAGCCGAGTTCCAGCAATTCGTCCGCCGTGGTTTCGGTGTCTTCGATCAGGTCATGCAGCCACCCGGCGATTTTCGCCTCGGCCGAAGCGCATCCTGCGGATACCCTGGCCGGATGCCGCCAGTATGGCATGCCGCCCTTGTCCACTTGGCCGGCATGGCGGGAGCGGGCCAATCGCTCGGCCCGTTCCAGCATCGTGCGCGATTCGGCGCCCGCCGCTCCGCCACCCTCAGCAGCCATCGTCAGCACGCCTAACGCGAACGCTTGGTCAGCGGTTCCCAGGGTTCGAGTTCGATCGGCTCGGTAGCGAGCAGCGAGCGCGTGGCCTCGTCAAGGTATTCCTTGCGGATGATGATCTCGGTCACGTAACGGTCGAACCATGCGTCGGATGCGACGTAGTAGCCATCCTCGCCGTTGTCCTTGCCCCAGCTGTTCTCGACCTTCCAACGGTTGGGCTTGCCGTCCTCACCCAGGTTCACGCCGGTCAGGGTCATGGCGTGGTTGCTCGGGCTGTCGCCGTATTCGAGCCCCTGGCCCTTGTCGAAGGTGAACTCGGTGCCGAACAGCTGGTCGACGCGCACGGTGCCGCAGTCGAAGTACCCGGCGCCGCGCAGGGAGAACTGCGTGCAGTCGCAGGCGAACCAGATGGGGTGACCGGCACTGATCTGATCGACGGCCGCCTTCTTGAACACGTTGAGCGGCACGTTCACGAATTCCATATCGCCGGCCTCAGCCACGTTCGCGGTGAACCTGATGCGGTAGCGTTTGCCGTACGGTCGGCTCGCCATCGGCACATTGCACAGCGTGACCAGATCGTTCACGTCGACCGGCACGTATTTTCTGTAGAATTCCATCGGCGTGATGTTATATTCGCGGATCTGCCGGCGCTCGTCCTTGCCGGTTTTCGGCTCGGCGCCCTTGTCCCCCGAATCGCTCTTCGCTCCGTTCGCCGCGTCGGCATCCCGCTTGTCGCTCTTATCACTCTTGTCGTTCTTGTCGTCGTTCGCGCGGGCGAGGAAGTCGAACCGTTCCGGCGGCTCGCCCAACGAGATCGCGCAGATGCGGTACACGGTGGACATGTCGTCGTTCTTGATCGCGCGCAGCTCGTCGAGCGAAGCCCCCGCGGTGTGGCGGGCGCGCAGATCTGCGGCGAATTCGCGCAGCTTGGAGTTCAGATACTGTTTGAATGCGTCGGAATCCTTGGAGTTCGCGGATTCCGGGTATGCGGATTTCGGCACCAGGCCGTACTTGTTCACCAGCGCGGCGAACATCTGCCACCAGCCGCCATCGTCGGCGGGCCCGTAGTTGATCTCCTGGAAGATGCGGCTGTCGGTTGGCTCGTCGAGCGTGGCCAGCACATTCTCCAGGTATGTGTTCGACTTCTCCATCGCATCCCAGAAGAACAGGTAGGTTTCGGAGAATTCGAAATCGTCGAGGTTCCACTGGTGCATCACCTCGTAGCGCAGGGTGTTGAGCGCGGCGAACATCCAGCAGCGCCCGGAGCGGCGCTGGTTCGTGATCGATCCCTGCTTGAGTTCGATCGAGAAGTCCCGGGGCAGCGAGCGCGCTCCTTTGTAATCGGTCGCGGCCGTCAGCACGCCGGATGCGACGGCTGCGTTGGCGGCGACGAGGTTGACTCTGTCGGCGTTGAAATCGTTGGAGTATTGGGCGAGCCGCCGTGGGTCGAGTGCTTTGCCGTCAGTCATTGGGGTGTTCCTTCTCTATGGTTTCGATGGCGTGTTCGATGTCGCGCAGTCGGCATCGCAGGTCGGCTTCGATGTCTACGCCGTTGTGGTGCGCTGCACGGATGGCGGTGATGATGGCGTCCGCGTATTGGTGTTCGCCGGTCGTTTCCGGTTCGAATGCCTGTTCCAGCTGCTCGTGCCGTGCGGATTTGGCTACGCGGGACACGATTTTCGCGGTGCGTGGCAGGGCTCCCTGCGCGTGGGAGATGCCTTCGAGCACGGATGTGCGCTGTTTCTCCTTCTGCTTCATCCGTTCCCATAGTGCGAGCGTGTCCTCGGCGTTTTGCGGGGCGTGGCCGTCTACGTGTTCGTCGTCTGGGGCTGCGAATACGTGCGGGTGTCGGGTGATGAGTTTGTCTACCAGCCGGTTGCAGATTTCGTCGATGTCGAACGGGTCGTTGTCGTCGTGTGCGCAGACCTGCGCCTGGAATATGGATTGCAGCAGTGTGTCGCCGAGTTCCTCGCGCATGTTGGCCCGGTCGTTGGTTTCGACGGCGTCGATGTATTCGTAGGTTTCCTCCAGTAGCGGTTTGAGCAGGGACTTGTTCGTCTGTTCGCCGTCCCAGGGGCATCCGCCAGGCTCATTGAGGATGCGTACGATGGCTTTGACGCGGTCGAGGGCGGATACCGCCTCCACGACCGGCGTAAGCTTCGGGCAGTGTTTGAAGCCTTCCGGTAGTTCGTAATCGTCGTGTGCTGCTTGGGTCATATCTGCCGATTGTGGTCGTATGGGCAGACGCCTTACGGTTTTGGCCGCCCGCCGGGGATGCCGCTACGCCTGCCCGTACTCCTATGATGGCCTGTTGATAGTTTCGACATGGAGAGAAAGTAAGAATCCGATGTTCCGTGAATCGTCACGTTTCCGCCCGTTTGCGGCGGTTGGCGCCATCCTGCTGTCCGTTTGCATGGTTGCCGGTGCGCAGACGGAGTGCGCCGCTGCCGCCGAGGCCACCGACAATACCGGTGCCGGTCAGGCGGCTTCGAGCGTGCTGGGCACCTTGCAGGTGAAGGGCCGTGCGCCGAAGACCGGCTATAAGCGCACACAGTTCGGCCAGGCGTGGGCCGATGTGGACCATAATGGCTGCGATACCCGCAATGATATTCTCAGCCGCGACCTGTCCGGCGTGAAGCACAGGTTCGGCACGCATAGCTGCGTGGTCAAGTCGGGTACGTTGCAGGATCCCTATACCGGCAAGTCGATTACGTTCAAGCGCGGGCAGAAGACCTCCACCGCCGTGCAGATCGATCATGTGGTCGCGTTGAGCGATGCCTGGCAGAAGGGTGCGCAGAAGCTTGCGAAGAGCGTGCGCACCGAGTTGGCGAATGATCCGTATAATCTGCTGGCCGTGCAGGGCAGGGCCAATCAGCAGAAGTCCGACGGTGACGCCGCGACCTGGCTGCCGTCGAATAAAGGCTTCCGTTGCGAATATGTGGCCAGGCAGATCGGCGTGAAGCACAAGTATTCGCTGTGGGTCACCGCGGCGGAGAAGTCCGCGATGGAGCGCGTGCTGGCTTCCTGCCCCGCACAGACCGTTCCTGATTACACAGGCGTGAGGGCCACCAGCGCGCAGCAGTCGCAGCAGAACGATACGCAGACCAGCCAGGAGCAGGCGCAACAGCAGCAGGCCGCCGAGGATGCCGCAGCCGCAGCGGCTCAAGCGCAACAGCAGGCGCAACAGCAAAGCTCCGGTTCCGATGTCTATTACCAGAACTGCACGGCGGCGCGTGAAGCCGGCGCAGCGCCGATCTACCAGGGCCAGCCGGGCTATCGTGCGGCACTTGACCGAGACAAGGACGGCGTCGCCTGCGAGTAGCGGGCATAACCGGCGTCTTGCAGGCCCCGCGCCTTCGAGCCATATGGAATGTTCCCGTCGAATGCTTCCGTATGGCTCGTTATATATCGACGGGATCTTTCCGCACGAGGCCATCCGCACGCCGCATGGACCCGTAACGGCATGGGCGCGTACCGTATGCTGCGGATTACAGCACAGAAAGAAGCATCTATGACACTGAGCAAATGGGAGCGCGTCACCGAATGGCCGATGACGGCATTGGCGCTGGTTTTCGTCTTCGCCTACTCGTGGGAGGTGATCGCGCGAACGCACATACCCTTGTGCGAGAAAACCATCAACGGCATCTGGGTGCTGTTCATCATCGACTATGTGGTCTCCATCTCGCTGGCACGCAACAAGAAAGCCTGGTTCAAGAACAATCTCATCATGCTCATGTCAATCGTGCTGCCGATGTTCCGCCCATTGCGTCTGCTGCGTCTGGTCGCCGTGCTCAACGTGCTCAACCGGACCAGCGGCATGGCGGTACGCGGTCGCATCACCATGTACGCGTGCGGCAGCGCGGTACTGCTCATCTATATCGGTTCACTGGCGATACTCGATGTGGAGCGGCTCGCACCAAACGCCACGATCACTGATTTCGGCAAGGCGCTGTGGTGGTCGTTCGTCACCGTCACCACCGTCGGCTACGGCGACCTCTCCCCCGTGACCTGGCAAGGCAAATGCATTGCGGTCGGCCTGATGATCACCGGCATCGCGCTGATCGGCGTCGTCACGGCCTCGCTGGCCTCGTGGATCGTCGACCGTGTTGACAGCGAGACGACCAAGCGCGCCAAAGAAAGCGACACCGAGATCAAGCAGCTGCAGGACAGTGTCATGCGACTGTCCGAAACCGTCTCGCAGCTGCGCGACGAACTCCATGCGGCACGCCTGCAGACGAATGCCGACGGCACGACGGCCCCAACGAGGTGACGGCATGCGTGTTCTCATGCAACGGGTTCGAGAGGCAGCGGTCTCGGTACTCAACGAACTGAACGGCATCGACCCCACCTTTGAACAGCGGTACATGGGCCCGGGCCTTGTGCTGACCGTCGAAGCCGAGCCGGGCGACGACGAACGGGAGGCGGGCCGTATGGCGCACCGCATCCTTACGATGCGCTGCTTCGACGGGCCGAACGGCCGGCTGTCCGCTTCGATCCAGGATATAGACGGCGAGATCATGTCGATTCCCCAACCCCTGACCGGTGTTGAGCGTCCGGCAACCGGGCGCCCACGGCTGACGAGCCGTGACACGGACGCGGACCATGCGCTCATCATGTGGATCAGGCTGAACGAGGCGCTACGCTCGGGCGGCATTCCGGTATATGAGGGCCGCTATGGGGCGCATATGCAGATCGGCATGGTGGCCGACGGGCCGATGCATCTGACGCTTGCCAGCGACCGACGCGCTCAGTGAGGCGAATCACGGCGCAAGTCACGGCACGAACCACGGCGTGAGCCACGGCTCATGGCGACGCGTGACGCCCCATCCCCCCTGAGGTATGAATCCCAATACCCCCTAATTCGACACAGTTGAGCATAACATCTCAATACGCTCTAGCTGCGGCATCCTTCCGCGACACCATACGGCAGCCGCCGGGATGAGGGACGGCGACCACATGCAACGAGGCACACAAGATCGTACCGGAATCAAGGGGCACCCAGCACCATGCCGCACGCTATGCCGCCGATGCAGATACGCGCAAACCCGCGAAGTATAATTGCCTGCGCACGCAAAACGGAAGGCGCACTCATGGGAATTTGGCAGCTGATACAACAGACCCTGCTTGGCAAAGCCGCAGAACGACCAGTCGCCGCACAATCCCCCGCCCCAGCAGTCCAAACAGGCAAAGCGCCCCAAGCCGGCAAAGCCCGTCCAACGACCCCAGGCCAGCGCTCCCAGAACTCCACCAAGCCGCAGCCACAGCGCTCCGCACAACCCGGCAAGCCAGCCGGCAGGCAAACCCAGACCACGGCACGGCAGTCGCATGGCGGCGATACGCCACTGCCTTCGCTCGATCTTATCGGCCGCCATTACGGAACCACCAAACGAAGCAACTCCCGAAGACTTGAACCTCAGCCGCTCTTGGACGCCGCCACCATCGCGAACGCCAGAAGCACGATCGGCAACGTCGAAAAGAACGAGCTGAGCGACGAACAGATCAGCGCCATCGTGGGCGCGGCACACAACACCCTGGTTCTGGCCGGTGCCGGAACCGGCAAAACCACCACCATCGTGGGGTATATCGCATGGCTGCTGAACACCGGCAAGGCGCAGCCCAATGAGATTCTTGTGCTCTCGTTCACCCGCAAATCCGCCGACGAAATGTCCGCCCGCATTCAGGCGCAGACCGGCGCGGCCATACGCGCCTGCACCTTCCACAGTCTCGGCCTTGAGATCTGCCGGAGCTCCACCATCGCAAACCGGCCGATCATCGACGAGAACGTGGCGAATAAGGCGATCAAAGCCGCCTTCGACCAGCTGCTTACCACGAGCATCCCCTACCGTCTGCTCGCATTCAAGCTGATGCCGAAACATCTCGGCGAGAAGTACGCGGCTGCCGCACGACTTGAGAACTTCCGTCTGCCGGTCAAGGACTACGACTTCAGCCAGTATGCACAGCATCTGGTTGACACGGCCAAAACCATCATCCAGCAGATGCGTTCGAACAACATCAACGTCGACGGCATGCGTGCGCTGAACCGGCGCTACGGCGGCAAGCATACAGGGCGCAACGCGGAGATGCTCGATCTGATCGAACCGCTGTACCGCGCCTACGCCGAATGCTTCCGAGCCAATAACGGCATCGACTTCCCGGGGATGATCGTCGACGCCATCCAATGCGTGAAAACCGGCAAGTACCGTCACGAGTACCGTTATGTGCTGATCGACGAATACCAGGACATGTCGCGGCCGCGGTATGCGCTAATCCGAGCGTTGCGCGAACAGCGGGACTTCTCGCTGTTCTGCGTGGGCGACGATTGGCAGTCGATCTACCGGTTCGCGGGAAGCGACATCGGGCTGATCCTTGATTTCGACAAGCTGTGGGAGCAGTGGGGCGAGACCCGCATGTTCCAGATCACCACCACCAGGCGTTTCCGCACCAGTCTGATCGAAGCCAGCGGCGATTTCGTGATGGCCGATCCCAGCCTGTATGTCAAGCATCTGCACAGCACCAACGAGAAGAAGGACTATTCGCTCAAGGCTCTGGGCGGCAAGACACCGGAGGAACGGTTCACCGTGATCGTGGAGCAGCTGCGCAAGCTGCCGAAAAAGGCGTCCGTGCTGCTGTTGGGGCGATACCGCAGCGATCTCAATCTCATCACCGGGCAGGATCGGGAGGGGCTGTTCCGCTGCGACGGCAATAGCATCACCTTCCTGGAGAAACCGGAAATGACCATCGAATTCATGACCGCGCATAAGTCCAAAGGGCTGCAACGCGACTTCGTGTTCCTGCTATGCTGCTCCGGCGGGCTGAAGGGCTTCCCCAGCACCATTCCCGAGGAGCCGTTGCTGGGGCTGCTGCTGCCCGAGGTGGAACGTTATCCGCACGCGGAGGAGCGCCGCCTGTTCTACGTAGCCATGACCCGCTGCAAGAAAAAGATATTCTTCGTAGTCGATCAAACAAGGCCATCGAGGTTCATCTACGAGTTGCACGACAGGATCTGCCCGAATATCTTCCGTGGCGTCTCGCTGCCCCCGCAATGCCCGATGTGCGGCAGCGCGTTGGCGGAACGTCACACGCGCAACAACCCGAACAGCACGTTCTATGGGTGCACCGGGTACCCATTCTGCACCTATGTGAAGCACACCCGCTAGCGTTGCGCCCTCGGCATCGTTCATTGCGCAGCCACCCCGATGCAAACGTTCGCTATAGCTTGTACTGTGGAGCCACAGAGGAAAAGGGGGACGCTTGGAAAGCACAACGAATCACGGCACACAGCCCAACCCGATGCCGACCGATGCCAGCGACGACATCACACAGACTGGCAACGCACATTCGCCGCGCCACGCATCACCACAGCATGGCGAACGCAAGCAGGCGCGCACGTTCTGCAACGATCTACTGGCCGTCTCGCAATGGATGGCCGAGCACAATAGCGGCGATACGCACCCGTTTCAGTTGCATGCCCCGGAGCACTGCCCACCCAGCGTCGTGCAAGCCATGTCGCAACTGAATACGTTGACATTCCACGACGTGCTCAACTGTGCAGACGGCACGACAGGCACGGCGGGCGACACAGACGCCGCAACCGATGATGCAACCGCAGATAACGAAACAACCGCAAATGACGGCACAGCCGCCGCCAATACCGCCAACGAATTTACACCCATCGAATCCGCGCCGCCTTCGCTCGCCGAATCGCTGACCATGCTGCTGTTCTCGTTCGACGAACGCGAATACGCAATAGCCACCCAGCGCCTAATGGCCGAACAGCCCTCCACACTCGATGAAATCGGTAAGGAATTCAACATCACCCGCGAGCGCGTTCGGCAGATCGAAAAAGCATTGCGCAACGAGATCACCACGCTGTTGGACGGCGAATTCCACCTATCCGAGCGTCTTGCCGCCATGTTCGAAGCCGAGGGGACGATTCTGCGCTATGCCACGGCGGCACGGATCATTCCCGAGCTTGAAAGCACCGTCGAACCCGAAGGATTGGCTATTCTGCCGCTTATCGGCAACCTATGCTCGCCCACGTTCAGCACTTCGGACGGCTGGCTGGCCACACCATCCATCGATGATGCGGTCAAACTGGTGAAGACGGATCTGCCGCAGGCTGCCGACGAGTACGGCGTGGTCGATCTTGCCCCCAGCGCAAGTCATGCGAATGCGGAACAGCGTGAGCGGGAGACCCGGAACTTCACCGATTGGCTCGCCTATTCGGATGTCATGCTGTATAAGAATCACGCGATTCTAGGGCGCACTCAGGGCGATCGCGCTGCCGCGGTGCTGAGCGTTGAGCAGCATCCGCTTACCACGGAGGAGATCGCGGAACGTATCAATGCGGGCAACGCAAGATCATTGGCCAACAGGCTTGCCGTCGATGAGCGCATCATGCGTGTGGACATCGGCACATGGGCGCTGCGCGAATGGGGCTTGGAGGAGTATTCGGGGATTCGTCAGGAGATCCGCGAGCGCATCGAGCGCAATGGCGGTTCGGTGCGGTTGGACGCGTTGGTGGAGGAGCTGAGTTCGCAGTTTTCGATTTCGCCGAACAGTGTGGTGACGTATGCTTCCACGCTGCCGTTCCTCTCCTCTCATGGCGTGGTCACGCTCGCTGACGAGGAGCGTTATGACGTGCCGGATGCAAATCCGTATGATGTGGCGCGCATGTTCCGCATTCCTGGCGGCTGGGCGTTGCGTATTACGGTGAATGCCGAGCATGCGCGTGGCAGCGGCAGCATTCTCCCTCTTGCCATCGCCAATATTCTGCATATGCGGTTCGGCGATACCGTGGAATTGGATTCGCCGCTCGGCGTGCAAAGCGTGTATTGGACGGGCACGAGTGTAGGTCTGGGAACGATTCGCCGGTTTGTGCTCGATGGCATGATCCAGGTTGGCGATGAGGCGTTGCTGGAGTTCATGGATGATGGCTCGTTCACCGTGGAGCTGGTTCGCCCGTTGAACGGCAACGCGCTGCATGATGCGCTGGCATTGGCCGCCTGCCCGCAGACCGCTGACGCGCGGAGGGCATTGGGTTACTTGCAGGATGCGATCGATGCACATGATTGCGTCACGTTCGCCGAGCTCGCCGCGCGGCTTGCCGACCGTGGCGACGCCGATATCGCGGCATTGCTGCGGCGCCTGGCATAACATAATCGGAGCCGCATGAGCGGCGTGCGCTATACGATGGACCGGTTTATGCGCGGACCGCAAGAACACGAGCCGTATGGACACGGGCCGTATGAATCGCACGAAAAGACAACGAGGTAAGGAGAAGGCCATGCCGTTTTCCGTAGTGCATCACGATATCACCGATATGCAGGTGGATGCGATTGCCAACGCCGCGAATACCGATCTGCTGATGGGAAGCGGCGTGTGCGGCGCCATTTTCAGGGCGGCCGGAGCCAGCCGGATGCAGGAGGCATGCGACAGGCTCTCCCCCATCCGAACCGGCGAGGCTGTGATCACACCGGGGTTTGATCTGCCGGCGCGGTATGTGATCCATACCGCGGGGCCGCTCTGGCGTGGCGGAGACCATAATGAGGAGGCGCTGCTTCGTTCCTGCTATCGCAGCTGTCTGGCGATTGCGTCCGTGCACGGCTGCACCAGCATGGCGTTCCCTTTGATTTCGGCGGGCATCTACGGTTACCCGCGGGCCGAGGCGCTTGATGTGGCGGAGGATGAGATCCGCTACTGGCTCAAGGAAAACGATTCGACCATGGACGTGAAGCTTGCGTTATGGCCGTAAGCATGGTGCCTGCCGCGGCATGCACCGCCGTACCAATGTTTCCAGCGGCGCCATTCTCTGCCAGACGGCCAGGGGCTGCCTGCACCGACCCGCCTGCAGCCTGGGATACTCCGCTTGCCGCACCATCCAAGGCAACGGGCGTTGGTTCTACAACCCCACGCTGATCAGCCCATTGCCGAAGCTATCCGCGTTGGATGTGATGGTTTGCATGCATATTCTCCCTTTCTGCGCGGATGTCGGTCACGCATACCGGCAGGAAAGCCCATCATTGACAACGCTGCGCACAGTTGGACCGTGCTCAGGAACCGCTTCACCCCGGCTTTCACTGCTTTCCGCGGCTATTAGCCTTAATGGGCTACGGCAAGGGCCCGACTTTCCCGGGTGTTCAGGCTTTTGTGGCCGAGGATGGTTCCGCCGTGTGGGTGAGCACCGCTGCCGAGGGCGATGCCGTCGCCCCGATTCATGTGGCGTTCCAGGCTGCCGACAATGATGCCGTGAAGGCGTTCTATGAGGCCGGTCTTGCCAATGGCGGCACCGGTAACGGCGAACCCGGCCCGCGCCCGAGCTACGGCCCGACCTATTACGCCGCTTTCGTACACGATCTGGAAGGCAACAACATCGAGGCCATGCTCGTCTGAGTACTGCACGCGATTACGACCGTAGAAGATCCCGTCACACGGAATGCGCTCCCGTATGGCGGGATCTGTCAGATTCCCAGAGAATCGAATATCTCAGCGGCTGTATGAAAACGCGAGTTGCTTTTCGTCAAATATTCATGGACTTCTCGCAAAGTGGAAACCGTATCAGCCGGAACAGCACTCTGTTGAGGAAAATCTAATGAAAATCGAGACTCGCACGTGTCTGAATCGGGACGCCTGTGATTTCTCCTTTAGCCCATGACTACTTGAACAGGTCGAACAGGCTGAACGTAGTCTTCTTGTAGACGGTGTTATACAGCTTGCGCTTGGGGTGCAGCCAGCCCATGCCCTTCTTGCCGTAGCCGGGGATCAACGCACGCTTGACCGCACGAGTGGCGCGGCCCTTCGTACGCGCGGACAGGCTCCTCTTCCAACTGAGTTTCCTCATTCCGTATTTCACGGCGGCCTCTTTTCGGATGACTACCTCACATTGTGCCGCGCCCACAGCAAACCGACAAGTCAGGAACCCATACTTGGCTATGCTCCATCACTCGTCCAGGCACAAGGGGCAAGGATGCGGTGCGGACCACACCCTATCAAAACATGAACATCAGGAGCCTGCAACTGCATCTCAGAACATGCGATACGGTGGAACCAATGGCAGAAAGGCGGTGCGGCTATGAGTACTTGGATGATTCGCGCGGGACACGGTGGGGTGTACGCGGAAGACTGGCTTGACAAGGGGAAGATCGGCATCGGTTGGGATTTTGGAAGCAAGGATATCGCTTCCATGAAACGCGAGCAGATCCGAGCCACATATCTAGCCGAACATCCCAATGAAAGTAAAAACAGAGTGGCTGCCATCGTCGGTCAGGTGTACCGTTTCGCACACGAGATGACACAAGGACAGACCGTCGTCATGTACGATCCGGCGAGTCGTCTTTATCATATTGGCGTCATCACCGGTGATTGCGTTCCCACGCGTGATGAAGACGACCCCGCCTATACCCGTACCGTTCGTTGGGAGACATCCGCATCACGCGATGCGCTCAAGCAATCCTCCAAAAACTCCCTCGGCGGCATCCAGACTATTTTCGCCGTGTCGGACGAGGTCATGAACGACCTCCGATCAGCCACGGGGACTTCGCAGCCGATTCCGGAGGAAGCGGCAGGCGAAGACGCCTCCGACGACAATGAGGACACCCGCGCCGCCACATATGATAATGGCATCGAGCTTATCAAGGACCGCGTGAACCAACTTGACTGGGAGGACATGGAACGCCTCGTGGCAGGACTGCTCAAAGCCATGGGATATTGCGCTCGGATCACGCCGAAAGGGCCGGACGGCGGCCGCGATGTCATAGCATCTCCCGATGCCCTTGGACTGGAATCACCACGTATCGTGGTCGAAGTCAAACACCGCAAGGGTGCCATGGGAGCATCTGCGATCCGTTCCTTCATTGGCGGCCTACGCACGAACGACCACGGACTTTATGTCTCCACCGGAGGTTTCACCAGAGAAGCCCGATACGAGGCGGACCGCTCCAATGTTCCCATGCGTCTGCTCGACCTCGACGGATTCGTCCGCCATTATGTTGATGTGTATGACAAGACCGATGAGGAGACGCGCGACATTCTGCCGCTGACTCGTATTTGGTGGCCTGCGTAGAAAAGGCACAGCCGCCTAATAATACTCATCGTTGCTTATCAAGAAGATGCGACTAGACTCATCGATTTCATTCTTGACTTTCTTATTCATACATAACATCGCACAAAAACTGTGAGTATATGAGTATATGACAGTATTACTTATCAAAGTATCTGCCATCTTCTCAGTACTTCTATTTACTGGACTCTGCTTGGCTTGCTGCTTTTAATAGAGAAGTTATAGCGGACAGATTCTTCTCCGAAAAACCACGACCGGCAATTGCTTCTACAACAGCTGACTCATTTTCGCCAATATCTCCTTTAACGAAGATGCGCTCAGCAATTTCCTTGGTAATTGATTTTTTATCCTCCGTCTCAAGATTTGCTATAAAAGGCTCATACTGACGTAATGTAAGTTCCGTCCTTTTAGCTGATTTTGCTTCTCTCTGATTAAAAGTCCCCCTCCTAAATAAAAAACCAGCAATGGTGAACGACGCGATAGATACCGTCACCCGAAAAACAGAAATGGCTGTTTCTTTATCCTCAACCGCATTGAGAGCAAATCCGACAAGGAAGATTCCCACTACTGAAAAAGCAATGGCAAGAATGTCGTATACGAGTGTTGTAACCGTTTTATTCCTTGCATATTTCCCATATGAATCAGCGATGACCCATCCACTAATACTGCTTGATCTCTTTTGGACTTGCTCAAGTAATATTTCCGCCGAATGATTAATTTCTTTAATATTTTTTAAATAACTTTCAGTGATTTGTTCTATCGATTTCTCAGCATTTTCTTTAGCAGACACAAGAAAATCTTCATATTGTTCACCCATCTCCTTACGCCTTGCATTTGTTGCCTCTTCAATTTCATCGGTTCTTTTTTCCATCACCTCTTTTGTTTCAACAATTTCATTTTTTGTTGATTCCAAGAAGTCATCAAATTCATCTTTTAAAGAATCAATTTTGTCAGCCTGATCGCGAATTTCCTTGATTCTTTTTTCAGCTTCGTCAACATAATGATTGTACGTTGACTGCGCAATATCAACTACTCGTCGTCCATTATGTGCTGGCCAAGAAGAAGCAAGATGCTCAAATGCTTGATTAATATATGATTCAAGACTACTGCTTGAAAGATAATCCCGAATATATCTGAGATCATTATTTAACGTATTTAAAGTAGACTCAGACACATAATAGCAGTTTGTATTTTTTCTTCTCTCGATGTCCTCCAAAAGATACATCAGATAATTCCGCATTCCTGGAGACAAAGAGTTAATATACTCATCTTGTTTAATCTCTGAGACCATATTCCATACTGAACTATTTTCATACGCATTTCTATCTCTCATAGAATCCTCACAGACTATCGTTCAATTCGCCTATACGTGACCTTGCATTCCTTGACGCGGCGGAGCTGCTGATGGCGCAGCAGCGGGTTAAGCCAATCGCCGTCAACGAATTTTTGGAAGATGTCAAGCCCCCGGCCGGGAAGAATCTCCCATCCGGTATCCGAAGTAATGGAACGGTCGTGCAAAGTGTCTCTGAATTCGTAGGTGAGGTTCACGCCCAGCTGTGAGAACGTCGATGCCAATTCGTTCAAACCATTTAACTGCGCTTCCACGAATCCAGGATCATTATGTCCGGTCACCAGATGAACGGCTACATCCTCATCGGATTTTTTGCATCTGAGCAGCATTTCCAAGAACTCGGCCAGATTACGCAGCTGGTACGGCTTACGCACATACGCATCCTCTACAACGATTTTCTTCGCACCAGCCAAATATGGCCCGAACAGTTTGTAATACGTGATTCCACGTTGGTTTTCGACCAATTCCCACTGCTTTCCGTCGGCCTTTGCCGCAAGGCGCTCGACTGGAGTCATCGCAGCTGTTTCTTGCTGCCGCGCTACGGGCAAGGCATTGGCGTTCTCAGAAGCACCAGCTTCTCCCTCGTTACCCTCAATTGCCACGGCATCATCGGCAACAGGCGCTTCCGCCTCGCCCTTATCTTCTGAATTCTCAGCTACACGCCCACGCCAATACAACTGCGGGTAGTCAAGCTCTTCCAAGGTCTGCACGGCGACTACTTCACCGTCGCTCGCACGCTTGTATGTGAACTCGACTTCCTCCATGGTGGAGTCGATGCGGCACAGCTGATCCTTGACACGCTTGCGGCCCTCGATGGCACAACGCAGCAACGGCTCCATCTGTTCAGGAGAAGCATTGCCGCCCGGGTAAATAAGCTTCATCAATCCGGAGAACGTCTTTTTGATACCATCCTTATCTCGCGTGGACAGTGTGGAAGACAGTTCGAAATACTTTTCGAACCGGTCGCTGTAATCGGCATCGCGCAGGTTGTGCAGAATCTCCGCCAGATAGTCGACCACGAATCCGAATCCGCTGGTGAACATCTCGGAACGGATCTGTTCGAACTCCCAACCCGGCAGATAGAAGTGAATACGATCCAGAAATGCCGGATCATGGTATTGCTTCGGCAGTTCCTCGAACAGGTCGGAATTCTTCAGCATGTACGGCACGTTATGCGAGGTGTTGCCTACGAACGCCATGCTCGCCTCGCCTTGGAACGTCTCGACGCCACGGGAGAACGACTTGTTGGCCATGTAGTTCTTCATGATGTCCACCAAGTCCCGGCCGGCCTTCTTGGCCTTGCCTGCGAACTCGTCGAACGCCACCGTATCCCAATAGCCCACAAGCCCCAAGTGTCCGTTGGAATTGTTCACGAACAGTTTGGCCACTGTCACTTCCCCGCCGGATATGAGCATGCCGTGCGGTGAGAATTCCGAGTAGATGTGCGACTTGCCGGTGCCTTTCGGCCCGAGTTCAACCAGATTGTAGTTTCGCTCCACAAACGGCACCATGCGTACCAGATGCAGCAGTTTCGCCCGGTCGGAGAATAGATCGGGATTGAACCCAATGGATTGCATCAGCAGATCGATCCATTCGCTATCGGTGAATTGCGAACGTTGCTGCATGTAGTTTTCGCGATCATCACGCGACATCTGCACAGGCTTGAGCTGTAGCAACTGCCATGGTACTTCGCGCGGGTCGCCGGAATATGCGTAACCGATCTGACACATGCACCAGATGCCCGTCACCAGCAGTTTCGGATAGGCCTTTACAAGGCTTGGATCGACAATGACCTGGCTGATGCCGAGATTGGAGAATGTCGCCTCATACAGGTCGGTCTTCTCGTTAAGGGCCACCTGTACACGGTCGATAATCCTATGGCTCCCTTTCTCGCGGATTTTCGACTGGATAAGATTGGCTTCCTCACGATGCACATAGTTGTTTGCAAGAATGGTACGCACTCGATCCACACCCGACTCGATACTGGCCTGGTCGGTGTTCGTGGCATATGCGCTGAGCAGGAACTCCAGCACATATGAGGGCACCAGCGCATTGCCCTTGACCTTGTTCACCAGATCCTTGCGGACGGTGACTCCGGGGAACAGGTCGGTGGTCTTGACATCCAACGCGCTCAGGGAATTCCCATCCGCGTTGTGTTCAGGACTTTCAATCCAACCGTTCTGGCTCATACCCTGCTCATTCATTGTGTTACCCCTTACGGTCGCTCTCCTCTGTGCTCATCCAATTCAGTCGAAGAATCCGGCATCGTCGGCCACCACGCCCTGTTTGAAGAAGTATCGTGCCTTCTGGTCAAGCATGACCAGCACATTTGACCCATCTGTCTTCTCACGCAGGCGCAGTTCGATATTCGTTCCATTGAATCGTTCCGCGTCACTGGTCAGCATGAGCGTAGCCGTCACATGGCGTTCGCTTTTCTCCTGCCCGAGCAGATCGAAGGCGACCGGTGTCTCATTGGAGATGAGCACATTATTGCCTGCCGTATCGCGCCCCCACAATCCGGCCAATACGGTACGTGCACGGATTTTTCCTCCAACGGGCTCGTTCTGGAAGAATTCCACAGTCAACTGTCTGCTGGAAAGCCTGTCGGTTCGTTGCAGAATAGTGAATTCCACAGCCCTCACATCGTCGGCCGCGGAACGCCCCTTACTGACATGCAGCACAGGAACGACGATTTCCTGCAATGCTGCTCCTCCATGCACATACTTCACACCGGCGCCCTGCATGCGCAAGCGCATGATGGAGTTCGGCACTTGAATGCTTATGCCTTCATTCCGAGGATCGTCCATTCCTATCTGCGCGGCATTGAATGTCACGAACGCACGACCTGGAGCAAGATTGGCCCCGATGGAGAATCGCCGCTTTCTCACCCATACTGCATCACCCTTGGGCTGTTCGCTCAACCATTCTGTACTGTCCAGATCTCGGTCCTGATAGAGGAATCCGTGATCTGCAGTGATGATCATGTTATGAACGTTGCCGCTGGCAAGTTTTTTGACTACTTCGCCCAGTTCCTTGAACGTCTTCTCGCATGCCTCCGCTGTTTCCGATTCCGTTTTCTCCGTATCACCGGTGGCGTCGATATGGTTGTGATACACATATAGCACGTTGCAAGATTTATATAGTTCTTTGATTTCGCTGACTTTCAGCTTTGTCAAATCGTCATATCTAATCGCTTTGCCGCCTACGGCCGAAAGAATGGCGGCGCGCGCTTCGATTCCTTTGGTGCTGCGTCCATCCGCTAGAACATACAAACGGTCTTTGCCATCGAATTCGAGCGAACCGTGCGGCAGCAACGCCGCCATGCCAAGTTGCGTATAGGATGGCAGAACGCTGTATTGCATGTTCAGTTTCGTGCTGAAACGGCTTTCCCTGTCGATGCGTTCGGACAGTTCCTGCGCAACCTCGTAACGTAGCGCATCGGAAATGATCACGGCGATTTTTCTGCCGGACTTCAATACCGGCGCGATTTCACGTTCATAGAAATTGGTTTGTGTGTCCATGTCTATGAACTTCCATTGGCTAAGCGTATCGACTTGTTTTTGCCATGCCTGACCCAAATCCTGCTGATATGCCTCGTAGGCGCTTTGCAGATCATCGTCCACGCTCACCGCATCCGGGTTGGCACGATGCCATGCGAGCACATATTTTCTGTATGCACCATCGGCCTTGTACAGCTTTTCGGCATACAGCTTCATCCCTTGTTCCGGCGAGCTGATGGTGCTAATGAGTCCGCTGCATTCAGTCAACACGGCGCGAAGCCTGCTTGCGGCGGCAATGCACTCGTATTGGTCGGTATATTCTGCATACCAGAGCTTTTGCTTACGCCCGTTGATGATCCGTTGCACCTCGTCATCCGTAATGGATTGCGAGCCCAACCGTTCGAACAGCTTGTTGACGATCATCTCGTCCACGTCGCGGAACAGGTCACGGTCGGCAAGCTCCTCCACACTCATATCGGCGATTCGAGTGGACAGGTGCAGTTCCTCCACGGCATTCTCGGAAAGATTCTGCAACACCGTGCGCATGTCGATGTTTTTATACCAGTCGTCCCAGTCGCGAATAATGTTCGCATAAGCGGAAACGGCGTTCCTGCCATCGGAGAATCCGTTCCATGCCAGCTGGAACAGCCATAGCACGAAGTCTTTCACCGTTGGCTCGTTGCCGGCATCAGTATCCACATCAAAACGATAAATGCGCCGTGTTCCAGTCCAATGGAACATGCTTAATCCCATGCGTTCGATCGCGGTGATACCGGAATCGTCACCCTGCGAATATTGTGTAAGCAGCTCAGCCCAGATGTCTTGCATGCTGTGCCGATCGTCTTTCAGTTGCAGCAACGTGGCGATCATCTTCGCCTGAAAATCGGTGACGTCGTCGTGCACGTTAAGACGTTTTGCGAAGCGCTTGGCGCGTTCTTCGCTGTCGAAGAACTTCGGTACACGCTTCATAACTTCCAACCACTCGTTTCGGGTGTCGGCGGAAGCTCCCGGCAGTGTTTCCGTAAGCGTCACGGCGAGTTTGTCCATGGTGAACGTGGGGCCGTATGCCAGTTCCAAATCCAACAGCCAGTTGTCCTGAACTGCCGGGGCCGGCTCCGTCAGATATACAAGGAATTTTTGATTCGGCTGCTCGTGGAACATGCGGTAGCGCACCGTGAACGGAATGTACCGCCTGTCGTTCTCATCCCCAATTTCCGGAGTGATGAGTTCAACCTCACGCAGTATCTCATCAGTGGTGCGCTCCCCCACCAACGTTTCCACAACATCCGCGTACTGTTTCTTGTCATCACGCCAGAACACGATGCGCCCACGCTCGCCTGGCTGGCTGAAACGTCTGGCGAGCAGTCTTGTTACTTGGCTATTCTCACTCATGCAGTTCCGTCCTTTTCTTCGCTTCAGCGTATCGAGTGGCGCGGGCAGCACCAATTTTCACTGCACTGCCTTCCTCTACCAGACTCTTCAATATTCGTTGAGCCTGCCTTTCCTGCACGCCCAGTATCCGTATGGCGTCAGAGATAGAAATGCTCGCATTCCTACGCAGCGCATCAAGAATACGCTCTTTCTGGGATGGAACCACTGCAATGGCGGCATTCGGAGCAGCACTCGTTTTTGAAGTTGCTCCTTCCACAATCCCGTCATCAGAAAGCGAATCCCGTCGCAATCCCGTCACAATCCCGTCATCAGAAAGCGAATCCCGTCGCAATCCCGTCACAATACCTGTCTCTGAGCCATTGCGATAGATATTGATACGCAGATCCGTATCGCCGCCAAGAAATTCCGGTTCCGGCAATCCGGCATCGCGCATCTCCTGCATCACACGCAGGATGCCGCTCCCCCAGTGCTCGATATAACCCATGTATTCAAAAGCAGAGGCCAATGCCTCATTGCGAATTTTTGAATAGCCCTGCTTCATACGTTCAATGGTCTGTCCCATCGGCAGACGCCCGGGCGAAGTGATCTCCAATCGATTATCGTAAATCGCGATCTGAATGCTTGAATGGTCGATATAGCTGCGATGCACTATCGCGTTGACGATCAGCTCTCGAATGGCATCCGGCGGAATCTCGTACACATCCTGCCGGTACACGCCCTTGAACCGAGCACCCATATGGATGTTACGCAACACATACTGGTAGGACTTTTCGATGAGTTCCTGCGGAGTGCCCGTGAACTCACGCCTGTCCACAAACACGGCTTTAGTGGTTCCCTTGAACACTCCGCATTGTACCACGGACCGGACGGCCGTATTACCAGTCAGAATCGCATAGGCGTTGGTGGGCACCAATTGCCCATCCTGTTCCGCCAGCACACCCCATTGCAGCAACTGTTTCTCCGTAACCGTTTTGACTTTTGCAGGGTCTTCGGCATTATCCTTCGCGGTTTTCGTCAGACTTGCGCACAATGCTTCAACGTCTTCTTCCGCTACGGACAATCCAAGGCATTGCACTTGGTCGAAGCTCCGGCTGCTGCCTTCGATGGTCAGCTCCCGAATTGTGGGCTGATCGGCTTGACGCGTGGTGCCAGCTACGCGAACGAATGTTCCTTGCTCCTGGCCGAGCGACTTGATATGGTACGGACGCTGCAAGCCGGGAGCGATCTCGGCCACAATAACCGTCTTGCCGTTCACATCATGCATGGTGATGTCGGGAATAATCAGTGGCTCGCAGCTATTGACGATGGCGTCCGAAATGGAGTCCATTACCGTGAACACCTTGTCTTCGGCAATGCCAACCACGCGAAGCGTTTGGTCTTCGACGCCGAATACCAAGCATCCGCCTTGTCCATTGGCAAACGCCACCGCGGTTTTGGTGTAGTTGATGCTCCTGGAGGGAGGCGTGAGCTTGTATTCCACATTCTTGGATTCGCCACGCAACAGGGTTTTCAAGTCATACGGCATCGTCGTCTTTCCTCCTTTTCTCCAGAGTACGGCATGCTTCGAACATCTGTTCGAGACATGCCGCTGCGTTTATCACGATTCCAGTGGATGGACGGGCCAAGTCCAGGTGGAGACTTCTTTGCGCTTTCGCTCGATGGAGGGAATGACGCGAAGGGCTTTGCCCATGCGCAGGTAGTTCACCAGCACGCCGTCGTCCAGATCCATTTCCAGGTTGCGGGTAGCTAGTGGGTACAGGGTCTGGTCCTCATAATCCTTGCACTCAAGAACAGCCTTACGGAGTTTGGCGGCCTGCTTCTGGTCCGCGGCACGATCCGAATGTTCCAAGCTATCGGCGATGTCGGAGATTTTGTTGGCATAGTCGCGCAGATAGTTGAGTACCACGTTTGTAGTTTTCGGTGTATACCGGTGCAGGTACACCAGCGCCTTGAAGGTTCCCTTGTTGCTGGTTTGACTAGAGTATTGCCAGTAGATCGGTCGATTCGAATACATCTTCACATGGTCGTTGTAGAAGTCGTTCACGAAATACTTGCGAATGCTTTTACCCAGCACCTGTTCGATGTAGGCGATGTTCGCAGCCAGATTCTCCTTGCCGAACGCCACGGTGAGGAACCTGCGGAACCGTGTCACGATATCATCTTCGAAGCAGTCCGTCTCCGTGACAGGAATGACATTGTCCGCGTCCGGTCCGAATGACGGGTTCGGAATCTGTGCATGGTAGTCATCAAGTGTTTCACCCTGCGAAGCGAGAATCAAACCAGGCTTATCGAGCGAATACCTGCCGAACATGCAGCCCACCGCATACGAAATGAGCTCCTTAACCACATCTTGCGCGAATTTCTCGTTGCGCACTTCCGGAGTATCCTTCGGATATGCGAACGCGACGTTACGCTTCAACGACACGCGTTCCAACGGCACGTCACATGGCGCATCATCACGCACGCCATATGCGTCCGCCACAGCTATGTTGTTATCAATCTCAAGCTGCTGTTGTTCCGAAGCAATCATTGCCCAATACGAGCGAACATTCTTAACAAGCTCTTCTATAACGCCAGATGAAAAGTCTGTCTGTTCCTCATCAAACAATATCGGCTTACTGAAATTCCATGAAATTTCTTGAGTGTTCCAATCATCTTTAGCATTCTGAATCAAATTATCAACTTTTAAAGTCCAATTTCCCGGAAGAAGATTGGCAATCGGCAACTTCGCAACTTGTCCAACTTCAAAATGCAGAGTTGGAGCCATTGCAGCCAACAGCTGACCTGTTACCGAAGCATTGCAAATTGCAATAAGCCTGTCTCTATCCAGTTCATCTTTAGGGAAAAGACAATCACCAACATGGCTGAAAATGAAACCTTCCGGATAATACCGGAATGAAGGAGTCCCAGAAGACACATTGGACCACGATACTGAGGACTGAAAATAGAACTGTGGATTCCTAATAACTGATTTTGGCTTGAAATCATACAATTCTTGACCAGCATTTTCCCAATTAATCACATAATCTTGGTTTCCATACCATTTACGATATTCGCCACCTTTGTTATAGGGAAACCATTTATCGCAAGCCGAAGTTTTTCTGTCCTTTGCGTTATCAGACGTGAGCTTCAATTTGGATTGCGAAACTTCCCACCATTCACGTACGAATCGAGCATTATCTCCCGTTTGAAGACCTACTTTTGGCTCTGCAATTTCCTCGAGTGCTTTGTTCTTAGCAAAAGTATCTAGCATGGGTTTGCTGAGCCAGTAGACAATTGACGAACCAGGGATTTGTGCGAATTCCTGAGCAGAAACATGAAAGATAGCATTAGGCATGGCCACTGTCATCTCCTCCAACAGAACTATTTACTTGCTGCCAATCGTCAGCTACAGCCTTCCAATTCACAGACCTTGATTCTTTACCAGTCCAGACTTCCCAAAAATCGGGATCCGAAGACTTCGGCTGCTGATTTTCAGGCAACTTGTTCATCTCCACAAGCACTGGCAACTCAGAAGCCCAGCCCATCAGTATGGCCTGTCGCGCAGGTAGAACGGGAAGGTCTTTCATAAGTCCATGCATGTTATCGGGAACAAGGCGATGAACTAGTTCCTGATCTTTATCGTTGCTGATACGATGAAGCAGAAAACTGTTGCATTGGGAAAGTACCGTCGGAGATAACTCGCTTGGCCTCTGCGAGGAAAGCACAAGGCCAAGTCCAAATTTTCGCCCTTCACGTGCAATTTTCTCAAAAATTTCAGTACAAAGACGTGAAGCAGATTGATCATCTGAGTCTTGTGAATATCGCTTAATGAACGTATGCGCCTCTTCCATAACCAGTACAGTCGGAAGAACCTTGCCATCATTTAACTTGCGATATCGTTGAAGTGCCTCTAACGTCATTCGGGCAATAACAGCAGTAACAATTTGTATCATCTCTGCCGGAACAAGCGAAAGATCGATTACACAAATTGGACCATTGGCACCTTGATCAGCACCAATATAATTAGCCAACCAGTCATCAAGCGTAATCTGAACATCATCACCAGAAACTGCTTTTAACTTACTATCTGCAAGCAACGTTCGTATTCTCATCAGCATGGTTTCAACATAATCTGAAGTATTCATCATTTCGGATGTAGCCTCGATGCTTCTCAATAGCTGGTCGCCAGTAAAAGGACGAGGAACATCGGCACTTAATGGCAAAACATCTTGATCACTGCCACCAAAAAAATGATGCGCATTTTTTAATAGCAAAAGCAGCTCGTCGATTTCTTGCCTTTTAAAATCTACTGGCGCAAATTTTTGGTTTCTCGCTTGCACAAGACTGTCAATATAATCACGAATACATGACAGCGCCTTTTTCTCCTCTTTAGTAAATGAGTCATCATCGACAAGACTATCCCGCCAATTTTGAATTTTATTCAAAAACCCTTTAATGTGCCCATAGTTGTTATCCCACGGTGTTCCTGTACGTTTTATGATTTGCATACTACTAACCAGCGTACGCAAAAAACTCCTCATGCCCGCACTAGGTGCATAATCTTCTTTTAAAGCACCGTCTCGAACAGACCTTAAAGATTGCACTAGCATCGGCTTTTGAGCACGGCCACTCGCTTTGACAAAAGTAGCCCACTCCTCTGCATTCCAAAACCAGAAAGGAACTTTAAGCTGCTGACGAACCTCATCGCCCTCTACAGCAAAAATTCGAGTCCCACCAATATCATGAAATGTATTGGAATATTCACCATTAGGATCCAAAATGATGAATCGCGCATTTGGAAGGTTACTATCCGAATCTTCCCGCTGTTTTTTTGCTTCCTCAAGAGACCAACGAATCAATCCTGCTACGGAGCAAGATTTGCCACTACCCGTGTTACCCAATACAGCAAGATGACGGCCAAATAGTCTATTGGGATCCACCCTTACCTCGGCATTGGCCGCAAGAGGACTATGCCCAATCAGAACATACCGGTTCTCACCAGATTCAACAATCGCCCGCAATTGCGCTTGCGTAGGAATGAGAACAGAATCTCCCACCGTAGGATATCCCTCAACTCCACGATGAAACTCATAACTGGTTGTAGATTTTGCTATCTCATCACTCAGAGACAGCACACCCATGGGAGTTAAGCTCATCTTACGAAGAGGATAAGGTAAATCGATTAAGCCAAAATCTTTTAGTCCCTGTCTCTTGGGATATTGGGACCGTTCAATGGTAATCCATACGACTTGAGCTACTAAGTAGCCTCCATCACAGGGAATTAGAACATACCCATTGACACGGGGAAATGTTCTTGGTTCACCCGTGTTCAGTGCCACTTGATCAGGTGCTTCGATATCCAGTTGGGCGCGAATCTCATCAGGTGATACAAAATCGATTGTGCCGACTCTCAATGAGTCAGCATATGCCAAGGGCGAAAGACTCATAGCTTATTTTCCCTCCCCTCCGTGACGGCCTTTTTCTCTGATTTATCACTCTGGCTGCTCGAATCATCTGCTCCCCCCATACGTTGCCTCAGAAGTTCAGACATACGGAACGTCGTTTTATCGATAGCCGGTTTAGGCAAATAGTACGTAGACAACGTTGAGAAATCGGCCAAAGCCGGTCCTATCATTAAACTTGTTTGCGCAGACCTGCCCCATTCCTTAAAGGTCTTCATTATTCTCCCTAAGCGGTCATCATAAGAAATAATGACAAGATGCGTTGAGGGAATCGTCAACATATCCTTAATTACTCTATTGATATGATCATCACCAAAACTGTACCCATACGTCACCAAAGTACTATTGGGACGACAAATAGCAGCAGCAAAGTCGCGGAATAAATCGACATAAGGATAACCCGCTGTTTCAATATCTTTAGCAGCGTTCGGATAAACCATCAGCTTGTATGCCGCCGATTCGCTGAAACCCGCCACATCAAAGAATGGTTCAACGCTTTTTGCTCCGAACGGTATTCCAATTCGACGTATACCGTCCACAGTCTGAACCCAATCAACGGATCCGTGAAGTTTAGTATACCGTGCCACACCCTCCAGATAACGAGGCTCTCCACGCATTCCTGGCGGATTATAATGCATGTCCAAGTTCAAACGTGAAGAACGGAAAATCGGAGAAATACTCCCCACGAACCGATCCAACAGATGCATACCTGCAAGTTCTGCACCTATCTCAATTACGCGATCATAGTTCGTGGTAAAAATATTGACACGATCTCTTGTCCCTGTTCTGCTTGCAAAACTCATTAGGAAAGTTACAAGGGCATTAAAGGCTTCTTCGCGCTTATTTTGATCGGCCTCAGCAATTGCCGTTTCTCCGGCAAGCACAGAATTCGCAAAATGCATCAAAACCGTCTTCAACCTATTTTGCAGAGTTGAAGCTTCTTCTCCCCTGTTGAGAATTTCTAATCCACGAATCAATTCATTTGCAACGCGAATCTGATCTTCAATATTGGCACCATCCCTACCTGCCGCCTTAGCACTAGACAATGCAGCAGTATTAATTTCTTTATTAAATTTTGGAAACTTAACAGTATTCATTCCAGCACCGGTTTTACTCGTTGCCATTAGCGATACAGCCGTGCTGAGTCCTGAACCGGCCAGCAAACTAAGATGCTCGGACTGGAATAATGCTGTCAGCCACGGCTCAATACGTTCACGCAATGTCCTTGTGTTGAAGTTAGCAACATTTTGCAACCAGTTTGGCTGGAATGTTCCGTCATAAAGTTCGAACTCAGCACTTTTGTTTGTGTCTTGGTCATTTATTCTCTTAAAACAAACTGGCTCTCTGTCGTCACGGACCTTAAGGATGTTTTCCGGGGTAAAATCACTCATTTTGATTACCACTTTCCTGAAGAGCAGCAGTTCTGAGCATACGCTCTTTCTCTTTCTCGGATTCGCCATTCACGAGTTGAATGAACGTGCCGAGATAATGGGAGACAAACGAATTTAACAATACAAATGCCGTCGTGGATACTACTTCTCCACCAATGCTACCAAATGCTCTTGTTCCAAGATGAGCCATAGTAGTTATAGTGCACTTTTGGAGAATATCCCTTCTTAACGCTTCAAACGAGGAAAGAAACATCCACGATTGCATCGTAATCATGCCTAACATCGCGTTATGCCGCAGGAATTGCCGGTTACGCATGATGAATACGGCGAAGAGGTCAGCCTTACCATCCTCATAATGGTCCTGTACGAACTGTTTGAGCTCGCCGCTCATGTTCTTTGCGCCCATGTATGGCGGGTTCGCCACCACTGCCGCGTATTTGCAGGCAAGATACCTTGTTTGAGCGAAAACCTCCTCCGCATGTTCACGCAGAAGCGGGTCGAACAGCGTGCCAATGTCATCAGCATTTTTCTGCGCTGACGCCGCCAATTCAACAAGCTCCTGCGGCGGCTGAATCAACGAACCATACACGTCCGCCTTCGCATAGGTGTTCCATACCATGGAATCCAGATTCACCTGGTATAGGTCATTCAGCTCGGCGACGTCGTCTTCCTTGAACGTAATCGGCGCAATGCGCTGAATATTCGGCTCCACCTGCTTCTTGAAGAATCTACGGGAACGGGAGCGTGCCTTCATGGTCAGAGCGAAGGCGGCAAGGCTTGCGGCTCGCTCGTCGATTTCCATGCCGTACAGGTTGTGTTTGAGAATCAGGCTGGGAATATCGCTCGGCGCATACCCCTCCTCCTCGTAGATCTCATACAGCAGGTCGAACGCGTAGGTAAGCATGTGGCCGGAACCGCATGCAGGATCGCATACGGTCAGGTCTTCCGGAGTCCGGATTGCGAGAATATCCTCGTTCCCGACGGAATCATTCTCTGAAGGCCAGATGTAATAATCCCAGTTTTTGTGCAGCTGGCTATCCGGATGCGACTGCATCCACAACCTGCCCACGGTGTTCTGCACGAGGTAGCGCACGATCCAATCCGGCGTGAACAGCTGGGTGGCGGCGGGAATCTCATTGGCTCCGGCTTTGTGGTTCTTCTTGAACCCGTCCATCACCTCGTTCTTGCGTTCCGAAATGTAGTACTGGTACAGCCAGCCGATGATCTCCACATTGCCGGACGGATCGTCAACACCGCAATCCTCCGGGGTCATGACCTCCACCGCATTCCTCAACACGGAACCCTCGGCGAGCAGATCGGCTGGCATGAGCAGTTCATCCACTCTGCCGGCCTCCTTGCCGACGTTTTCGAACATGAACGGCAGGTTACGATTCCAGAACCGGCATTCGGATTGCAGCAGCAGACCATACGCGCGGCCCTGCGGATCATCCGCCAGAATGGAACCACTCAGCAATCCTTCAATGCGCTCTTTGGCCTTATCATTCACCCGCAACGAGAACACCCTGCTGTCATACTCGCCTCGTTTCGCCGCTGCAAGCACTTCCGGCAGACCATTCGTGCTGGTCAAACCGACTGGAGAGACCACCGGCGTGCCGGTGAACCCGTGCACATCCATGTAACGGAACGCGATGATGCGGTTGAACCATCGGTACGCATAACGTTCCACCACATGCTTGCGGCCCTGCTCACTTCCACCGGCACGCTCGATCTCACGCTGCAGAAAATCGAACGCACGCGGGTCGTCAACCTGGGCGTCGGAATTCGGCACCAATGCGGCGTCAAGCCGGGCCCTCACCGCGTTCATGAGCTGTCGGCGCGCATCCGTTGCGAAGGCTTGCAGTTTCGACGTGTTCATAGCAGGATCTTCTTTCCATTCTCAATGGCGGCGATAAGCTCACGGCGGTAAGCATCAAGGAAGTCATCCACATCATCCTTGGTTTCCAAGGCGTCCTTGGTATGCGGCCTGCTGATGGTGGCGAACGACACGGCCACGCGCGGGGTTTCCTTTTGTTGCGATTCAGGAATGTTCACATCCATCGGCGTAGTAGATGGAGTCTGCGCCTCATCTGCGAGTGCGGTCTTCGGCCTCGGCGCGGAGGCTGCTAGCGTGTTGATGAGTTGTGGGTAGGTGCGTTCGCTCAGTTCGTGTACGCTTTCGCGCATTTTGTAGATGAACGGTATGCGCTGCATGCGTTCCGCCACTTGGTCCAGTTCTGTCTCGACCTTGGTTTGCGCGGCTTGTGTTGCGTGCTGATATTCGGTGGAATCGTGGATTCTGGTGCGAATATCTTCCACGTCGTTAAGCGCGTTGGCGCGTTCGGTTTGGATGGTTGCGTCTGTTGCCTCACGCAGATCGTCAATGGCAGTCTTGAATTTATTAGTTTTGCGGAAGATGTTCGGGTCGTTTGCCAGCTGTTCCGCGGATTGGTACAGGTTTGCTGCCGTAGTACCAGATACATAGTCGATGTTCGGCTTGTTGTTTTTCAGCCATTCCAATCCGTCTGCAAGAATCCTGGATTGGGAGCCGTTGAGGAAAGCGACAATCGGGTCGATTACGTCTTCTTTAAACTCGAGCAGTTCCTCGGAACCGTTTTCGGTTTCTTGTGCGGTGAAATCGCCAAGCAGCCAGTCCTCACCCATTCCGGAGGCATAGTTGATTTTCTCAATGGCCTTGTCGAGCTGCTGCACAAAGCCGAATCGGGCATTGCGCACGCGCAGCTGGGTCAAACTCTCCGCTTCCCGCTTAAGTCGCGTGGTAACGGCCTCCGCCAGATCAATCGCATTCGATGGCAGGTCCGCGGCGGTGAGCCCAAGGAAATCCCTGGCGAAGTCACGCAGCTGTGAAACTTTTCTCGTGTCGAATACGCGTGGCAGATCCACTCGGATGGAATCCTGCTTCTTCGTTTCCCTAAGCAAACGGGCGGCCTCGCTGCGCTGCACCGGCTTGCCATCCAGCGTCAGCGTGATTCTGTCGGAACCATACAGGTGGCCGATGCATGCGAGCGTGGCGGCGTACGGCCAACCATAGGGAACGCTGCCGTAGGCATCAAGAAGGCTCTTGACGGTGGCGAATATGCCTTTGCCTTTGTCACGACTGACCGCGGCGAACACATCATCGGCGGGAACGTCGAGCTTGTCCTGCACTGCGTTCATGCCGTCAAGCATGCCAGGCTGGTGCTGCGAAGCGTTCATGATGATACGGGCGAGATCCGTTTCCTCATATCGTTGCCCGCCGAGCAGGGAGAAGTTCGTGTAATACCGGCCGATAAGCGTTCCAAGACCTTCCGCCATACGGGCCTGCACCTCGGTGGATTTCACTTCCACGGTTCCGCCGTTATAGTCGAACTCGCCATTGGCTGCGGCTTTGACGATGCGGGTACGCAGCTCCGTGTAAAGCCTTTCATTGGCGACGCTCTTACGGGAGATGATCTGCTGGCGCACTTCTGACTGGCTGTTCTTGTCGGTGCGCATGAGGTATGTGTAGGTTTTCACGTACATGCGCAGATCATCGAACAGTGTTCTGTCGGACATATCCAACAGCAAAGTGATGGTGTCGCGCATACCCATGCCCATGCGAATGGCATCGGCACGGTCCTGCGCATTGGTCGATGTGACCACGTTCAACCAGATGGGCTGTTGCGCGGACTGTTGCACCCCATCGATGCGCAAACCATAGCGGAACTGGGCACGCTGTTCGCCGTATGCCACGGTCATCTTGCCGAGCACGTCACTGACCAGGATCTTCTTCAGCTCATCGATTTCCTTGCTGGAGTCGATGTCCGTGCTTTTGATCTCCTGCTCGATATCCTGCTCTTCGTTGGTCAGGTAATTGTAGGTATCTCCCACACGCTGCACATACGTGTCTTTTTCCAACTCTCCCAGAACATACTTGATGTTCCGTTCCAGTTCCATCACGTCCATGTCGAACTGGTCGGTCAGCAGAATGCGCAGGTTATGCGGTGTGGTGGGGAATCCGTCGACATGCTTGACCAGCAGCAGCACCTTCAGCAGGCGCACGCCCAGCTCCTTTATATCGGAGCCGAGTCTCTTTTCGGCTTGGTTGATGCGGAAGTTCGAGGTTGATTGGATGGCGTCGGCAATACCGTCATATAGTTTGTCGAACGGCATCAGGGCCCCGACCATCTCATTCTGGCTGGACCGCAGCGTGCTGCTGATGGTGGAAAGCATGGACCGTTCACCCACGGACGCATGACGCCCGGAGAACATGTTGTACCGGCTCATTTCCCGCAGCACGTTCTGGAACAGCTCGAACTCATAGTTCACAAACGGATACGATGCGATGAAATCGTCCTTGCTGTATGCCTTGTTATTACTGAATTTCGAAGTCTCACGAGTGAATTCGAACATGGTGCGCAGGTTCGCGTTCTGCTCATCCCACAGCTCGTTCATCACCGACTCATATTCCGGTTTCTTGGTCAGCAAGCGCTTCTGAATGACCTCCACCACGTCGGCGCTGTTAAGCTTCAGCTTGATGGAGAATCTGCCCTGGATCTTCGAAAAGTCATAGCTTTGCTGCTTGGTCCGATCACCGACGATGGTATCCATGTCTTCCTGAGAGGTGACCACTACCCACGCACGCCCGTTGGTCTTAACGGCAAGATCCTCGGCAATAGATTGCAGGGACAGCATGAGCTCCCTGTTCTCACCGATAAACTGGCCAACCTCGTCCACGAGGAACAGGATGCGGCGGTTCGGTTCCTGATGGGACAGCCATGCGTTCACGTCGTCTGCGAAATCGCCGACCGTCATCGTATACGTATCCTCATAGCGCTGGATGATGCTATCCTGCTCCGGCTTGCCCGTCACCGCGGCATAGGCTTCGCAGATCTCATCATCCCATAGCACGGCCTCACCACGGCCTTCGCTCCATGGTTTGCCAGCCACCTGCTCGAACTCTTGTTTGAAATCCTCGAAATAACCATTGCTCGCCAAATCGCGTTCGAATTTCGCAACGTATGGATTCTTGCCGTAGAAACCACGCGCCTCATCGAATACGCGGACAAAAGCGTACAGCAGCATGTCGGAGGCATTGGATTTATCCGCCTTCTGATCGATGTTGAATAGAATCGACGTGGCTGGTATCGTCAAAGCCTTTTCAAGCTGGCCTGCAAGCATCTGGTCATCCTGTGCTTCGGCCTTGCCCATGAAGGCATGAACAATCTGTTCGCGACTCATGGTCGGCTTATTGCCCTTGTCAACGAGTTCAGCCGGGACCTCGCCCAGAATATGCGACAGCATCTTCAACAGGTGCGATTTACCAGAACCGAAGAAACCGGAGATCCATGCACCGTTCTGTTCGTGGTTCGACGGGTCGTTGTATGCGTCAAGGAATTTGGCCAGATTGCGGCAAATCTCCTCCGTAAGCACATACTCGTTGACCTCATCGTCAAGGTTCTTCTCATCATTGGCCTTGATCACACCATTGATATTGCGGTCAATGTCTTTGCTGAACAACTCCTTGAAGCTGATAGCGCTTTCCCCGTTCATCTGCGTTCCCTTCTTCTTTGAACGAATACTTCGCAAGCGTTACTCGCATTCCACCTAAATCGGCAAAACAACCCTTAGGCCGTCATTCCTGTCATTCCTCCAGTCGCACACTCATCTCACGCAGATTTTGCGCACGATAATAATTATCCCCAGGCAAACAGTTGAACAGCGACATGACCGATCCTGAAGTAGCGCTTCTTGTGAACGTACCCGGATAAAACAGCACCAATGGGCGATCATCAATGCGCCCTTGCAACGCGTTAAGCAGTGTATGCGCACGAATATACGGGTAGACCTTGCCGATTCCCGTAATGAATACGATATTGGCTCCGCCCTCGCTCTTGGCCTGCTCGTAATGATCACGAATGGTATCAGGCAACTGAGCCGTATCCGCGCCCAACACGTTATCGAGCAGTCCTAAAAACTTATCCGTATGCGCATCCGACGAGACTTTTCTGTGGCGTTTTGCCTCCCTGTTAAGCACACGATCCAGAATGCCGCGATTACCAAGAATCTCCAGAACAACATCGAATAAATCCAGAGTGAGCACCTGCGGAGCATAATCGCCATCATATTTCGGCGTCATCGTCTGCAGCTGACTCACCAATTGCCTGATATGTTCGGCGACCTCAAGCTCCTGCCTAGGCGGATAGTCATAAATGTAATAAGGCTGCTCACCGGCCAATCCACTATTGGTCCGGAATGAACGGGACTCCATAATCTCGCGCAAATGAGCGAAATCAGCATCAATGTCACGGTGCTCATCGGCAGCTTCAACGCCTGCGATGAAATCGGTCATGCTATCCCCCATTCGTACTCACAAGGATGATTCACGCATCGGGAAAAACCCGAACGAATCTGGTCTCTTCATAAGGATATCCGCCAAAGAGGGACTGGGTAGGAAGGAAACCACCGTGTCGGAATTTTTATCGAACAGATGGGCCTCAACCATGGCCTTGAACAGATTGGACCGGAGTTTCTTCGCCGTTCCCTCGCTTATGGTTTCCAGCTCAGGATGCCATGTAGCTTTGTCCGCAATGAAGCGAGCATAATCCTCGAAATCAAGATGCAGGTTCCCTACAAGATAATGTTTTTTGAGCACTTCACCAGCAAATTCCCCAACGATTGCGTAATAACGGCATATCGCGATCCACATAAGTGCCTCGCGGTCGGATGTGGAGGAATCCGGGCCTGCCAAATATGCAAGCTCCCCAACCGTGAGCGCACTGAGCCGCCTAGCAGTTTCCGCCACAACGCGCCTGTTTGCGGAATCCGTGCGAATCGCAAGAACGTTTTCCTCGATGGCCTGTTGGCGAATCGCGGCAATGGACTTGCCCACCTCGGTTTGGGAAGAACACTCAGCGTCGCCGCCGCCTGCATGATTCAGATGATTCAGATGATTCAGATACATTTCCGCAAGCGCCCGGCCCTGCGAGGCAAGAAGTCCGCCGACAGTGAAGGAAAGCCGGTACCGCTCCCCCTGCGTCGCTTCCGCACCGTACGAGCCCGCCATGCATATTCCTCCCTTTGCTAAGACATCAACGTTAAGACACAAGAATATTTCAGAATATTCCTAGGTCTGGAATAATCACGACATCCAAGTCATGCCTGCAACCCCTCACCGCATCATTTTGAAACCTCTTCCGATATTCACTGTTCAGCATTCTGGCAACAAGTAATATAGGTAGTGCACAAACTTAGAACGAGCTGAAGTCGAAGGAGACACACCATGTTCAGTAAGGTCCGAAAAACAAGAAGTGATTGCACTGTTGATACCTATGAAAAGAAGCATGATCTTCCAACTGGCACCATTCGAAACACAGACGGAAGAAAGGCCCGCAAGGACAAAAAGCTTGCGACACTCCGCAAAGAAACCGGGAAGGATTTCCGCTGAAAATCTGCTTCTGGAGACGAGGCATCCCCCGAAAGACGTCCCAGGTAGAAGACACGCAATGATGTTTTCAGACAACATCTGATCCGCCTTTTCTGAACTACACTGTTCCTAGAAGAGTTTCCGTGTTGAAAGGGGTAACCGATGACGCGCAAAGGTGGGTTTCTGAAGGGGATCGTCACATCGGCGGCGACCTATGCTGTCAAAACGGCGGTCGATATCGCGGTCAACCCGGAGAACATGCAGAAGGTGGCGCAGCTTGTCAGCGAGCAACAGGTAGGCAGCAAACTCAAGCAGGCCGCCACGAACATGCATCTGCCTGCCGCCCTTAGCCCATCAGCAAGAGTCGCCAAGCAACTTGACACCATCGAGGAGACACTGGAGCAATATGCCGACCGATTTCCCGTAAACGCACCAGTCGAACGATGGAAAAGCACCCTGCAAAGCCTTCGTCTTATGGACACCATGAACAGATCCACAACCGGCAGCGAGCATAAGATCCGCTTGGAAAAGCTCCAGGCACAAACCGAGGCCCTGTTCAACGAGATCTTCCAGTCCCTTGACTCGGGCGATGCCCAGATCGAAGACTGACCACTTCCCCACCGCTTGCATACCTGTTCCCCGCCACTCCCAAGCGCATCAACGCACTTACCGGTCGTATACTGCTACCAGGTGGATTTGAAGGGAATAACCATGATCGACGACGATTCCAACGAACTCATCCCATTCGAAGGCGGAGACAGTGATGCCGATGCCAACACCGGGAACAACAATCCAGACGACACGCAAAGCGTCACCATCATCCAAGATGAACAAGGCATCGTCTTCCTCGGCGACGCCGGTACCATAGATCTCTGGCTCAAGGATGAGGGCTTCGATTCCAAAGCATTCACAGCCAAAGCCGTGCAGACCATCTCATCGGCCAGCAAAGGCGCACAGGCAGCCGGCAATGCCATGGCCGAAAGCGGGCGATGGGTAAAACTCACCAAGGAATCGGCTGAGCTGGTCGTCAAATACGGCAAGAACTGTAAGAAGGGACCGTTCCAAGCCGGTGTTGTACGGCAACCGAACGGGCGCATCATCAAACATCTGCAATTCACCCAGCCTGGGCAGCTCAACCCCGCTTTACTCACCGGCATCAGCGGCGTCATGGCACAGATGGCTCTGGAACAGGCCGTCTCCGAAATCACCGATTATCTGAAGGAAATCGATGCGAAGCTCGATGATCTGCTACGCGATCAGAAGGATCAGACCGTCAGCAAGCTCGCCGGGATATCCCACATGATTGACGAAACCATGCTCATCTACCAGCAGGTCGGGTCGATCAGCGAGACCACATGGTCCAAGATGTCAGGCTGCCCGCAAGACATCGCCACCATCCAAGCGTATGCGATCGCCAAAATCAAGGGCCTCACCGAGAAGGTGGAACGCGAGCAGGATCCCAAGCAGGTTCGCCCGCTGACCCAGCAGATTCGTCAGGAGATCCACCAGTGGTTGGGCATGCTCGCATCCGCAGTCAGGATGCAGGATCAGGTCTCCTGCATCGAGCTCGCGCGCGTATGCCAAGAGGAGCCTGAACAGCTCGAAGCATACAAGAAGGGCATCGTGCTTGCCAGGAACAAGCGTCTTGCGGAAATCGAGCAGTCACTCAACGCATTGGGCAGGCAACTGGAAACGAAGGCTGGAATCGTAGGTGGGAAGGTGCTGCTGAACCCATACAGTTCACCTCATGCCATTGCCAACATCGAAAGCATCACCAGCAATCTCAATGCATTCGCCAACACATTGCAACTTGAGCACATTCATCTGCATGTCGAAGACGGTCCCACCTGGATCGAAGCCGCGGGCAAGGCCGTAGACGACACCGGCAAGGCCTTGCAGAATGCCAGGCAGCAGACCGCACACGCCGTCCAAGACGTCGGCAATGCGATAGCGAATGGCGCTCAGAGCACCGGTGCCGCCGTTGCCAAGGGAATGCAGGACGCCGGAAACCAGGCCGCGCACATCGCGCAGGATGCGGGCGACGCCATCGCAAAAGGTGCTCAGGACGCAGGCGCCGGGATAGCCGACGGAGTGCAGCAGCTTGGCAAAGGAATAGCAGACGGATTGAAACAGCTCCCGGAGATCAAACTGCCCAAGTTCGGGTGGGGCAAGAAATAAACCAAGACCCGCGCTATGGTCTGAGGGGGTGCGTTCGGTTTAGGATATATGCTCCCGGCTCACTTTTTAACGTTCTGTATGCCCCCTCAGCCAGCAACCCGTATGCCCAAGCTTCCACGCGAAACATATCCCTGAGAATATCCTCAGACAACTTGTGATTAGCCTCAGATGAGAATAATCTACCCAAAGCTAGCGCGTTATAAGCAGAGCCCTCCTCTCAGATCCGCGGCACATCGAAAGGATTCCTCTTTGTGAGCTGTATCTGCGCCTGTTGTTCCACATATGGTTGTAGAACCGCCAACACCTCCGGTACTTCATGGGTTACGGCATAGTACAGGCGATCAAAATCAAGTCCGTCGTAATCATGGGCGATCCAGTCGCGCATGCCACTCACCCCACACCATGGAACGCCGGATTCCGATTCACGAAATTCTTTCGAGAGCTTCTTGACATGCTCCCCCGCTCTGGCAATCGCCATAGCCACGGCATTCTGCTTTTCGTCATTGTCTGCAAATTCTTCTGCGCTCAATGGCCCGAGGAATCGTTGCGCATCGGTAAGCGCACGAACTATCGCGACAATATGCAAGGCGTCTTTCTCCAGCGCGTTCATGGCATGCCCCTAAACAATACGGAACATCGGCTGGGACGTTATGGAATTGACGAACAGCACTCGCTGTATCTCGGCCAACCGATCCTGCAATTCAGTGGTGATGTATTGCTTTTTCACTAAATCGATCTGACGTCCGAAAGTAGACGCGAGATCGTCGCGCAAATCCCATTCATCGATCATCGAATCGGCCGTGTCATCAAACTGGTAGATGAAATCGATATCCGAATCCGCACGCCCCTCGCCGCGGGCCATGGAACCGAACAGGTACAGTTCATTGACATGATGCCGCAGCGCGATAGGACGAGCAATCTCCGCTATCTGCTGAGGCGTGGTGTCCCGCGAAATCGCGTCAAGCGCATCCTGATAACGCCGGGTAAAAGCCTGTGTCGGATTCCCCTTCACCGCACGAGACAGCACAGGAGCGGTCACGCCCATGGATTCCGCCACGCTTTTCTGTGAGAAACCTAATCGCTTGCGCTTTTCGTTAAGCTCATGTATTGTTCCCATACCGATATATTAGCCTACAAGCTAATTACCGTCTAGAGCGTCAAACAGGGACGAACTTTATCCGTAATAATCCTCATCGCAAGTTATTGGCAAAGACCGGGGCTTCTCGCTCACTTTCGAACCCATCTGATGAACATGCACCTGATTGGCGCCCCCAGATATTCGTTAAAGGATACGACAAAACATACGCGGTGTATCAGCTGTGGAAACATCAGTTTTTTGTTTTTCACGGAACTCCTCTGATTAACCTCCATCAGTACGCATGCCCCGCAATGCTTCATCCCCTCACAGCCCCACATGCGCCGCATGATCGCGGACCGTGCTCTCCTCATCCAAGCTGACAGGCAGGAAGCCACTCGAATCATCAATAAAGTCACAAATCAGCTGCCACTGGCGACGGCTGATACCGATACGCTCGTCCGGTCTCACCATAAGCACCGGTGCCGCAGGTTCCAGCGATTCAATCTGCATCTTCGCCGAGAAACAGCATTCCTCGTCATCAATCCAGACAATCGGCAACGGCTCCTGCTGTCGCCGTTCGAACCGGACACGTGACATAATCTCCGCGAGCTTGCCGGTCCATCTCCGCTCGTTAGTGACCGGGTCGTACCAGACAACAGTCCGTTCAATTCCCGGATCCCAACCAAGCATGGGGTCAAGCACCCTTGAACAATACGGTTGCCATGTGGTCAGCCAGTTCAATTCAACGCTGCCGGAAAGGGCCAGGTCATGCATCATGCCGGCAAGCTCGCGCGACCAGTGCACACGGAAGCGCCCATGCCCCGTACGCACCTGCTCATTGCCCGTCAGGGGAAACGCACGCTCGGAATCGTACAGTTCCTTACGTGGGTCACCTTCCTTCAGCCATTGCGTATGGCCGACCCCTCCCCGCCGAAGCACCTTATCATCGGGGAACGCGTTCAGCACACCGTCGAAATCCGTGTAAATCACCGCTCGAACCATCGCACCTCCCGGTAAGCCCCAATCTGCCTCGTCATGTAATTATTCACTACTATCTACCGGACAAATCAAGCCGGCCCATTTTCGCTAGCTGCTTTATTTGTGGCACTCGAACGCCGAAACCCGAAGTATGAGCGTTGGAATTCCAACGCTCATACTCGCCATAATCGCCAAACAATGCCACAAACAAGCCAACAAGTGTTTTGGGGAGGGCTATTCGCGTAATGTTGCGCTCTATCATTGATAAAGGCATCCAGCAATCGCATACCGTAAGGAATCACATGCGCTATTTCACTTCGGACACGCATTTCGGCCACCCTCTGGTCACCGCACTGCGCGGATTCCTGAACAATGGCAGGCTCCGCGCCGAATACCGTGATGTCTGGCAGGCGCAGGGACGTGCCGCCGCTCACGCGTGGATCAAACAATATGTGCGCGACAATCAGACGTCGTTCAAAGCGATCTGCGACATCGCACGCCATGAGAACACCATCATCGGCAACATCAACGAGCTCGTCGGGCGCGACGACGAGCTCTGGATTCTCGGCGACCTCTCCTACCGCTGCACCGTCGAACACACGCTCGACTGCCTGCGCCGCATCAACTGCCGTCATCTGCATCTAATCATCGGCAACCACGACCGCAACTTCCGTCTCCGGTCCAATGACGCGCTATACGAGAACGTGTTCGAGACCATCGACGACTACCGTGAAATCGACATGGAGCTTCCCGTCCTTGACGGCTCCGGCAAGATAACGGCGGCGACCGCGCATCAAAGCATCGCCATGAGCCACTTTCCCAGACTCTCGGCATTGGCCGAAGAACACGGCAACTGGCCGGAAAACTGGAACAAGTTCGCCGATGTGGCACTGACCACCGAAGGTTGGCTGCTCTATGGTCATACGCACCAGGACGTTCCCGACGGCACCGATCCACTCAGCGTGAATGTGGGGCTTGATGCGTGGGGTTTCAAGCCCGTCAGCGAACAGCAGATCCTTGAATGGTTTGTTGCATAGCCCATTTTCGTTACTTGGCTTGTTTGTGGCACTCGAATGCCGAAACCCGAAGTATGAGCGTTGGAATTCCAACGCTCATACTCGCCGTAATCGTCAAACAGTGCCACAAGCAAGCCAACAAGCGTTTTGGGGGAAGGCTATTTGCGAAGAACCAGAGCCGGTATGCCCGGTCAGTATCGGCCCCCAACCGCATCCCGGTAGAATAAGGCGACATGAAGGGAGCGAATATGGGTAAACGAGTGGCACTGGGGATCTGCATGGTGGCGGCACTGGCGAGCACAGCCTACGGCGTGCATGTGTGGACAGCGCACTCGGGCACGAGTTTTTGGATGATGTGGATTGTCATCGCGTGCGTATTCGTGGCTGCCGGCCTTGCAGTATGGTTCGGCTGGTGGAAGGCACTGCCGAAAGTGGTGCGCCGGGTATGCGCCGTGGTGCTTTGCACGGGTCTTATCTGTTTTGGTGCGGTCGAAGGTTGGGTAATCAGTGGCATGCGCGCCGCTGGTGAACCGGGATTGGATTATGTGATCGTACTTGGCGCGCAGGTGCATAAGACCCGTCCGAGCCTGGTGTTGCAGTATCGGCTTGATAAGGCCATCGACTATCTTGAGTCCAACCCGAACACCATATGCATTGTGTCCGGTGGCAAGGGCGCGAACGAGCCGTTCCCCGAGGCGCAGGGCATGGCCGAATACCTGGAACGGCATGGCATCGCTGCATCGCGCATCATCAGGGAGTCCAAGTCGAAAGACACCAGGCAGAATATCGCCAACAGCCGCAGGCTCATGACGAAGCGCAATGCGAGCATCGGCATCATCACCAGCGATTTCCATGTGGCGCGCGCCATGCAGATCGCACGCGACCAGGGGCTGGCAAACGCACAGGGCATCGCCTCCGGTTCGCCTGGCGACATGCTGGTGAACAATATGCTGCGCGAGTTCTTCGCCGAACTGAAATATCTGGTGAAACGCTAGGATTCGACGATCCTCGTTTCCGCCAGCTCTGTATCATCCACATGCCCCTCGTATAGGAAACAGTTCAGCGTTTCACCGGGCGCGAGGGAAAGCGTTTCAGCAGCCATGCGTTCCAGTCCCTTATGCTCATAAAACCCGTAGTCGCAGGTGGTGTCGGTGAAGAGGAAATATTCGCTGACACCGATCGCCTGGAACCAGTCGAGCATATGGGCGAACAGCCGACCGCCGACACCATGCCCTTTGGCTTCGGGCGAAACGAGGAACAACGCGATTTCAGCCTGGTAGGTTTTGCCCACGGTGCGTGTGAGCGTCCGATCGGCGTGCAGTATGCCCAGCTGTTCGCACAGCCCGTTTCTGCCTGCCCCACTTGCCAGCATGGGCAATGCCAAGCGTGCCTGCCTCAGGCGGTGCCGCAGCACTTGCGCACGCGTCACGTTCATGGGAATGGATCCGAGTATCACGCCAAGCACCCGCCCGTTTTGTTCGGCTACTGCGGCATGCGTGGCTCGCGCCAGGCAGTCGTGCGCGTCGATGGCGGCAAGACGCCATGCCACGCTGTGACGACGTGCACGATCAGCCGGCTCATGGCCGCCAGTATCCCCATCCGTCTGATCCGCATACCATGTTTGGCGAATCAGTTCCACCAATGCGGGGTAGTCGGCTCGTCTGAGCCGGCGAATATGAACCTCATCGGCCTGCATATCCTGCAGTCCTCACTTCATAAGCTCGTCGGTGTCCATCACGATGGTGACGGGCCCGTCGTTGGCGATATCCACGCGCATATGCGCACCAAAACGCCCTTCCTTCACGTCCAGACCTTCGGCACGCAGCGCGTCGTTGAACCGCAGCCACACCTGCTTGGCATGGTCGGGGGCGCCTGCCTTGACGAAGCTTGGACGATTGCCCTTGCGCACGTCGGCGAACAGCGTGAACTGCGAAATGGACAGAATCGAACCGCCGACACTGCCGATAGACAGGTTCATCTTGCCGTTCTCATCCTCGAACACGCGCAGGTTGGCGATCTTATGCACGAGCCACGCAATCTGCTCGTCGCCGTCCGTATCACTCACCCCAACAAGCAGTACATACCCCTGGCCTATGGTTTGCGGCTCGAATGTCAGATCCCGCTTCCCCGTCTCTTCATCAAGCACATCCACCGAACCGTGACTCACCCGCTGCAATACGATTCTCATTCGTTCTCCTTCGCCTAGCCGAACGCTTATATCCTACGCGCCGGGCCTCATACCATTTCGGCGCACCGCGAACCGCAAATCATGGTCGCAGTGCGCTGTGGCATGCCCCATGGTACCCGAACCGATATTGGCAATGGTCTGAATTTCCCGTGTCATTGCAACCTTGCAATCCATAAGATGACATCTTCGTTGACGCTTGCCATCATAGTCCGCAATGTTTGGCATGTTGCGAACGGTTGCGACACGAAACACACGTGGAATACGGCAAAGGGCTGGGACCTCGTATTAAGATCCCAGCCCTTGACGCTAGACAACCGTCAGACCAACAGGCCTACACGGTACACCGGCACAAGCCGTTAACGGCTCACTCGCCGTCCTTGGCGCTCAGCTCGTCGGCCACGGCTGCAGCGGCGGAAGCGGCCTCGACGGACTCCTCTTCCTCTTCTTCAGCGGCGTTGCCCAGGAAGTCGGACAGGTCGACGACTTCGCCGTCGGCGGTGAACTTCACTGCGCGCATACCGGCAAGCAGACCCTTGGAACGGGCGACTTCCTGCACGGCGGAGCCAAGCTGGCCGTTACGCATGATGGCCTGGATGAAGGCGTTCGGATCCATGCCGTACTGCTGGGCGATGGAAGCGAGGAAGTTGAACACGTCGGCCTGAGAGACCTGCACGTCCAGCTTCTCAGCCAGAGCATCGAGCACCATCTGGTCGCGCAGTTCCTTCTCGACGGCTTCCTCGGCCTCGGCCTTCTGCTCCTTGGTGGCCTTCTTCGGATCGGCGGTCACGTTCTTGAGCTGCTGCTCAATCATGTTGGCCTTCACACCCTTCGGCACCGGAATCTCCAGGCCCTCTTCGAGCTTGGCGATGAAGGCGTCGCGAGCCTCAGTGGCCTGGCGACCCTTGGCGTCCTGAGCGGCGGCCTTGCGGATGTCGGCCTTGAGCTCGTCCAGGGTGTCGAACTCGGAGGCTTCCTGAGCGAACTCGTCGTCGAGCTCCGGCAGCTCCTCAGCCTTGACGGAGTTGACCTTGACCTTGATCTGAGCCTTCTGGCCCTCGTGCTCGCCCGCTTCCAAGGTGCCTTCGAAGGTGGTCTCCTCGCCGGCGGACAGGCCGTCAAGAGCCTCATCCAGGCCGTCAAGCATGGTGTTGGAGCCGAGCTCGTAGCTCACGCCTTCCTGGGAGTCGACGGATTCGCCGTCGATCTCGGCGTTCAGGTCGATGTTGGCGAAGTCGCCCTTGGCGGCCGGGCGATCGACGCTCACCAGGGTGCCGAAGCGCTGACGCAGAGCCTCAAGGCGCTTGTCGACGTCCTCGTCCTTGATTTCCGGAGCGGCGATGGCGATCTCCATGCCTTCAGTCTCCGGCAGGTCGAACTCAGGGCGACGCTCGACGGTGGCGGTGAACTTCAGCTTCTTCTCATCCTTGGCGGATTCCGGGATGTCGACGACATCGAACTCCGGCTCGGCCATCGGGCGGATCTTCTTCTCTTCCAGGGCCTTGGAGTACAGCTCCGGAACGGCGCCGTTGACAGCCTCGCCAGCGACGGCACCAAAGCCGAAACGCTGCTCGACGAGCTTGCCGGGAACATGGCCCTTACGGAAACCGGGGATGTTCACTTCCTTGGCGATGTTCTTACGGGCTTCATCCAGATACGGGTCGAACTCTTCCTGGTCGACGGTAACGGTGAGCTTCACCTTGGTGGGTTCGAGGTTACGAACGCTGATCTTCACGCTAAACGCTCCTGCAAAGTCGTGTTTGTTCTTTTTTGCCGTTAGGCACAACTCTCATACTATAGCGTGGCTTAAGGACGCTGCGATAAGCCGCACCTGCCAGTCGCGCGCGCCCTGCCTGGTAAGGAACTCGGCAACGTCACGCCGTTCCGGATTATCCGTCCAGCATAGATTCTTGAGAATCTGCGGTTTGAGAAGCACGTCGGCGGGAGTTGACGTGTCTTCGGCGATCTGGTTCAAGGCGCGTCTGGCCTTTTTCAGGGTCTCCGCGCGTTTCGGGTGGCGCGTGGACCATACGCGCATCGATTTGGGCGCATTCGCTTCGGCACCGTCCTTGTCGGGCGATGACGGCATCACAGGCAGTTCGGATTCCGGCAAGGCGAGCGCCTCCTGAATCTCGTGTTTCCATACGGACGGCTTGATCGCACGTTGAATCGGCGCATACCGTTCGAACATCTTGTCCTGCTCGCTGCCGGTCTGAATACGTACACGCTCGTTCAACGAGCGAATGGCACGGAATTCCCGGGCGTTATGCGGCTTCTTCAACGCCGCCTCGATAATCGCCTGGTCGGATAGCAGCAGCGTCGGCGCGATGTCGTGCTGGCTGGCGAGCTCATCCCTCTTGGTCCAGAGCGCTCGTGCCACGGCAAGCGCCCTGCGGTCGCCTTTGAGCATGGTGATACGCGAGATCCGCAGCCAGGGCACGGGGTGTACATGGCGGGGTTTGCCCGATGTGCCTTCGGCGAGGATATGGCGGAACTCCTCCTCGGCCCATTCCTCCTTGCCGCTGGCCTTCAGATCGGCCCGCATCTTACGCTCCAATTCGATGAGCAGTTCCACATCCAATGCCGCATAGTTGCGCCAGTCACGCGGCAGCGGCCTGTACGACCAGTCGGCTGCAGAATGCTCTTTGGCGAGCGTGATGCCCAGATACCGTTCGGTGACGGCCGCCAGGCCGAAACGGCTCAGCCCGAGCATGCGCGCCGCCATTTCGGTGTCGAACAGGCGTTGCGGTGTCATGCCGATTTGCGCAAAGCCCGGAAGGTCCATCATGGCGTCGTGAATAATCCACGTCGCATCGCCCACCGCACGGTTGAACCTGCCCCAATCGGCTCCGGCGGCAGTCAACGCGATCGGGTCGAACAGGAAGATTCCCACCCCCTCGCGTTTGAACTGCACCAGCCAATCCTCATGCCCATAGCGGAATCCCGAAGCCCGTTCGGCGTCGGCCGCCAAGGACCCAGATGCCGCGGCAAGCTCATCGCATGCGTCGTTGAACCCTTCTACGGTGTCGATCACATCGGGCACTCCCCCGCGTGGTTCGGACTGCAACCGTGGCTCATGCATAATTTCGCTCAACGCGTGATTCTCCTTCACCGCGAACGGTGGATTTTAGAAATTCGGCCCATGTCTCCACACAGGCACCGGGGTCGAATCCGCATGCGGGTGGGATCGCCGGCGTGTAGGAGACACGTATCTCACAGCCTGCAAACGTATCAGCACCCTGCGAACCAAACGCCGTGTTCTGCGTGATGCTCACCGTGCCGCCGACGCTGTCCGGCACCACATCGCCCAGATACTCGCACATATCCTCCCAATACAGGGATGGTGCAAGACCGTCGTTTTCGCTGGATTCGAGGGGCAGCTGCGCAAAGCACACGCATCGCCACCTGCTGTTCCATTCCTCGTAGAACCTTCGGCCGTACAACAGCATGATCCAGCCATTTGCCTGCTGACGGTGACGATGGGAATACGCGTCGCTGGCCTCGATGCCAAGCGCGACGCCGATGCCGTAATCGGCCAGAGTGGAGGGAACGGGGATTTCTCGATAATGGACGCCGGGCACAGTGCGCATGGCGCGGACGGATTCCACAGCGCGCCAGACCTCATCCGGCACGCCTTGTGGGCGAGGCGGCAGATGCGCTTGCGAATCCTGAGCCCGCGGAGCGATCCCCTCAGGAAAAGAGAAAATCTCGGCCATGCTTCTAGGCTACGTGCCGGAACGCCGTTCGGCGCGGATTGACGCGCGGTCGCATTGTTTTTTGTCGTGACGCGACCGGCAAAAGGCGGTAGTTGCACGCCGTTCGCGCCAGCGCCTACCGCTATGCGGCTGGCGGCGCGAACGGCTCCCGGCGAACCGGGCAAAACGATTAGTATACGACGAAGCCGTGCGCCTTGAACTGGTCGGCCACACGCTTGCGCATGGCCTCGTTCGGCCCCTTCTGGTTCTCCAGCGGGTAGTCGATGCGCAGCTCATGCCATTTCGGCCGGCCAAGCTGATGGAACGGCAGCACGTCGATATGCTCCACCGCGTCTCCGAAGCTCTCGCAGATCCTTGCCACGTTCTCGACGTTCTCCTCGCTGGAGGTGAGCCCCGGAACCAGCACGAAACGCACCCAGATCTTCTTGCCGGCCTTGGCCAGACGCTGTCCGAAGTCGATGGTCGGCTGCAGTACGCCGCCTGTCACCTTGTGGTAGGTCTCCTCGTCACCGGATTTGACATCCAGCAGACACAGATCGATATCGTCAAGCATCTCGTCCGTGTAATTCGTGTTCAGAAAGCCGGAGGTATCGAGGCAGGTATGCACGCCCATCTGCTTGGCCGCATGGAATACGCGAGAGACGAATGCCGGCTGCATCATCGACTCGCCGCCGGAGAACGTGATGCCACCGCCGGTCGCCTTGAACAGGTCGGCGTAACGGTCGATCTTCTTGATCATCGCCTCCAAATACACCGGCTTGCCGTCACGCATCTTCCACGTGTCGGGATTCTGGCAGTATTGGCATCGCAGCGGGCAGCCGCTCATGAACACCGTCATGCGTGTGCCCGGACCGTCCACGGACGTGTTGATGTCCCATGAGTGCACGAAGCCGATGTCACCGGTCTTCAACGCATGCAGCCTGTCCCTTCTATCGAGGCCGATCGGCGATTCGAATCCGGAAAGGCCTCCCATCAGGGTTTGGGACGCATATTCCTTCGATTCGCGAAGCATATGACGTGTGGTACTGCGGAATTGCGAGGTTTCGGTCATCGTTGCGCTCCTTGGTCATCCTTGGATGGGTTTGTACGTATCACAAGCAGAGGGGCGGAACTCATCCAGCTCCGCCCCTCGCTATCGCCGCTGAGCGGCGTCATCGGCTATTATGCCAGCCAACGAATCAGTCGACCACTGCACCCTGGTGGAAGGTACGGCTGATCACGTCGAGCTGCTGCTCCTTGGTGAGCTTGACGAAGTTCACCGCGTAGCCGGAGACGCGCACGGTCAGGTGCGGGTACTTCTCCGGATGCTCGACGGCATCCTCAAGCTGCTCCTTGCGCAGCACGTTGATGTTGGCGTGGTACAGGCCATGGCCGTTGCCGGCGTCCAGAATGCCCACGAGGTTGGTGATACGCTCACCCTCGTCGCGACCCAGACCGTCAGGGGTGATGGTGTTGGTCAGCGAGATGCCGTCAAGGGCGTCGTTGTAGTCGATCTTGCCGACCGAGAACATGGACGGCAGCATGCCGTGGGAGTCCATGCCGTTCTCCGGGTTGGCGCCCGGAGCATACGGGGTGCCCTTCTTGTGGCCGGACGGGAAGGCGCCGGTGGCCTTGCCGTATTCCACGTTGGAGGTGATGGTCAGGATGGACTGGGTCGGAACGGCGCCACGGTAGACGGGCAGGCGCTTGACCTGGCCCATCACGGTGGAGACAACCCACTTGGCGATGTCGTCGGCACGATCGTCGTCATTGCCGTAAACCGGGAACTCGCCTTCGGTGCGGTAGCCGACGATCAGATCGTCGTCCGCGCCTTCGACGTATTCGTTCTCGTGGCCCGGAGTGGTCTTGGCGTCCTTGTTGTAGATCGGGTAGACCTTGGCGTACTTGCATGCGGACAGGGAGTCGGCCGCGATGGACAGGCCGGACATGCCGCAGCCGAGGGTGCGGTAGACCTCCTTGTCGTGCAGAGCCATCTCGATGGACTCGTATGCGTACTTATCGTGCATGTAATGGATGATGTTCAGCGCCATCACGTAGGTCTCGGACAGCCATTCGAGAGCCTTCTCGTAGTTGGCCTTGACCTTCTCATAGTCCAGGGTGCCGTCGGCTTCCGGCTTGATCGGATCGATCACGCCCTTGTCGATGACCTGCATGCCGGTCATCTCGTCGCGGCCGCCGTTGATGGCGTACAGCAGCGCCTTGGCGGAGTTCACACGAGCGGCGAAGAACTGCATCTGCTTGCCCACGCGCATCGGGGACACGCAGCAGGCGATGGCGGCATCGTCGCCCCAGTGTCCACGAATCTCCTTATCGGATTCGTACTGGATGGCAGAGGTGTCGATGGAGATCCTGGCGCAGAAGCGCTTGTAGGCTTCCGGCAGCTTCGGATCCCAGAAGATGGTGATGTTCGGTTCCGGGCCGGGTCCAAGATGCTCAAGGGTCAGGGTGTTGAGCAGGCGGAACGAGGTCTTGGTGACCAGGGTACGGCCGTCGTCGCCGAAACCGGCGTCGGACCAGGTCGCCCAGTACGGATCGCCGGAGAAGATGGCGTCGTAGTCCTTGGTACGCAGGAAGCGCACGATGCGCAGCTTCATGACCAGGTTGTCGATAAGCTCCTGAGCGCCTTCCTCAGTGAGCTTGCCGGCCTTCATATCACGCTCGATGTAGATGTCGAAGAAGTCGGAGACACGGCCGAACGACATAGCGGCACCGTCCTGGCTCTTGACGGAGGCGAGGTAGCCCATGTAGGTCCACTGCACGGCCTCCTGGGCGGTCTGCGCCGGGCGGGACAGATCCAGGCCATACTCGTTGCCGAGGTTGATGAGCTGCTTGAGGGCCTTGATCTGCTCGTCATGCTCTTCGCGGAAGCGGATCCAGTGCTCGATCTCCGGCTCGGTGAAGTCGTTGCGGTACGGGACGGAGTCCTTGTCGCGCTGCTTGAACTTGATCAGGGCGTTGACGCCGTACAGGGCCACACGACGGTAGTCACCGATGATACGGCCACGGCCGTAGGCATCCGGCAGGCCGGTGAGGATCTTGTTGTGACGAGCGACCTTGATTTGCTTGGTGTACACGCCGAAGACGCCGTCATTGTGGGTCTTGCGGTACTTGGTGAAGATCTTCTTGATCTGCGGATCGGGCTCCTTGCCCGCCTCGCGGATGGCCTGCTCGACCATACGCCAGCCACCGTTCGGCATCATGGCACGCTTGCAGGGAACGTCGGTCTGCAGGCCGACGATCACATTGTCGACCTCGGGGGAATCGATGTAGCCGGCCGGGAAGGCGTCGATGCCCGCAGGGGTGTGGGTGTCCACATCGTACACACGCTGCTTGCGTTCGACGGCCAGATAGTTGTCGTCCAGATACTTCCACAGATGCTTGGTCTTCTCGGTAGCGTTGGCGAGGAACGATTCGTCGCCTTCGTACGGGGTGTAGTTCTTCTGGATGAAGTCGCGGACATCGATGTCCGACTGCCAGTTGCCACCCGTGAAGCCATCCCACGCCGTTGCGTTCAGTTCTTCCTGGGTAGGTGCAGATGCTTCGACTGTTACCATATCCACTCCTTGGTGTTGCTTAGAGGCGGCACTCCTGTATGCCGCGCCACTCCACTAGTGTAGTGGCTTGCCGAGGATGAACCCCTGAGAAACGAAGTGAGCTATCTCACATTTCGTTTCTTGATGGCAGGGTTGGTCTCTCCCCCAGGCCGCCGCAGCACCCGCGAATAGCAACGTGCGGGAATCCGGTTTCGCCCGGTCCCCGCACGTTACAGGTGATGTTCGATATATGGGATGCCGTTTCCCGCAGTCGGCGTATCAGTCGGCACCGCCGGACCAGTTGCGATCCTGCTCCTCCCAACGACGATTGCGCTCATGCACGATCTTCCACGCGTTCATGGCGTCCTCACGGCTTTCGTAAGGCCCCATGCGCCTGTCGATCGGAGAGAGCGGGCCGAGCTCGGGCTCGCCGGTGACCATGTTGAAATACCACTTCTTGTCACTCATGTGTTGCTCCTGCATTACTCCCTGAACGCGCTGGTGATGGGAAGCCTACGGTCTCGCCCGAAGGCCAACGCGGTCACCTTCGGGCCAAGCGGATATTGGCGGCGCTTCCATTCGGCGCGATCCACCAGTCGCATCACCGTGTCCACGGTCGCCTCGTCGAACCCGTCGGCAAGCAGATCGGCACGCCCATGCGCCTTCTCGATGTACGCGGCAAGCACCTTATCGAGCAACGCGTATTCAGGCAGCGAATCCGAATCCTTCTGCCCGGGGCGCAACTCCGCGGAAGGAGCCTTCTCGATCGAGTTGACAGGGATCATCACGCCGTTCTTCAGGGGAACACCGGCACCGCCCTGTTCATTGCCCACGATCTTCAGACCACCGATGCCCATGCCTTCGGCCGCGGCCCTATTACGCCAGCGGGACAGCTCCCATACACGGGTCTTGAGCAGATCCTTGATCGGCGCATAGCCGCCCACGGCATCGCCGTAGATGGTGGAATAGCCGCACGCCAGCTCGGATTTGTTGCCGGTGGCGACTGCCAGCAGACCTTTCGAGTTGGAATACGCCATGACGATCACGCCGCGGATGCGGGCCTGCAGATTCTCGGCGGCAACCCCATCGAGATGCAGTTGATGCTGATAGGCGGTGAATAGCGGCTCGATGGGCTGGATGTCGTAATGCGCACCAAGGTTCTCCGCCAGATCGGCGGCATCGTCCTTGGAGCCATCAGATGAATACATGCTCGGCATGGAGATGCCATGCACGTTGCCGCCGCCGCAGGCGTCCGCCGCCATGGCCGCCACCAGTGCTGAGTCGATGCCACCGGACAGGCCGAGCGTCACACCGGTGAAATGGTTCTTGGCCATGTAGTCCTTCAGGCCGAGCACGCAAGCGGTGTACACTTCCTCGTCCGGATCGAGCTTGTCCACGATGGTGCTCGCAAGCTGCTTGTCCGCAGCCGTATTGAGGTTGATGTACGACAGATTCTCCATGAACATCGGCGAACGCTCCAGCAGCGTGCCGTCGGCATCGACCACGAAGCTGCCACCGTCGAAGACGAGATCGTCCTGGCCTCCCACCTGGTTGACGTAGATCAGCGGCGCGCCGACCTCGGCCGCACGGCGCTGCGCCAAGGCGAGACGGGTGTCGGTCTTGCCTTCTTCATATGGCGAGCCGTTGATGGTCAGCAGCACGTCGATGCCGCGTTCCGCAAGCTCCGCGACAGGACCGCCGTCCTGCCAGATGTCCTCGCAGATCGCAACGCCGACGTTGACGCCGTCGATGTCGAGCACCACGGACTTGTTGCCCGGGGTGAAGATACGGAACTCGTCGAACACACCGTAGTTCGGCAGGAAATGCTTGTCGTAACCGGCCCACACCACGCCGTCATGCAATACGACGAGACGGTTGAGGGGTTTGCCGTGTTCACGGTCGGTGCCGACGGTGCCGACGACCACAAACAGATCGCCCAACCCGTCCGCCTCGAGCTCGGTGGCGAGCCAATTGGCCTTGTTCCATGCGGCGGTGCGGAATGTAGCGCGCAGGGCAAGATCCTCGATGGGATAGCCGGTGAGCGTCATCTCGGGGAACGCCACCACCCTTGCATGGTTGGAGGCGGCGATGCGTGCGTACTGAAGCACCTTGTCGGCGTTGCCGTCAAGGTCTCCTACGCAGGTGTCAATCTGTGCGAGTGCGAAGCGAATATCAGTCATGCTTGTAAGTCTACGTCTACCTCATCTGATTGGGCGCTGCGATTACGCGATGTGACGAAACTTCAGGCAAGTTCCTCGAGCAGGCGCAGCGCAGCGTTGACATAGAATTCCACGCCGGCCTGCAACGCCTCGTCGAAGCCGACGAACTGCGGGCTGTGCCAGTCATGGTGATCAGGCGTGCCGTTCGAGCCGATGAACGCGAACACCGGGCGGGTCACCTTGGCGAATTCGGAGAAGTCCTCGCCCGCCATGGACGGGTGGATCGGTTGGAGATCGGCATAATCGGGCACATCTGCGGCCACCGCCTTGGCCAAATCCGGGTCGGAGACCATCGGATCCTGGAAGTCGTCCCAGTCGACGTCGGCGGTGATGCCGTAGCCCGCCGCGATGGATTCGACCTGCTGGCGGAACCGACGTTCGGCGAGTTGGCCGTCCTCCTTGTAGAAGTATCGCACCGTGCCCATGAATCCGGCTTCGGCAGGCACCACATTCCACACGTCGCCGCCATGCACCTCGGTGATAGAAAGCACCAGCGGGTGAAACGGGCTGGCGTTGCGGCTCACGATGGTCTGCAAACTCAGAATCATGGAGGCGAGCGCCTCCAGCGGGCCGGTGCCCATATGCGGGTAGCCGGCGTGGGTGCCTTCGGCGTGCAGGCTCACATGGAATTCGACGCATCCGGCCATCATCGGCTCCACGCCGACGGCGATCTGGCCGGGGGCATAGTCGGGGTTGTTGTGGGTGCCGATGATGGCGTCCACGTCGTCGACGGCACCGGATGCGATCACATGGCTCGCGCCGCGCCCGGTTTCCTCGGCGGGCTGGAACAGGATCTTGATCGACCCGGCGATACGGTCGCGATGATCGGCCAGCCAGAACGCCGCGCCGAGCAGGAAGCTCATATGCAGGTCGTGCCCGCAGCCATGCATCACGCCGTCGTTCACGGAGCTGAATTCCAATCCGGTGTTCTCCTGGATGGGCAGGCCGTCGATGTCGGCTCGCAGGGCGATGCGCGGGCCGGGCTTGGTTCCCTCGATCAGGCCGACAAGGCCGGTCTGCAGCGGGGTGTCGAGCACTTCGATGCCGTGGGCGCGCAGCTGGTCGGCAAGATAGGCCGTGGTGGAGGTCTCCTTGAAGCTGCGTTCGGGGTGCTCGTGTAGGTAATGGCGGATCGCGATGAGTTCTGGGGTGATTTCGATATGTTCGCTCATGCCTGAACATTGTAGGCGCGGCAGACGTTGTTCCAGCCGCGTTTCCCCGCATTGGGCCTATACGCATATCGGATAGCCGGCTATGGAGCATGGAGGCTATGCCCATCCATGCTGCGAAACTTGCACAGGTCATAAGTAATTCCGATAAGCCCACGCCGTGTCATCGCAGAGCCTCCGCCTATATTGGAGTCCTGTTGGATCGCGTCTGAGAGAACGCGACATGGTATTTGCATTGGAATGAGAGAGGAACTCAATATGCGCAACAAGAAGATCATCGGCGCCCTGCTCGCCGTCACCGCCATCGCATCGTTCGGCCTGTCGGGCTGCGGCAGCTCCAATGGGGCGGCCTCCAAGGAAAACGACAAGACCATCACCGTGGCCGCCTCCCCCACCCCGCACGCGGAGATCCTGAACAAGGCCGTCAAGCCGCTCGTCGAAAAGGACGGCTACAAGCTGGTAGTCAAGGAGTTCACCGACTACGTGCAGCCGAACACCGCCACCGAGGAGGGCGAGGTCGACGCCAACTACTTCCAGCACAAGCCGTATCTCGACAACTTCAACAAGGAGAAGGGCACCCATCTGGCGTCCGTTGCCGGCATCCACTTCGAACCGTTCGGCCTCTACCCGGGCAAGACCAAGACGCTTGACGCGCTTGCCGACGGCGCTACCGTGGCCGTGCCGAACGATGCCACCAACGAGGCCCGCGCACTGCTGCTGCTGCAGGATGCCGGTCTGATCGAGTTGAAGAACCCGAAGGACATCAACGCCACCACAAAGGACATCACCTCCAATCCGAAGAACCTGAAGTTCAAGGAGCTTGAGGCCGCCGTCGTACCGACCGTCATCAAGGATGTCGACATCGCGGCATTGAACGGCAACTACGCCATCCAGGCGGGCTTCGACCCGACCAAGGACACGCTGGCCACCGAAAAGGCCGGTGGTCTGGCGGCCAAGACCTACCAGAACATCCTGGTGGTCAAGGAAGGCAACGAGAATACCAACAAGACCAAGGAGCTTAAGAAGGCCCTGAAGTCCAGCGAGGTTCGCGACTACATCACCAAGAACTACAAGGGCGCCGTGGTTCCGGTCTTCTGATCCGCATGCCCGGCAATATCTGAATTCAATGCCGCAGGATACCATGTCCTGCGGCATTCCTGTATAACGACAAGGGACACATATGATTCACATCGAGCATCTGCATAAGAGCTATGGCAGCGGTGCCGAAGCGCACGAGGTGCTGCACGACATCAACCTGAGCATCGACTCGGGTGAGGTCTTCGGCATTCTGGGCTCTTCCGGCGCTGGAAAATCCACGCTGGTACGCTGCATCAACCTGCTGGAACGCCCCACTTCCGGCAACGTGCTGATCGACGGCAAGGACATCACCGGAACCACCGGCAAGGCGCTGGCCGAAGTCCGGTCCAACATCGGCATGATCTTCCAGAACTTCAGCCTGTTCCAACAGCGCACCATACTGCGCAACGTCACGTTCCCGCTGGAACTGAACCATACGCCGAAGGCCAAGCGGGAGGAACGCGCCAGGTATCTGCTTGATCTGGTCGGCCTGGGCGATTTCGCCGACCGCTACCCCAGCCAGCTGTCCGGCGGCCAGCAGCAGCGCGTCGCCATCGCCCGCGCATTGGCGAACAATCCTTCCATCATGCTGTGCGACGAGGCTACCAGCGCCCTCGATTCCACCACCACCGCGCAGATTCTCGATCTGTTGCGCCGCATCAACCGCGAGCTTAACGTCACACTGGTCATCATCACGCACTCGCTGTCCGTGGCACGCAATATCTGCGATCGTGTCGCCATGATCGACGGCGGTCGCATCGTGGAAATGGGAGACACCGAACAGCTGTTCGCCAACCCGCAAAGCGATATTCTCAAAACGCTTATCGCGGACGCCGCAATCGAAAACCACCGCCACCATGACGACGCAACCGAAACCACAGCTACAGAAAAGGAGCAGCAGGCATGAATGCCCTTACACAGTTTTTTGCCGAATACAGCGATCTGCTTATCGAAGGCGTGCGCGACACCATCGTCATGACCGCCGTGGCAACGCTGCTCGCATATGTGATCGGCCTGCCGATCGGCGTACTGCTCATCACCTCCGCTAAAAAAGGCATTCGTCCGAACGCTCCGCTGAACACCGTGCTCGGATGGATCGTCAATATCGTCAGGTCGGTGCCGTTCATCATTCTGCTGGTCGCCCTGATCCCGCTCACCCGTCTCATCGTCGGCACCTCGCTTGGCGTGCCCGGCGCAATCGTGCCGTTGGTCATCACCGCCGCGCCATTTGTGGCGCGCGTGGTCGAACAGTCGCTTGCCGAAGTCGACGGAAGCCTGGTCGAAGCCGCGCAGAGCTTCGGCGCCAGCAACACGCAGATCGTGTTCAAGGTGCTGTTGTTCGAAAGCCTGCCTTCGCTGATCCGCGGTGCCGCGTTGACGTTCATCACCCTGTTCGGGTTCTCCGCCATGGCCGGTACGGTCGGCGCGGGCGGCCTGGGCGATATCGCCATCCGTTACGGCTACCAGCGCTACCAGTACGATGTGATGCTTGCCGCGGTGATTCTGTGCGTGGTGCTGGTGCAAATCGCGCAGACCATCGGCGACGTGGTGGCCAACCATATCGACCACCATGAGCGCTGAGCAGCTGCCGAAAGCACATTCGTCGCTCCCTGCAGCATCGCACCTCTTGCAAAGCCGTGTGACGTATACCGAACGTATATTCGGTACGCATCACACGGCTTGATTCGTTCATAGAGCCGGCAGCCGCCCATGCCACACAGAATCGACGCGATTGCTCCCGGCTACGCGCTCGATGTGGACGATTGTACGGTACCCGCGGCCGGAAACGCCATCAGCCCGGTGATGCCGCAGCCGCCCACCCGTACAATGAGGTATGGCATAAGCATTCGATCGTGAAAGGCGAGTTCATGACTTCGACCGACATTAAGGCCGCTTTCTTCGACATCGATGGCACACTGACCAGCTTTACAACACATGTTGTTCCAGAATCGACCATCGAGGCATTGCGTCTGCTGCGCGACGGCGGCGTGAAACTGTTCATCTGCTCGGGGCGAGCGCCGGGCATTATGAATATCGTGCTCGATACCATCCCGGTGAAGTTCGACGGCATCGTCGGGCTTAACGGCCAGTACTGCGCCGACGACAACGGATTCCTCGACAAGCGTCCCCTTGCCGAAGCGGACGTCACCGTCATTCTCGACTGGCTGACCGCACACCCGGACGTGGTCTCGGATTTCTGCGAATCCGATTACGTCTATTTCAACCATTCCAACGAGATTCTGGACGCCACCTGGCGAAGCCTGGGCAAAACCGCGCCCAAGGTCTACTTCGCCGATCCGCACGAACGCACGAAAACGCATGAGACGTTCCAGATCAGCCCATACATCGACGAGAAAACGGAAGCCGAACTCGTTGGCATGTGCCCCAACGTGCGTGGCGTGCGCTGGCACCCAGACTTCGTGGACCTGATTGCGGGCGACGGCGGCAAGGCGAAGGGCATCGAACGATTCCTGGAACATTACGGTTGGGATCGCAGCCAGACGATCTCCTTCGGCGACGGCGGCAACGACGTGGACATGCTGGAATACACGGGTATCGGCGTGGCCATGGGCAACGCGACCGAGGCGCCCAAGAGCGTGGCCGATTATGTGACCGACGATGTGGACCATGATGGCATCATGAACGCGCTCAAGCATTTCGGCATACTCTGACGGCGCTATGGCCCCGATGGCACATGCCACCGGGAGAGCACACGATATACGAAAAAACGGTGTCGGGTCTGCGGGCTTCCCTAATCGCCCAGCAGACCCGGCACCGTTTTTCGATCAACATACGACCACCCTACCCGCCGCAGCATGCACCGCACTTGCAGCGGGGTTCGGCATGGCCTTTCTCCTAATGGGTTTCCCCCATTGCGATCGCCGTAGCCGAATCCTCGTTCTTCACGGCGGCTTCGATCGCATATTCCAACGCCTTGGCCATATCGTGCAACGGCATGCACGGCGTGCCATTGGGTTTGCCAACCACCTGCTGCGGCGCGAACGGCACATGAATGAATCCGCCACGAATGCCGGGAAAACGCCGATCCAACAGGTAGAGCATGTTGTACATCACGCTGTTGCACACGTAGGTGCCGGCCGTATACGACACGAACGCCGGCAGATTGTGGGCACGCACGTTACCGACCATGGCCTTGACGGGAACCGTGGCGAAATAGGCGGTGTCGCCATCCGTACGCAGCGGGGTGCCAAGCGGCTGCTCGCCGTCATTATCGGGAATGCGCGCCTCGGCAAGATTGATGGCCACCTGTTCCACGGTGAGCGTACTGCGGCCACCCGCCTGCCCAACACTGATGACGATGTCGGGATGTTCGCGTTCCAACGCCTGTTCGATGGCGACAGCGCTGCGCGTGAACGCGGTGGAAATCTCCTGTTTGACGATCCTGGCGCCCGCGATCTCGCCGGGCAGCAGCTTCACCGCCTCATACGCCGGATTGACGGTCTCGCCGCCGAAAGGGTCGAATCCTGTTACCAATACCGTTGCCATATTTGTCTCCTTAAAACATTGAGGTGTGGTTGATTGTTTGAGTGTGATTGCCGTCGATGCGCTTGGCTGCCGCGCCGGTCAACTTGCGATGAGCATGTACACGATCTGCACGCTGATCATGACCAGCGCCGGAAGTATCTGATTCTTGATCACGCCCATGCGATCCTTCATCTCAAGCAACGCGACCGGTACGATGTTGAAGTTCGCGGCCATCGGCGTAAGCAACGTACCGCAGTAGCCGCAGGTGAGCGCCAGCACGCCCACGACCGCGGGATTGGCTCCGAAGGCGAGCACGAACGGGGCGCCGATGCCGCCTACCAGGGCGGTGACGATTGCGGCTGCGAAGATGATGAGAATTGCATCAAGCTTCAACGCAAAATCGACAATTACAATTAATATGCCTAATAACACTAGGTAGTCCAATAGCCCGATTCCTTTCTGCGAATATGAGAAAACGATTGCGACTCGACAAAAACAGCCGAGGTGACGATTGGAGCTGAGGGATGCCGCCAACTTTACATGGTTCGCCAACGCCGAACGCCGCAAACCGTCAAAATATCGCTCTACGCGCTATTGCACTCCCCATACGCGGCAAACATCGCAGTCTCTGCCGCCGCATGGCGGCAGCCGATAGAACCGTTAACGTTCCAGCAGCTTGTGGATACGGTCGGTCAACTCACGACGCGCCGACGAACGCAGGGAGGGGAACGCCCGAAGCAGACGAATCTGCTGGCGGCTCAGCGCACGGCGCACATGTTCCCTGGTAAGCCTATCCAACGCCGCGACCTCGCCCTTGCGCCCAACCGCCCGAATATCAAGAATCGTATCGTCGATGCGGTCGCGGGCCTGGTCAAGACGATCCCGCGCGGAACGCTGCGCCTGCACGAGACGCTGTTCCATACGCACATTCGCCTCGGCCATATCGCTATTCGCCTTGTCGATCGCCTCCAAACGACCAGCCTTGACATCCTCGCCAAGCCGCGCGAGCCTATTGTCCATATCGGCCATGCCCATGGTGCTGATCAGCCAATCGACGAAAGCCACAGCCAGTAGGCCCCAAGCCGCAATGTGCAGCCAAGGCTGCGGCATGGCGGCAGTGAGATGCGCGAGCCAGGGTTGCACAACCAGCTTGATCAGCGTGGCTCCAGCACCGAACGCCAGAAAGCCGTTCAGATAGACACGGCCATTGATGTTGAACGGCTTATCGGTGTAATCCCAAAGCCGAATGCGGAACAGACGCTCATATTGCCATGACACCACGTATTCCAAAGTGCAGGCGATAACACCACTGCCCAGAAACAAGGCCACCGGATTGGTCACATCATGCAGCAGCAGAATGACCAGCAGCGCGCCGTTGCCGTAAATCGGGCAGATCGGGCCATTCAACGCCCCTCGATCCACCCACTTGTGTTTCAGCACCAGATTAAGCCCGGTCTCCCATACCCAGCCGATGCACGAGTAGCACATCCACCACAGCACCACCTGTTCCGCAAGATTCAGCAAATCCATGCGCCCATCCTACGCCTACACCTGCGCCTTGCAGCCCGGCACACAGGAATCCAGCCCGCCCGGTCTCAAGCCCATGAGACACTTAGGACCATGACTACCATCATCATGCGCACCTCCGAAGGTGATATCAGAATCAACCTGTTCGACGACAAGGCCCCGAACACCGTGGCCAACTTCCTCGGCCTCGCCACCGGCGAAAAGCAGTGGATCGACCCGATGAGCGGCCAGCCTTCCAACGAGCCGTTCTACAACGGCCTGACCTTCCACCGCATCATCAAGGACTTCATGATTCAGGGCGGTTGCCCGCTGGGCACCGGCACCGGCGGCCCCGGCTACGAGTTCGACGACGAAATCGACCCGAGCCTGAAGTTCGACCACCCGTACCTGCTGGCCATGGCAAACGCCGGCCTGCGTCGCGGCCGCGACGGCCAGATCCACGGCACCAACGGCTCCCAGTTCTTCATCACCACCGTGCCGACCCCGTGGCTCGACGGCCACCACACCATCTTCGGCGAGGTCGCCGATGACGAGTCCAAGGCCGTGGTCGACAAGCTCGAAGCCGTCTCCACCGACCGCATGGACCGCCCGACCGAACCGGTGGGCATCGTCTCCGTCGAAGTGGTGAAGTGATTCGCACCGCCTGATCGAAGGCATATGACCATATGGAAAAGCGACCCTCAATAGGGTCGCTTTTCCATATGCGGCAACATGTCGCTACTTCATCTTGCGTAGCCGCGGCTCGGCGGACTCCTTGGCACCGGTGAGACGGTACACGTCGAACACGCCTTCGATCTTGCGCACGGCGGCGAGCAGCGTGTTCAGATGTTGCGGGTCAGCCATTTCGAAGCTGAACTGGCTGGTGGCTACACGGTCGGAACCGGTGGAGATCGAACCGGAGATGATGTTCACGCCATGATCCGAAAGCACACGGGTCACGTCGGACAGCAGGTTGCGCCTGTCAAGCGCCTCCACCTGGATCTTGACCATGAACACGCCCTGCGTGCTGGTCCATTCGACTTCGACCACGCGTTCCGGCTGGCGATTCTTCAAATCAATCATGTTCTGGCAGTCGGCGCGATGCACGGAAACGCCCTGGTTGCGCGTGATGAATCCGACGATCTTATCCCCCGGCACCGGCATGCAGCAACGGGCGAGCTTGATCCACACGTCGCCCACGCCCTTGACGGACACACCGCTGGAGCCCGTGCGCTTGACGCGGCTTTCGACCGGCTTGAGCGGCAACACCTCCTGCTCGATCTCCTCGTCGACTTCGTCGGCTCCCGCATCCTTGACCAGATGGGAGATGACGTTCTGCGTGGAGATCTGACCGTCGCCGATGGCCGCGAATAGACCATCCGCGTTCGGGAAGTTGAGTTCGTCGGCAACACCGACCAGCGCCTCCGTGGTGAGCAGCGCGTTAATCGGCAGGTTGCGCTTGCGCATGGCGCGTGTCAGCTCGTCGCGCCCCTCCTCGATGGCTTCGGAACGACGTTCCTTGCTGAACCACTGGCGGATCTTGTTACGTGCCTTCGGGCTCTTGGCGAAGCTCAGCCAATCGCGCGACGGGCCGGTGGTGTCGGACTTCGAGGTCAGAATCTCGACCGTGTCGCCGTTCTCAAGCTTGGTGTCGAGCGGCACCAGACGTCCGTTAACGCGGGCACCCATGGTACGGTGGCCCACTTCGGTGTGCACGGCGTACGCGAAATCGACCGGCGTGGCCTGCGCAGGCAGGGAGACAATCTTGCCCTTCGGCGTGAACACATACACTTCGGCCGAACCGAGATCCTCCTTAAGGGAGCCGAGGAACTCGTTGGAATCCGGCGTTTCGCTGGTCCAATCGGCCAGCTGCTGTATCCACTTGAGGTTATCCGCCTCGCTGATGTCCTGGCTTTCGCCGCGTTTGCGGTCGGAGCTGTCCGGGGAGCTCAACGCACGACCCGCCTGGCCGTTCTCCTTGTACTTCCAATGGGCGGCGATGCCGAATTCGGCGCGCCTGTGCATATCCCACGTACGGATCTGAATCTCCACCGGCTTGCCGCCAGGACCCACCACCGTGGTGTGCAGGCTCTGGTACATGTTGAGCTTCGGCATGGCGATGTAATCCTTGAAACGCCCCGGAACCGGGCTCCAACGCGCATGCACGGCACCCAACGCCGCATAGCAGTCCTGGATCGAATCGACGATGATGCGCACGCCCACCAAATCGTAGATGTTGGCGAAATCATGCCCGCGCACGATCATCTTCTGATAGATGGAGAAGTAGTCCTTCGGGCGTCCCGTCACGTACGCCTTGATGTTCTGCTCGTCCAGATCCTCGTTGATCTCGGCGAGGATCTGCTTGAGATACACGTCGCGCTGCCCTGCACGGCGGGCGACCAACACCACGATCTCGTTGTAGATCTTCGGATAGATGGTTTTGAAGCTCAGTTCCTCAAGCTCGGTCTTGATGGCGTTCATGCCGAGACGATTGGCCAGTGGCGCGTACACATCGAGCGTCTCGTGCGCTTTCCTGACCGCGCCGGACGTCTTCACGTAACGCCAAGTGCGTGCGTTGTGCACGCGGTCGGCGAGCTTGACAACAAGCACGCGCACGTCACGACTCATGGCCACGACCATTTTGCGGATGGTTTCGGCCTGTGCGGAATCGCCGTATTCCATCTTGGAAAGCTTGGTCACGCCGTCCACCAAGCCGGTGACGGTGTCGCCGAATTCGGCGCGGCATTCGTCAAGCGTGTAATCGGTGTCTTCGACGGTGTCGTGCAGCAGGCCGGCGGCGACCACGCGCGGCCCCATGCCCAGATCGGCGAGGATCTGCGCGACCGCGAGCGGATGAATGATGTACGGTTCGCCGGATTTGCGCCGTTGCGAGGAGTGTTGGATGACGGCACGCTTATAGGCGCGTTCGAGGATCGTCATATCCTCGCCTGGATGATGCATCATGCATGCCTGCATGATGGGCAGCAACGGGTTTACGGGGTCGGAGCTGACCTCGCAGCCCAGTTTTCTCGCGGAATCGAACTCCATGTCGTCGTCTTCCATACTTGCCTCTCCAACGCTTGCAGTATTACACGCGAACGTCTCCACGTTATCACCGCTTGCCCGCTGACCCGCTTTCGACGCGGCGGGTAAGCCGATGCGTCATGCTTTGATTCCGGTGGACCCGAAGCCTCGTTCCGCACGATCCGACCCCGGCAGCGTTTCAGCCGGAATGAATCTGGCTTCCACGTAGCGCTGGATGACCAGCTGCGCGATACGGTCGCCGATTTCGAAATGCGCGGTGTGCTCCGGATCGAGGTTGATCAGCGGCACCTTGATCTCGCCACGGTACCCGGCATCAATGGTTCCCGGGGCGTTGAGCACCGTGATGCCCTGCTTGACGGCCAGACCGCTGCGGGGATGTACCAGCGCCACGTACCCCGCCGGCAGCGCGATGGCGACGCCGGTGGGTACCAGTCTGCGTTCGAACGGTTTCAGGTCGAATGACTCGGCGGCTCTCAGGTCGGCACCGGCATCCCCGGCATGTGCGTAGTGCAACTGCACCAGTTCCGCCGGTTGACCTCCGTTCACGGCCTTGATGAGAACCTCAGTGTTCTCCGGCTCGTTGTAGGTTTCGTCGAACGACATCAGGCGGCGCATTCCTTGCAGACGGGACCATCCTCGGTGGTGTGGTCCAGCTGGCTGCGATGCTTTACCAGGAAGCATTCGGAGCAGATGAACTCGTCGCCCTGCATCGGGATCACCGTTACGGAGGAGTCCTCGTTGCTCAGATCGGCACCGGGCAGCTCGTAATCCTCGGCAATGGCGTTCTCGTCGTCATCAAGATCGCTCGCGGAGTTCTGCGAGCTCTTGCCCAACGCCTGCAGCGACTCCTCATCCTCGTCCTTATTGCGGGGGAAATCGTAATCCTGAGCCATCACATTTCCTTTCTTCGGTCCAAGCGACACACACTCAGTGTCGGGTCTACTCCCGTAGAGGATACACGAAAAGAAATGCTCGTAAAGTTCGACACGTGGGGCATACTTAAAAGAAGTGCATAAGTTTTAGCGGAAAGTGGTGTGCGCATGGCTGATAATTCGCCTAGGGGCGCCCGTCTGGACCATGTCTCCGACGCAGGTGACCTGGTATTCGTCGCGGGCGGCGAGAAGTTCCTCGTCACGGTGGACGAAAAACTGGAACGAGCCATCCTCGAAGCCAAGCAGATTCGCTTGGAAGCGTTGGGGCAACAGCAGCCCAAGACCCACGACACGCTGCCGATTTCGAAGATCCAGCAGTTGATTCGTGCCGGTTTCACCCCTTCGGAGGTGGCCGAACAATACAACCTCAACGAGGCTTTGGTCCGAAGGTTCTCCTCCTCGGTGCAGACCGAAAAACAGTATGCCATCGAACAGTTCAAACGTGTTCCGGCACCGAAGGAAAGCCGTGCGCACACGGTGGAGGATCTGATCACACTCGCCATCAGCGAGTCGCATATCGAACGCGACACGCTTGCATGGAGCGCGACACGCCGCGGGCATGAACCGTGGCATATCTTCGCCGATTTCATGATCTCCGGCGAACAGCTGCGCGCCGAGTGGACGTGGAACATGCACGACAATTCCGTGGTGAACCTCAACGACATCGCGAAGCGGATCATGGAGGAGCATCGCATCGTCGACCGCTCCCCCAATATCATCTTCGACGAGACGGTTCCGTTGGAGGACATGGCGTCCGCGCATACGGAGGACTCGGATTCCCCCTCGCCGACGATTCCGCTGATCACCGAACGTGTGAACGGCACGCAACGTCTTGCGGTGGACACTGTGGCGCACACCGCGCAAACCGCCGAAGCCATGGCGAACGAGAGCAGCGAATCGAACGACGACGGTGCCGGGAACGCCGTCGAACAGGGCGACTCACCCGAAGGCAACACCGAGAATGACGCAACCGACGACGACACGGGCGCAGCCGACGGCGACAACGGCCAGAACGGTCAGGACAGCCAGAGCGACCAGAGCGGGAACGCGAATGAAGCGCAGACCGGTGACGCATCCGAACAGCACGAAGGCGGCCAGAATGTGCCTGAGACCCGCAGCATCACGTCAGAGCAGGCGATCGCCGCACAGGACACGATGGATACGGATGAAACGCCACGCGTAGCCAAAACAGTACGCGCGAAACGCCGTTCAGGCCGTTCTGCGGTGCCCAGCTGGGATGAGATCCTCTTCGGCGATTGACGATAGGCGGGGAACGCCCCAAGCCCCTGTGCGAACGCTCCGGTGAATTCCTCACCGGAGCGTTCGCATGTTTGCCGGCCCGTCAGTGCCGCCGTAACGGCACGATCAGGCCACGTCCACGATGCAGGGGATATCCATCTCCATCATGGTCTGCGATCCATGCACGCTGGGCAGGCGCGTGGCCTTATCCGCCTGGGTGCGTGAATCGACGATCGTGACCTCGTCGACCGCCTGCACGATCACATCGCCGAGCATCGGTTCCACACGCTCGCTCACCGTGCCGAACAATCCGTCGGTCATCGCCTGGGCCTTGGTACGGACCAGCGCCCTATCCTCCAGGAAATCACGCCACCTTTCTGCCACAGCCTCCGGATCGTCATCCGCATATAGCATCACCGCACGCGGCTCGCCGCCCACGAAACGGACCCCCTGCTGCAATACCGGCTCGCATGCAATGTCGATACGCTTGGACGGATCGGCGTTCACCATGCCATGGTCGGCGGTGATCACGATCAGCGTGCCCTTCGGGGCCTCCCTGGCGAGCAACGCCAGCTGAGCATCGATATGTTCAAACGCGGCGATCCACTTGTCGCTATCCCAGCCGCTGCTGTGGCCGACCTTGTCCGCATCGCGGATGTACAGATACGACAATCCCGGCTTACGTGCGGCTTCGGCGGCCGCCCTGACCCGTTCGCGCGGTGTGACGTTGGCAATGTACTTGCTACCGCGCAACGCGGCCTCGCTCAGCGGCGACCCTTTGAACTTCGCCAGACCCGAACTTGTGACGCGCACGCCTTGCGCGGTCAATGCCTCGAAGATGGTGTCCTGGCGCTGCAGGTCATGCGGGTCGATGATGGGCACAACCGGACCGTTCGTTCTCGGCGCGAGCGGATCCTTGAATTGGATGAGCTGGATGAGCCTATCCCGCGCAGGCGCGAGCTGCGTGTACCCGGCCATGGCCGTCAGCCCCGGGCAGGTGCCCGTGCCGAACGTACCCATGGCCGCCGTGGTTGTGCTGGGCGCGCAAGTGGAGATCGGGCGACGGTTCGCCTCATCCTTCATCAACGAACGCAGATACGGCGCATGCCCGATGCGGTCGGTGAGATTCCAGAAGCCAAGCCCATCCACCAGCACCACGATGGCGGAGCGCACGTCGGGGAACCCCAACGCATACTGCAGGTTCTTCGGGTCATCGTGCACCGCCGTGGGCACGGGATGCCCGATGGCACTGGACAGGGCAGGCAGGATGGAAGACAGGTGCAACGCTCCTCCGCGTTCCCCCTCCTGCGGCAGATGATCACCATACGTCGCTGTGGGCACCAGCCCCAGCAGTTCTTTTCTTTCCGGCATTTCCATGATGTCCCCATCGTAAACCTCACCCCCCAACCGGCAATCCGTTACCGGACCGGCTGAGGGGTGAACAATCGATTCATATCAAGGACTCCGGGCCACTACGTTTCCACGCCCGGCTCCGGAACCCTCATGGCGTCACTTGCGACCGTTGCCGATGGTCTTCATCATACCTACGGCCTGCTTCACGGTGACGGTCGGCACGTAGGCGCGCACCACCGCCAGACCGATCTGCGCAAGCTTCGCCGAATCGCGGTAACACACGTACACGGGTTCCTCGGCGGGCTGGAACTTACGCTTGAAGTTGAACAGCGAACGGAAGCCGTACGCCGGTTCCATAAGGTTGGCGACCAGCTGCAGGCCATGCTGCAGGATGACCATGCCCTCGCTGGTGTTGCCGTTCTCGTCGATGTTGTCGCGCTCCGGGTTCATGCCGGCGAGCGGCGCGGCGGACAGGCTCATGAATTCGACGGCGTTCTGCGGATCGGCTTCGCCTTCATCGTGCAGACGCTGGGCCATGCGGGCGATGAGGAACTCCATGATGCCGTTCGGACTGTCGGTGCGGTGACGCATGAAGTCCAACGTCCAACCGATCAGACGGCCATCGCGCCAGGTCGGCATCCAGCTGGTGACGCCGAGTACGCGGCCGTTCTCGTCGATGGCGTACAGCAGCTTGACGCGCGGATCGCGCAACTCCTCCACACCGCCGAGGGTGAACTTCATTTCGGGCAGCGCCTTGCCGGATGTCCATTCGTCAGAGATGTCCTCGATCTGCTCGCGCACATCGAACGGCGCGTCGGCGAAGCTGGAATACACGTCGGTGATGCCCTCGCGCTTGGCCTTGTTGATGGCCGTGCGGATGTCCTGCCACTTCTTGCCGGTGGTCTTCCAGCTGCGCGGGTCGACGACCATCTCGCCGCCGACCTCGATGGAATGCCAGCCGAGCTTGAGGAGGAAGTCACGCTGTTCGCGGTGCACGCTGTAGAACACGGGGGTGAGCGACTGCATGGCACAGTAGGAGGAGAACTCCTTCAGGTCGTTCTCCCATTCGGCGGGGTCTCCGAACGGGCCGGTATAGGTCAGCGCAATGCCGTTGACGGTACGGTATGCCACGGCGGAACGCTTGGACGGCGACAGCCAGTACTGGTTGCCTTCCCACGTGGCCATGAAGCTCATGGATTCGCCGCCAAGCTCGACCAGACGACCGGTACGTTCGCGGACGGCTTCGTTCTCTTGAGTGGCGTCCTTCATCCAACGCAGCATCACGACGAGCACGACCAGCCAGAACACCAGGCCGACACCCTGGAACACCACGGATGCGAGCAGGGTCTTGGGCCCGAAGCTCAGACCGGAGAAGTGCAGGAAGCCGATGGGCAGGAAGCGGCCCGGCAGTTCGGCAAGCAGACTTTCCATGGTGACCGCTGGCTTGAAGGAGTTCGGGCTGGCCATGCCGTAGATGAGGAACAGCCCGGCGCAAGCGAGGAACGCGATGACCATGGCACACAAACCGTGCGCCAGACGATGCCAGCCGACGGCGATGTTGAATTGGCTCATCGACATGATCATCGCGACGGCGAACAACAACGACGGCAGCGCAGTGACGATGCAGGCGAACATCGCGCCGTGACGAACCAACGCGGAGAAGCCGCCGTCGGAGAACGTCAGCGGGATGAACAGGTAGTAGACCACCGCGACGAACACCTGCAGGATGTCGACGACCACGGTGCCGATCGCCGCGAAGCGACGGCCACGGTACACGCCCCAGGCGAGCACCAGCATCACCGCGGTGGGCAAAAGGGAGCGCAGCACACCTCCGGGCATGAAGACGCGCAGCAGATCGAGCTGAAGGAAGCAGCCCTGTTTGGTGTTATTGGCCAGGCAGTCGGCGAGCATGACATTATCGACGGAATCGGGACTCATGAGCAAGCCGAGCGTGCTCAACGGGCCGGCATGGTTGGGCGAGGTGATCGCGGTAAGCGGCCCCAAGGCCATGATGGCCGAGATCGCGCCGAAGATTCGACGACTTTCCAATACGGGGACGAACTGCCACGGGCGCATGCCGCCGGAGGCTTCGGCTTTGTTCTTGGACGGGAAGGACTTGCGCTTGGGTGCTCCGGCACACACGCGACCGATGATCTGTCCGATCAACGCGGCGGCGAGCACGCAATAGTCACCGGGGTTGCCACCATACAACAGCATCACCAGAATGGCGATGTAACCAAGCAGTCTGATACGACGGCGCATCAGAGTATCGCTGTAGGCGCTGGCCGCCATGAGTGCACCGATGACCAGTACCACCGGGCTGAGCGTGAACTGCTGGCGGGTGATGAATCCGACATCCTGATAGGCCAGGCCGATGCCGTAACACAGGCCGATGCCGACGACCAGACCGCCGAGGGCGCTCACCAGCGCCACCACGACGGTACGCACAACGCCCATACGCGATTCGGCGACGGCCAGCACGAAGATGATCAGCAACGCGCAGCCGAACATTTGCAGCACGCCTCGGGTCAGAATCAGCGAAACCAGCAGCTTGCCGATGTTGAAGTCGGCGATGGTGGTGTTGAGGTAACGCAACGGCAACCTGTGACCGAAACATGCCAGAATGACCCACAGGACGATGTTGATCGCCACGAACACCGCCGTGGTGATGGTGGCGAAATTATGGTTCTTGTTCCATTGCTTGGCATCGCCCCACAGCATGGTCCAAGGTGTTGACGGCCTTGGTTTCTTCACTTCCTTGGTTTCACCGCTCACGGCAGCACCTCCAATGATTCATATTCGTTGATGGCTTTCGTCATTTTGCCCAGTCCGCTCATGTCGGCGAACCAGTCGATGGTCGGCTTGAGCACCGCCTGCACCGCATGCCAGTCATGGGCGCTGTCAGGCACCTTGATTTTGGTGACCGTCATGCCTGCTTGAATGCCGGCCTTCGCGTTTGTTTCCAGATTGGTGAGCGATTGGTGGTCGAGAGCGCCGGATCCGAGGATCATGACCTGATCGCTGGGCGCATGCTCCTTGATGGCGTTTGCCGGGATCTGCGCCTCATAGGCGGCCTTGTTGCCATTGAAATACTCGGAGACCATATGTTCGATGCTGCCGCTGGTCGGTTGCAGTTCGCCACCGACCGCCATGATCAGCGAGTACTGTTCCGCATGGCGCGGCCCCAGCTGCGTGGCGCAGGTTCCACCTTGTGAGAAGCCGCCGATGGCCCACCGCTGGTCGGATACGGGCAGATTCTTCTTCGCCCAGTCGACCACGTCCTTGGTCAGGTAGGTTTCCGCCTTGCCTTGCGACGTGTCGGCACACAGGCTGTTGTTGGAGTTCGACCCGTTCTGGTCCGGGGAGATGACGATCGGTGCCAATCCGTCATGTTTGGAAGCGTATTTGTCAAGCATGCCCTTGATATGGCTGGCTTGGAAGAAACGCCCCGGACTACCCGGCTGCCCAGCCATGAGTTCCATCACCGGCAACTCCGGCGGCTCGGCGCTCAACGCCGCCGGCGGCAGGTAGACCATGGCGTCACGGACCTTGAAACCGGATTTCGCGGCGGGAATGGACGCGTCGTAGATGCGCCCCTCCTTCGGGGTCGTGGGCATCTTGCCCTCGGCGGCAAGCTTCTTCCACTCCTTGACGCTCATCGTGCTCTTACGCAGTTTGGCCGACGACAATCTCGAATACCCCGTATAGCCGAACAGGCTGCCGATGGTTGGGAACTCCTCATAGATCGCGTCCACGTGAATGCAGGTGGCGAACAGCGCCACCACGACAGCCACGGAGGCGAGTGCACGCTTCCAGCGGCGCAGAAACACGATTCCGCAGATCAGCAGCACCATCATCGCACAACCGATCGCCACGGCGCGAATCACCTTGGCTCCCATTTCGACGCCGAACACCACGAACACGTCGGAGCACAACCAGGTCAGCAGGTATCCGATCGCACCGCCGGCCACCGTGGCAATCAACGTGATGATGACCCGTTTACGTTCTCCCTCCTTAATAAGGAACGCAAGAACCGCAATCATCCCTGCTATGGTGAGTATCCAGAACATCCATGGCAACGCACCGCTGACCAGCGAGCATTCCATAACGGGTTTCAGCCAAGGTTGATTGAGCATTGCTTCTCTTTCCTTTCATGATGGCCATATACACCGTAACCAACTACGTACGAAACAACGCCCCGCGGCTTGGCATGAAATCCGCAGCATCATCCCGCGGCATCACGTTTTTCGATTGTATGCCGCATGACAACGGTATCCATCGTTCTGTCGAATGATATCCGGCGTCATCGAACGATATGCGGACGATATACAGGCGGCAAACCGCGGCGGCGGTGAAGACGCTAAAATGGAGCGAGTTTGCAAAATCCAAGGAGTCCCATGGCATCACATCGTAAGGCAGCCGCGCCGGTATACGATCCGCGCACAGTGAAAGAGAACATCGTCGAGACGCCGTTGAACGAGGAGATGAGCAAATCATTCCTCGAATACGCGTACTCCGTGATCTACGCCCGCGCACTCCCCGATGCCCGCGATGGCATGAAGCCCGTACAGCGGCGCATCGTCTACCAGATGGGCCAGATGAACCTGAACCCGGACCGTCCGTACATGAAGTCGGCGCGCGTAGTGGGCGAGGTGATGGGCAAGCTCCACCCGCACGGCGATTCAGCCATCTACGAAGCCATGGTCCGACTGGCACAGCCGTTCGCCATGAGATTGCCGCTCGTGGACGGTCACGGCAATTTCGGCTCGCTGGACGACGGACCGGCGGCATCCCGTTACACCGAAGCCCGACTCGCCCCCGCGGCGCTCGGCATGAACGCCGATATCGACGAGGACACCGTCGACTTCACACCAAACTACGACAACAAGCTCAAAGAACCCACCGTACTTCCAGCCGCCATCCCGAACCTGCTGGTCAACGGCGGCTCCGGCATCGCCGTGGGCATGGCCACGAACCTCGCCACGCATAATCTCGGCGAGGTCGTGAACGCCGCGAAGTATCTGATGGCGCACCCGGACGCCACGCTTGAGGAGCTGATGCGCTACGTGCCCGGCCCGGATTGGCCGACCGGCGGCATGATCATCGGACGCGACGGCATCCGCGAGGCATACGCTTCCGGACGCGGCACGCTTTCCACTCGCGCCACCACGCATATCGAACATGTGACCGCACGCAAACAAGCCATCGTGGTGACCGAACTGCCCTACATGGTGGGCCCGGAAAAGGTGCTTGAACGCATCTCCGAAGGCGTGAAGAATCATAAGCTCGAAGGCATTTCCGGCGCGATCGACCTGAGCGACCGCCATAACGGCACCCGTTTGGTGATCGAGCTGAAAACCGGGTTCGACCCGCACGCCGTGCTCGTGCAGCTACTCAAGCACACCCCGTTGCAGGATAATTTCGCCATGAACAACGTGGCGTTGGTCAATGGGCGCCCGCACACCATGGGGCTTAAGGAGATGCTTCAGGTATGGATCGACCACCGACGTGTAGTGATCAGGCGCCGCAGCGAATTCCGCCGAACGAAGGCACTGGAGCGACTGCATCTGGTCGAGGGGCTGTTGCTGGCGCTGATCGACATCGATGAGGTGATCCAAGTCATCCGCTCCTCCGAAAACGCGGATGCCGCCAAAACACGGTTGATGGCCGTATTCGACCTGGACGACATCCAGGCGCAGTATATTCTCGACCTGCGTCTGCGCAGACTGACCAAGATGAGCCGCATCGAGCTGGAATCCGAACGCGATGATCTGCACAAGCGCATCGAGGAACTCGAGCGCATCCTGGCGTCCGACAAGGCGCTCGACCGGGTCGTGGTCGATGAGATGGACGGGGCCGTGGCCGAATACGGAACGCCGCGCCGCACCGTGCTGCTGGACGCCGACGCCGAAGGCAACCTCACCCCGGTTGTGGCCGAAGGCATGACCGGCGTCTCCGCTTCGGCACTCGAAGCCGTCAAATCCGCCAACACAGTGTCATCCGCCGCTGCGGATGTGGCGGCGGCGAAGAAGGCCGGCGAGCAAAGCATGGCTTTGGAAATCGAAGACAAGCCCTGCACGGTGATGATGAGCGCCACCGGACTGATCGCACGGGCCACGCCGGAAGCACTGAGCATGTTCCGGTCACGTTCCGTTTCCGGTGAACGTGCCACCGACGACCAGATCGTCTCCATCTTCCGCACCACCACACGCGCCACCTATGCGCTGATCACATCGGCCGGACGGCTGGTGCTCGCGCAGGTGGCCGATCTGCCGGTCGTACCCGCTACGAACACACTCAGTCTGAGCAGCGGAGTGAAGGCGGATGAGCTGATCGGGCAGACGGAAAGCACCGACCCGATCCGCGGCGAGCATGTCGTCACCGCAATCGCCATGGAGCCTGTTTCGAAAAAGCATTCCGATGACGCGACGGATAGCGACACGACCGAGCCGCAGGCATTGCCGCCATTGGCCATCGGTACGCGCGCGGGCGTGGTGAAACGCTGGAACCGCGAAGCCCCGACCACCATGGATTCCTGGTCGGTAATCGACCTGAAGGATGGCGATGAGATCGTATTCGCCGCAATCGCCCGCGACGAGGATCGACTGGTGTTCATCTCCACGGATTCCTCACTACTGACCTTCGAGGCGAAGAATGTACGCCCGCAGGGCCGCACGGCCGGAGGCATGGCAGGCATCAAGCTTGCGGAAGGCTGCAAGGTTGCCGCATTCAATGTAGTCGCAGCCGACAAGGTCGCCTGGACCTATGAGGAAGGCGATAACGGACTGACTTCGGCGTCCGGCGCCGTGGTGCTTACCGTGGCCGGCGATTCCGACGCGCTGCCGGGAACCGAAAACGGCGCAGCCAAGGTGACCCCGTTCGAAATGTACCCGACCAAGGGGCGTGCCACCGGCGGTGTACGCTCGCAGCGATTCCTCAAAGGGCAGAACACGCTGATCTTCGCCTGGGTGGGCGATTACCCGGTGCATGCCTCCACCGAGACAAGTTCGCCGGTGGAGCTGCCTGAACCGGACATGCGCCGCGACGGCTCGGGAACCGAGCTGGACTCCCCCATCTCCTTCGCAGGGTAGTCGCACGCCGTCTGCGTGCCTGAACGACAAGCGGGGTCTTCCACCTTCCGATGGGAGACCCCGCTTGTCTGTATGGGAACGAATCGGCTACTTGCCGTCACTGAAGTAGTTGATCACTTCGGTCGCGGAGCCGTACGCGGACTGCGCGCCCAGCTTGGTGGCCGCATATGCGGAGACATAGGAGCCCATCTGCGCGGACTGCAGCAGCGTATAGCCAGCCGCCAATCCGGCGAGCACGGTTCCCATGAAGGAATCAATGCAGCCGGTGGCATCCACGGACTTGACCTGCACCGCAGACACACGATGCCAGTTGCCGTTCTCAATCACAATCGAACCGGAAGCGCCGAGCGTGACCACCACGCGGTCGAAACCGTAATCCTCGAAACGGGACACCGCGTCGAACCAATCGATGGTGGAGACGTCTTCATCCGGCATGCCCAGCAACTGGGCCACCTCATGCTGGCTGACCAGCAGAATATCCACGGCTTCGATAAGCTCATGGGGCAATTCGTCGATGAACGGCGAATCGTTGAGCAGCACCGTGACACCGGCCTCATGGCCGGTCTGCGCCGCCGCGATGACCGTGGCCAAAGGGCTTTCCAGGCACAGGCCCAGCACCTTGGCCTCGGAGATCACATCCTGATGCGACTGCACGTACCCCGCACTGACCTTCGCGTTCGAACCCGGCGAATACACGATGGTGTTCTTGCCTTCCGGATCCACGGTGATGATGGTGGTACCGCTCACACCTTCCTCATGCAGGATTTCGGCGGTGTCGACACCGGCCTCATCCAACTTACGCAGCAGGAAGTTCGCGTTATCGTCTTCGCCCACGGCACCCAACATGCACACCTGTGCGCCGAGACGCGCCGCCGCGGACGCCTGATTGGAGCCCTTGCCGCCAGGCAGGATCTTGAGGCTGCCGCCGCTGACCGTCTCACCCGGTGCCGGCAAGTGCTTCGCCGCAACCGTGTAATCAGCGTTCATGGAGCCGACGACAACGATGGATCCTCGTGCGCCTTCCAGTGAACGTAATCGTTCCCGAATGGCCACGGGCATCTGTTCGCGCTCTTCACTCTCTTCAAGCATGCGCTTCAGCATAGTAGCCTACCCGCCCAAACGCCATTTTTCTCACATCAGAACACACGAAAATCGTGTTGGCATAAGGCTCAAAACACTGCTATCGCAACGGCTCGTCACTTATTTTGATGAATGAACCAACAATCCGTGAGACCATGGCACAGCACGTTTCGAGCCTTACCGACCGACGATATCCGTCAGATCGTCACCGAAAGACGGCTTTCGGCGTTCTCGCTCACGCGTTCCACCGTGATCCGTTCCGCAATCTGCCCTTTCAAGCGCCCCACATGGGAGATGATGCCGATGTCACGACCGCGGGCAATGCCTCGCAGCACATCCATCACATCGTCCAGGAACTCATCGGACAACGTGCCGAACCCCTCATCGATGAACAGCGTATCCATCGAGACCCCGCCGTTCTCGGCTTGGATGACATCGGCAAGCGCCAACGCTAACGCCAACGAGACGAAGAAGGTTTCACCGCCGGACAACGTGCTGGGCTCGGTGGCGATGTCGGTACGCCTGTCGAGCACCTCGATGGGCAGACCCGTTTTGCCTCCGGCCCGCCCTTCATGATCGCCAAGACGCAACTCGTAGATTCCTCCACGGATGTCTTTGAGCAGCTCGTTGGCACGGTCGAGCACGTCGCGGAAACGTTCGGTGACGGCATAGGTGATGAGCGACACCTTGTGCGCCGCAGGCGAATTTCTATCCCCCATGGCAAGCAGGGCCATGGTACGGATCGGCGCATAGGAGACCATGGCCTGCCGCCAGTCGGACGCCATAACGCGCAACTGGCTCGCATAGCGCCGACGTTCGGCGTCAAGCGTTGCCGCGGTGCTCTGCAAGCGCATGGCCTCGTCACGCCGCAGTCTGGACGCTTCCAACGCTTCGGCAGTGCGCTCGATGCTGTATTGGCCGCCGATGGCCTTCCAGGCATGCCGTTGCCGTGTCAGCTCGTCGTCGGCACGTTCCAGTTCGCCCTGCGCCGCGGCATGATTCCGCTTATAGGAGTCGATGCGCTGTTTGAGCTGTTGTATGCTTCGTTCGTCAAGTGCGGCATGGCATGCTGCGTCAAGGTCCGCGAATGCGCTCGATGCGAGCTTTTCCCGTAATGCGCGCGCGATGGTGCCGCGTTGCTGGTTCAGCGTCTCGTTATGCGCCGTAAGTTCGGTGATGCGCGTTTCGATGGCATTGCGTTCCTTGAGCTTCTGCTCGATCTGCTGCGCACGCCGCTCCTGGCGCTGTGCTTCGGCAAGGCGCCGCTCGGCCCGCTCGCGTTCCTGTTCCACGCTTTGCGCTGTAATGCCCTCCGCTCTTTCGGCGGCCTGCTCCAACGCCTGTCGGGCCGCTGCGCATTGCGCCTGCACCGCCACGCAATCCTGCTTGGCCCGGTCCAATTCGTTCTTGAACGCACGACGTTGTTCCCTGCTGCGTTTGAGCTTCCCGTATTCATCACGTAACGGTTCGAGCTTCTGCAATGCGCGCTTCGCTTCGGCGAGCCGATTTTCGGCTTCCAAAACGTCGCATCCACCGCTGGCTTCATGCTCCGCTTCGATGTTCTGCCCGAGTTCGGCTAATGCAATGCGTGCTTCGCCCAGTTCGCCCGCACGTCGTTCCGCCTGCACCTTCAACGCGTCGATGCCGGCTTTGGTGGGAGTCTGTTCGGGCTGCTGCGCGGGATGCGGATGCTCTCTGCTGCCGCACACCGGGCATGGCTCGCCGTCATGCAACTCCTGAACGTACCGGACGGCACCTGCGGCATACAGCTGCCGCTGCGCCCGCTCATACGCCGCAACGGCATCCTCGTGGGAACGTTCCAATGCCTTGACCGTGGCTTCGGCCCTGTCTCGTTCTGGCAGCAGCGTCTCGTGGCGTTGCGCATGCTCCAATAGTTCACGTGCGCGATTGACGGTTTCGGTAAGCTGCCCTTGTGCCCCAAGCCTGGTGGCGATCTCGTCCAGTTGCTGTTCGAGCCGGCTTTCCTCGGGGAATTGGCCGATTGCCCGCTGTGCGTGTTCCAGCTTGCCTTGGCATTGTCGCCAGGCTGTTTCCGCCTTCTGCAACGCATGCTGCGCCTGCTGCATCTGGCCGACCAGTTTGCCATGGGTTTGCGCGATTTCCATCTCACGTTCGGCCGCCTGAGCGACACCGGCGGCCTGCAACGCCTGAGCATGATCGCGATTGAGGCTGTCAAGGCTCTCGTATTGGTCCAGTTCCGCCTGTAGCCGTTCGCGATCCCGCACATTGCTTGCGATCAGCTCGTCCTGCCGTTTGCGATCCCGGGCGAGATCCATGATGGGGTTTGCCTGCATGGCCTGCTCCACACGTTGCTCATCACGCTTGTTCTCCTGTTCGAGAACGTTCAGCTCTTCCATCCGCACCTGCGCGGACCGCAGATCCCCTTGCGCCTTGCGCACCGCGTTGGCGGTATCGTTTCGCCGTTGGGATTCCCGCCATGCACTGTCCGCTTCGGCAAACTGCGTTTCGGCCTTTGTGACCAACGTCTGCGCGTCGCTTCGCACGGATTCCAGCGTGCCATCGAGTCGTGCCACGATCTGATCGGCGCTGTAGGCTGGCTCGTCGATGTCGCCGGCCTCGTTCAAACCCCACCGGGCATCATCGCCGAACGGCATGGCCTCCGGTTGCGCGGCATCCGAAGCCGCCGTAAGGTCGCTCGAACCGCCATCGATGTCACGATACGCGTTCAACGCCTCACGGATACGCCCAGCATTCGCCTGATTGTCGCGGATCGCGGCGGCAAGGTCATGCCGCTGTTCGTCGACACGCCTGCCGTACTGCTGCCGCATGACGTTCAGCTGGTTTTGAATGTCCTCATATTCCTGCGCGCAGAACAGATCCTTGACCAGTTCGGTCCGCTGTTCCGGTCTCATCCGCAGAAACTCGGCGAACTGGCCTTGCGCAAGCATGATGGTTTTGGAGAACTGGCTACGGTTCAATCCCAACAACCCCGTCACCTCGACGGACACTTCGCTCACCTTGGAGGTGATGGCCTCGGCACGCGCCGGCATGTCGAAGAACGCATAGTATCGTTCCGCTTCCCGGCCGTTTTCGGCGTTTTGCGGCACTTCGTCTATCAGCGAACGAAACTCCGCCTCATAGTCACCGGCGATTCGCATCATGTTCGCCTTGGACTTTTCGCTGGTGAAACCTTCACTACGAGCCTTCGCACGCGGGTATTCCGGGGAACGATACACCTTGTAGTAGTGGCCGCCCTCCTCGAAGATCAGATCCACATATGTCTTCTCCTCTGTGCCATCAAGGAAACGGGAACGCAACCGCTGCTTGTCTCCGGCACCGTTGCGTCCCTCGGTGTTGCCGGAGATGTTGCCATACAACGCAAAGGTGATGCAGTCGAGAATCGTGGTCTTACCGGCGCCCGTCTCGCCGTCGATCAGGAACATGTGCGATCGCGTCAACGCCGCGAAATCGATCGAGAATTCGCCCTTATACGGCCCTACGCCCTGAAATTTCAATCCGATCAGCTTCATCGACCGTTCTCCTTATCCGCATGCTTGACGTTGGCATCCTTGCTCTTCCCTGCCGATCCGGCATGTTCGGCACCGTTGGAACGCACCGCCTCCACGGCTGTTCTCAGCACCTCACGCTCATCGTCACGAACCTCACGCCCCAGTGAATAACGCACGAAACCGGCCAGCACATCCATCTCGTCGACCGCCGAGCGCATGTCGGCCATCACATGGGCGGGAGCCGACGATCGCCTGTCGTATACGGGGTTCTTCTCCAGCGCATGCGCGTATCTCGCATCTATTTTCTGGTAGAGCCCGTGTGGGTATTCCTGCAGATGGACGGTGATGGACACCCAGTCGTCGCCGTACGCATCGGCCAACGGGCCGAGCACTTTGTCCAGATCGCCTTCGATTTGGGCGAATGCCGGTTCGCCGGATGCCACGTCAACAACACGAACATCGCCAAGCGCATTGCCCCCCGTTTTCGGCGCGCTGGCGGCATCCACATCAAGCAACACCACGCTTTTACCGTTTCCCTCGACCGGCGGCGTACGGCTTTCGGAAAACGAATAGGCCAGCAGCGAACCGCTGTAGCGTGCCTGAGGGGTGCGTGACTGGTGGAATATCGATTCATCGGAATCGGATTGGGCGATGGTGACGCTCTGCGGCCTGTGCAAATGCCCCAGGGCAAGATAGTCGAGCCCGCTGTTCGAGAACAATGCCGCGGGAACGCTGTCCACACCGCCCACGCTGATATTGCGTTCCGAATCGCAAGATTGGGCACCGGAAACGAAGGCATGCGCCATGAGTATCGCGGCCAGCGCAGGCCTCCTGCGACGGCGTTCGGCCAGATCGTTGACAATCAGTTGCATAGCCGCCTTCATCACGCCCTCGTGCGACCGGGCGATGCGAGCATGCCCGTCTTCGTCGCGTTCCTGCTCCCCATACGCGCCCAATGCGCCGCCGCGCTCATCAAGCATGCTCTGCAGCACCGGCCGCGACAGGTCGGGATCGAGATATGGCAGCGCATACACAGCCAGTTGTTCGCCGCCTATGCCGATCAGCACAGGCTCGTCGATAGTCTCGATATCGCAGCGCATATGCACGTTCGGCCGCATCAGCGCGGCACCAGTGCCCAGACGATCCGCCGAATCGTGATTGCCTGGCGTGAAGATGATCTCCAACGGGTGACCGTTGACCTCCATTCGACCAAGCATGGCGAATATATCGTTGAACAGGCGCACCGCTTCGGTTGAAGGACGTGGCGAGTCGTAGACGTCGCCCGCCACGCATAGCACGTCCACATGCTCGCTGTCGATGAGATTCGCCAGCCATTGCAGCGCCTTGCGCTGGTATTCAAGCAGGTCGACGCCTTTGAACCGTCGACCGATATGCCAATCGGACGTATGCAGTACCCGTATCATTCGTTTCCTTCGTTTTTCGTCTGTATACCATGCCATGGTTGCCGTCCGCTCAGCCATACAGCCGCATGCCTTGCGGACAGGGGGTGAACCCGCCTATGTGGAGTAACCGGACAAAATCGTTCCGTCGGGTCAGTGGCATGCCGTTCATCTCGTGGAAGGTTATGCTCCCGCTCGGCTGCCTGCGCAGCATGTTGCCCAGTTCGCTGCAGGCATGCCTCAGCAATGCCTCGTCTTCGGTGAAGGTCTGGATGCGATGCGAGCGCGGCATGGCGAACAGTACCGGCGATCCGTGTGCCAATACCGTGACGCATCCTGCACGGCGCGCAGGCTTGACGGCATGACCAGGACCGGAACGCGGCGCCGCCATCCCATCCGTTTTGCCACGGTCTTCTGGCTGATTCGATTGCGGCCATGCGATCGCCGCGCCCGATAGATTGGCCGGGTCGGTCGCGTCCAGCGCCACACATGAACCGTCGTCCCATGCGTGGGAGCGCAAGGCGTCCACAGTGCCCGTATCGGCGAATTGTGCGGCGCCGAATCCTTCGACGAACATGCCGCGCGCTACCATTCCGTGCTCTTCCATACGCTTCAGCACCGGGTATATTGCGGAGAAGCCTCCGGCAACGGGCTGGACTTCAAGCAGTGGCGCCGCTACAACGCCATACCTGTCCAGCAATGATTCGACCAGTGCGATGGCGTGGCGTTCAGGACCGTCCGGACCATGGGCGGCGTTTTCGTCACCGTATGCATTGCGTGGCGTTCCGATCAGCGACCACAGGCCGGTCATGCATGCCGGGGTCGAACCGTACGCCCGCGTGTGTGCCAGTGTGCGCGCCCGCCTTCGCGGGGAAGCCGCCGAGGATAGTCGTGCCCCTTGTATCAGAGCCCGTACCGGCGCGAATGAGCTGTTCGTAACCTCACCCTGCCATACCAGAAGCCATAATGCTTGTTCGAAGCGATGCTCATCCCATACGGGAGGCAGCAATTCACCAGTGATGCCATCCACCTCTTCTGGAGCATGACGCTGCCAGAGCGCTTTGACGGCGGCGGCCAGCTGCCGCGCGTGGAATGCGCCTCCACCGCCAAGCACCATGCGAATCGCCTGTATCACGGTGGGAGGCTCGTTTTCGGATACATCCGCTTCATTGGTGGAGTCGAAGGATTCGGTGGCCTCAGGCGTATTCTTCCTGGCATCCGCATGCACAGTCAGGCTACCGTCCGTTAGCCCTGCCAGCAGTGGCGAATCCTGCGGGTAGAACGCGATTCGTCCGGTCTCCAGGGCGTCGCCGGCACCGGATTTGCCGCCCACCCACACAACATCGCCGCTGGCCAGCAATTCGTCAAGCAACTGCGGCTGATACCCGTTCACCCGTGCAGGGAAAACCGCGGATTCCCAGACCGACGCATTCAGATACACGCCTTCCAGCTGTTCGATCACGCGCATGAGCCCCTCTGCGCCGTAGTGATGTTCGCCGCCGACCGACCCCACACCTTGCCGGGCAAGCAGAAACGACTGGTATTCGCGTTGCCCGACCGGTTTGACGGCCTTACGAGCCTTAGCCAATGACAACGTACGAATACGGCGGAACACTTCGCGATGCAGCCATTGATACGCCTGCCCCGCTCGCCCAGTATCGGATTCGTCTTCCCCGCCGTGCTCGGCTTGGGTGAAATGGCCTCGCAGCACTTCCCCCTTGGCGTACATATCGTTAAGCATCCTCACACCTTGCTCCGCGTCAAGCCCCAGATCCGCAATCATGCGGTCGGCGGTGAACGGACCATGTGTTTTGGCGTAGCGCGCCACCCTTCCAGGCACATCGTCTTCCGGCAGATCGTTCCAGAACGTTCTGCCGGCAAGTTCCCCCTCCACCTGTGCGATCACCTCGCCGTCGAGCAGCGACGGCATATTCGCATCGCCAAGCAGCCGTTCCAATACCTCCGGGTCCATGGACAGCAGACGGCTGCTGCGTTCCGCCTGCGGAACATCGTACTGATACATGACGGAACCGACGAACCCGAACAACAGGTCTTCCGCGAACGGCGACGGGACTTGCGTAATCGTTTCGCTTATGGCTATCGCGCCGGCATTCAGTCCGTCCATGACCTTGCGTAACGCCGGCAGATCGTAGACGTCCTGCAGACATTCGCGTGCGGTTTCCAGCAGCAGCGGGAAATTCCTTTGGGTTCGCGCCGCGTTGAGCAGCTGAGCCGCCCGCAGCCGCTGCTGCCATAACGGCACGCGCCTGCCGGGGCTTGTTCTGGGCAGGAACAGCGACCGTGCCGCGCATTCGCGGAATCGCGCCATATACAGTACCGTCTCGCCGATCTGGGTCTCGATAATGTGCTGCAGCTCGTCCACGTCGAAAAGCAGCAACTGGCGCATCGGCAGTTCGCCGTACCCGTCCGGCATCCGCATGACGATACCGTCGTCGGTGGCATACGCCTGGCAGTCGAAACCGTGTCTCTGCCGAATTCGCGCGGCAATGGCCATGGCCCATGGCGCATGCACCCTTTTGCCATATGGCGCATGGATGATGATCCGCCAATCCTCGCTTTCGTCCTTGCATCGTTCGACAACCACATGCTTGTCGCCGGGAACAGTACCCGTGGCGTGTACCTGGTCGGCGATGATGGCCGCCATATTCCCGATGGCGTTATCGTCGAGCCCGTCATGGCGCAGGCGCTCAACGATGTCGACGGCGAAATCCGGACCGTCGCCACGTTCATGGCACCCGGCAGTCCCACCAGTATGATTGCGCAGCCCCTGCGCCAGACTAGTGAGGAATCTGCCCTGAGCAAGGCCGAAACCGTAGTCACGACCGTCGCCTTCCCCATGCCAGAACGGCAGGCGCGCGGTGCGGCCGGGTGCGGGGACGACCACCACACGGTCACGTGTGATCTCCTGAATCTGCCAGGATGAGGTGCCCAAGGTGATCACGTCGCCGACGCGCGACTCGTACACCATCTCCTCGTCCAATTCGCCCACTTTGCGCGGACCCGTACCGGACTCGCCTTCGGGAAGCACCACCGTGTACATGCCGCGGTCGGGGATGGTGCCGCCGCTGGTCACCGCAAGACGCTGCGCCCCTGGCCGAGCCGAGATGAGACCGGCTTCCTCGTTGTACTGCAACGGCGGGCGGAATGCGGAGAACTCCTCGCTGTTGTACGCGCCGGTCATCATGCCCATCACCGAGTCGAACATGTCCCTGTCCAGATCACGGAAGGGCGCGGCCCTGCGCACTTGCGCATACCATTCGTCCGGGTCGAGATCGTCCATCGCGGCGGCCGCCACGGTTTGCTGGGCCAGCACATCCAGCGGGTTGCCGGGAATGTGCAGCGGCTCAAGATCGCCCGCCGTCATGCTTTTGACACTGGCCGCGACGCCGATGATCTGCCTGCGGGTGACCGGGTAGAACAGGGCGTGCGATACCCCGCCGACCTTATGATCGGCACGCCCCACCCGCTGCAGGCCGGACGAAACCGACAACGGCGGCGCGATCTGGATCACCAGATCGACCGAACCCATATCGATGCCTAGCTCCAGGCTGGACGTGGCGACAACACAACGCAGACGCCCCTGCTTCAAATCCTCTTCGATCTGCTTGCGCCTGTCTTTGGAAACGGAACCGTGGTGGGCCATGGCGATGACGTCGCCGCCCTCATGTGCTCCCACGAGCATGGTGGTCGAGCCGACGACGGAATCGTAATGCCTGGCGAATCCTTCACGGCCTTCGGGCGAATCCGGTTCGAGATGCCGCGAGGCCCGCAGCTCCGCATACAGGTCGTTAAGCCGTGCGGTGAGTTTTTCCGCAAGACCACGGGAATTCACGAACACCAGTGTGGTGGTGTGCTCAAGCACCTCGTCCAGCACGCTACGCTCGATGGACGGCCATACCGAACCTCCCGTAGCACTGGTGTCGAGCATGTTCGTTAGCGGCTCAACGACTTTCAGCTCCATATTCGGCCGCACACCAGGGTCGACGACGTGCACGGACCGCTCACCGCCAAGAAAACGCGCCGCTTCACCGACAGGATTGACTGTGGCGGACAATCCTATGCGTTGCGCCGGGCGGTCGGTCAGCCTGTCCAAGCGTTCCAGACTCACAGCGAGATGCGCACCGCGCTTGGTGCCGGCCAAGGCATGTACCTCGTCCACGATCACGGTGGTGACGGTGGATAGGATTCGCCGCGCTTTGGAGGTAAGCAGCAGGAACAACGATTCCGGAGTGGTCACGAGAATATCCGGCGGATGATTGACGATTCTACGGCGTTCCTGCGGCGTGGTGTCGCCGCTTCTGATGGCCACGGCGATTTCCGGCACCTCGCCATGCAATTTGGCGTATCGTTGCCGAATGCCGTCAAGCGGTGTCTCAAGATTCTTCGCAACATCCACGCCCAATGCCTTCAACGGCGAAATGTACAGCACGGTGACGCCGTGAACACTTGCGCCGGCTCTCCCTGCTTTGCCCCCATCGGGATTCCTTTCGGACGACCGCACTGCCTTGGCCGCCATCAACTGGTCGATCGCCGACAGGAACGCGCACAGGGTCTTTCCAGAACCGGTAGGCGCGACGACAAGCGTATTCTGCCCCGAACCGATGACCGGCCATGCCTGATTCTGCGCTTCGGTGGGTGTGCCGAACGCATCGGCGAACCATGCTGCGACGGGCTCCGAAAACAGATTCAGACATTCGTACATATGTTCGATTATGGCATTACGTTCAGATATCGCCGGAACCGTTACGCATACAACAATGCCCACGGTTTCACCGTGGGCATGTCATACAGTGCAACGCCGCTAAACGACGGGAATCGTCAGGCACTTAACGCGCTGCCGCACTTGCGACGCAACGACTCATGCATGATCACCATGACCGCCAGGCAGGCCAGCAGGAACCACGGGAACAATGCGACGCTGATGTTCTGCGCCAGCAGGCCGAACAGCGGCGGCATCAGCATGGAACCAGTGTAGGCGAACGCCATCTGCATGCCGACGATGGCCTGCGACTTGTCCTCGCCGAAATAGTCCGGCGTGGAGTGGATGACGCACGGGTAGATGGGCGCGCAGCCGAGCCCTACCAGCATAAGCCCGGCGATGGTGCCGGCATGTGCGGGAAGCGGGACGAACAGTACGATCAGACCGAGGAACATGACGCTCTGGCCGATACGAATCATGATCGGATCACCGAAGCGCATGGTCAAAAAGCCGCTGAGCACACGCCCTGCGGTAATGCCGATGCCGAAGAAACCGGCCCACATGGCCGCCGTGGTCTTGTCAATGCCGTTACCGAGCACCATGTAGCTGCTGGCCCAGAGCATGGCGGTCTGTTCGGCGGCGCAATAGCAGAAGAACATCATCAGGATCTCCTTGGCGCCGCGAATGCGCAGAACCCCACGGATGCCCAGTGGCTTTCGTGCAGCGGGAACGGATTCGGCGGATTCGCCGGATTGTCCGCTATGCTCGGCAACAGTGGCTTTGCGCTGCTTCCATAACGGCAGGCTGGCGATAAGCAGTGCGGTGAGCACAATCTGAATGATGGAGATGTATCGGTATCCCCAACCCCAGCCTTGACCATGACCGAGCGCATACCCCATAACATACGGGCCGGTGAGCATACCCAGGCCCCACATGGCGTGCAGCCAGCTCATATGCTTGCTCTCATAGTGGATGGCGACATAGTTGTTCAGGGCCGCGTCCACACCGCCGGCACCCAGACCATAGGGAATGGCGAAGGCCATGAGCACCCAGTAGTTCGGCGCGATGGAGAAGCCTGCGAGCGCGGCGGCGGTAAGGCCCACGGAGACCGCAGTGACCTTGCCCGTACCGAAACGGAGGGTCATGCGGTCGGAGAGCAACGCGGAGACGATGGTGCCCGCGGAGATGACCATGGAAATGCCGCCCGCCCACGACAGCGGCGCACCGAGGTCCTGGCTCATGGATGGCCATGCGGCCCCCAGCATCGCGTCAGGTAATCCCAAGCTGATGAATGCGACATAGATGACCGCAAGCAGCAGACTTGCCATGCGTTCTCCCATCCTTTCCCAAGCAAATCAAACCGACTTATTATATCGGGGCGTCTGCCCTGGAGTAGAGACCGAACCGATCGTGGATCGATCGTGGATCGTAGGCATGCCCTCCCTCCAAACACCTCACCAATGGATCAGTATGGTTCCCATCCCATCAACCGACAATCACGAAAGGGACCGCCATGGAGGAAATCATTATGAAAGTAGACGCCTCGATCCTGTTCAGAATGGACAACGGGCTGAATACGGCTGTATATCGATGACAGCACCGATTGCATTGCACTTGCACAGGCGAATCTTCAACGCATGTTCGGCTGACATGCCTTACCGGCATGGTGGTTCGGCTTACGCCGTCGATGGTTGTATCCTGGTCCTGATTTCGACTCGTGGAAGGGGCACAGGCATGAACGACGTTGCGCACACGCCAAGGAAAGTCATCAATGTCGTCGGGGCGGCAATCGTCCGCAATGGGAAGGTGCTCTGCGCCAGGCGTGGCGAAGGCAGGTCCTTGGCCGGGTATTGGGAGTTCCCCGGCGGCAAGATCGAAGCGCATGAAACCGCACGCGAGGCGTTGCATCGTGAGATCGAAGAGGAGCTGCTCTGTGAGGTCGAGGTTGCCGACGAGGTGTGCACGTCCTCCTATGACTATGATTTCGGAACCGTCATACTCACCACGTTCGTCTGTCATCTCATCAGCGGCACGCCGCGATTGACGGAACACCGCGAGATCCGGTGGGCCCTTCCCGCCGATATGCCCGGGCTGGACTGGGCGCCGGCCGACCGGGATGCCGTTCGGCGCATCGCCACCATGGATCTTGCAAGGAAGTAAGCTCCCATGCAATTCGAAACCACGCATTCGGATACCGAACTCGCCCCCTCCGATTCCCTGCTTGAGGATGTAACCTCCGGTCTCATCCATGGCAATGCCGACGCCCCGGGCACGTTCTCTCCGAAACTTATCTCGAACCAGCTTCATGACACCATGGGAACAGCGTTGAGCAACGAGCTGCAATACAGCGATTCCTTTGATATGTCCGTCGCTTTCGTCAGTTCCGAAGCGTTGAAATCGCTGTTCCAACCATTTCTGGATCATTGCCAGCATGGCGGCGCCAGCAGGCTGATCACCTCCACCAAAAACATGTGGAACGAGCCCAAAGCGTTCTGGGAACTTCTTCGCATCAAGAACGAAGCGCATGTCGACGTGCGGATCTGGGAAGGCCATGATCAGAATCCCCACAACAGGGCGTTCCATCCAAAGGGCTATATCTTCGCCCGTCACATGAAGGACGGCAAACCCTATTTCAACGTGTACGTCGGCAGTTCGAATCTGACTCCCCCGGCTCTGGTGTCGCAACGGGAATGGAACCTGAAGGTGTCGTCTTCCGGAGACGGCACGCTGATCGATCAGTTCCGCAACGAGATCGCCTCCCAGGTCGATGAGTCGATTCCGCTCACCGAGGATTGGATCAAGCACTACGAGGAGGATTTCAAGAAGTACGCGCCTGCACGCAAGCAGATTCTGCAGTCCATCGCCAAGCAGACCATCGAGCCCAATCGCATGCAACGTGAGGCATTGGCGAATCTGCGCAGGCTTCGAGCCGAAGGCGAGCATCGCGCAATCGTCATCTCCGCCACCGGCACCGGCAAGACCTATCTTTCGGCGTTCGATGTCAAGCAGTTCCATCCGAAACGGATGCTGTACATCGCACATCGCGAGGAGATCCTCATCAAGGCGCGAGAATCCTATCGCAAGGTGCTTGGATGCGACGAGTCTGAACTCGGCGTTCTTTCAGGCAACAGCAAGCAGGGCGACCGCAAATACGTGTTCGCCATGGTGAATACGCTATCCAATCCCGAGACACTGGCTTCGTTCGGCAAGGAGCATTTCGACTACATTCTCATCGACGAGGCCCACCACGTTTCCGCCGCAAGCTACCGTCGGATCATCGACTATTTCACACCGGATTTCATGCTTGGCATGACCGCGACACCGGAACGTACCGATGGCGTGAACATCTTCGAAATGTTCGGTTATAACGTCGCCTATGAGATCAGGCTCCAGCAGGCGTTGGACGAGGATATGCTCTGCCCGTTCCACTACTATGGCATCGCCGAATATCTGGGGGCGGTGGATAACGACCAAGCTTCCGAAGGCATTCTGTTGGACAATGGCCTGAATTCCGGGAACAGGGATCAGCTGACCTATGAGATCGGCCAGCTTACCAATGCCAAACGAGTCGACTACATCATCGATCAGCTCCGCAAGTACACGCCTTACCGTCAGGATCTGACCGGACTGGTGTTCTGCAGCCGGCAGGATGAGGCCGAACGGCTGTCGGCGTTGTTCAACGAACGCTACTACGAGTACAAGGAGCGCCATTACCGGACCCGCGCCATTACCGGCAAGAATTCGGATGAGGAACGCAGGCAGGCCGTCAAGGATCTTGAGGAGAACAGACTCGACTACATCTTCACCGTCGACCTGTTCAATGAGGGCGTGGACGTTCCGGCGATCAACCAGATCGTCATGCTACGCAACACCAAGTCCAGCATCGTGTTCACCCAACAGCTTGGTCGAGGCCTGCGCAAGTTCGCCTATAAGGACAGCGTCACTGTCATCGATTTCATCGGCAACTACGCCAATAACTTCCTTATTCCCGTCGCGCTGTATGGCAGAAAGGGCAATCCTCATAAGAACATCGCATCCCGTACCAGTATCGGGTTAAGTTCCATCAGCTTCGACCGTATCTCACGGGAACGTATTCTCAAGGCCCTCGACACAGCCGACTGGTCCAATATGAAACGGCTTTCCGAAGAATACCGGCAGATTCGTTTCCAGATCGGGTGCATACCCATGCTTACCGATGTATATGCCCATGACCCCTCGCTGCCCGGCATGCTTGCATTGCGCCGCAGCAGCGGCAAAGGGCAGAAAGGCAAAGGCGGCAGCATCCTCACCGCCTCGTATCTGGAATTCGTGCGGGCCTGCGAGCGCAGTCTGGCCGGCAAACGGAACGCCGATTCGCAATCCTTCGCCAATATGCTTGAACCGACGTCCCCTGTCGAAGACGGGATACTGAAGATGGCCACGGAACTGCTGCTCCCCGGCGTCCGTCCGCATGAGCTGGTGATTTTGGATAGACTCTGCCGCTTTGGCAACGAGCGCTTGGGAGACACGCTTCCTTGGAGACCAGTATCGGCCATGCCGGCTTCTGCACTCAGACAGGCGATCCGCGACGATTTCGCCGCAGCCGACGATTCCGACGCGCAATGGGAATCCGCGCTGAAGGTATTGGACTACTCCTATTTCACTCAGCAGGACACGAAGCGATTCGGCGACGTTCCGTTGATTGCCCGAAGCGCCAACGGCGATATTTCATTAAGCGAGCCGTTCGTAGGTCTGCTGCAGGGCAACAGCACGTTCCGTCTGTTCTTCGCCGATACGCTGCGAACCGGACTGCTCAACTGCCGGGACCTGTTCCGCGATGTGAAGGATCAGCGGCTGGATTTCGAGCATGGTTTTGTATATGGGCATCGGTACACGCTGACCGACATCGAACGGCTGTGCGGATGGATGAAGGAAGTCAACGGCCAGAACGTCGGCGGATACTTATGCCATACGGCAACCGGCACCATGCCCATTCTCGTCAAATACGAGGCAAGCCAGTACGAGGACCGGTTCCTCAACACGCAGGAGATGGACTGGTATAGCAAGAACAATCGTCTCTTGAATTCCCCGGAATTCAAATGGTTGCAAAAGGATGCCGACACCACGCATTGGGATGAGACGCATTTCGTGCCGCTGTTCGTTATGCGCAAGCAGGAGGAGGCCGATAAGAAATACTATTATCTCGGCCATGTCGCTTCGATCTCGAACATGCGCGCAGTGCAGAAGCCCGGGGCCAGTGGCGACGATACCGTCAATGTGGTGCTCTCGACCTTACGGCTGCATAAGCCGCTGGACCCTGAGTTCTACAAGTACTTGACAGGCCGGATCGAATAGTCCCAGCTGTGCAGGGCGCCCCCTCAGCTTCTCCACAGTTCGTCATCGAGCGGCCACTCGTTCACCGTGCAGCCGTCCAGATGCATGGACTGTTCCTGCATCAGCGGCGCGGGCTTGCCTGCACCGGCACAGGTGGTCTCATTATCGATATGCCCTAGAGCATGGCCGACCTCGTGGTTGATCACCATGGTGCGGTAGCGTGCGAGATTGCCGCCGGCTTCCATCCAGTTGCCGATGCCGCCGTTCCACCGGTCGAGGTTGATGATGACGTTATCCCCCACACGGCAGCTGTATTCGGCGCTGCATCCGGAGTCGAACGTCTGCATGTATTTCGCTTCGGAAAGCACCACAGTGAAGTTGCATGCGTCGCCGTCGCCTTTGACAAAGGTGGCTCCGGCACGCGGCCAGCCGCGCGGATCGTTGAGCACGCGGTACACGGTGTTGGCGAAACCGTCCAAAGCGCCCACATTGCCTTTGCCGGCAATGCAGTAGGTGTATTGCGTAACGGGTTTGCCGCTGTTGTGCGCCGTTTCGTCCGCTTTGGCCTTGATCGTCGCGGACTCTTCATCGCTGATCGAGGCGGCGAGCGCTTCGACCTGCCGCTTTGTCTCATCCGTTGAGGAGCTTGATGTGTCGGACTGTTCCGGAGTTTTCTTCACCGAACTGTTCTCTGCCGCGGTTTTCCCCGCCGTGGTTTTCTTCGTCGCTTTTGCAGATGGCGATTGCTTGGTCTTACTGGTTTGGGCGCTCACCACCGTGCCAGCTTTGTCTGCCTGTGCACTGCGATTCGCGTGCACTGATACAGCCACGACAACAGCCACGATCAGTACAACGGCTGCTATGCCTGAGAACACGACGGTTCTGCGGATGCGGAACACTTGTTTGGCATCCAGGTTCGATGAGGCGTTGGGATTCAGGGCGCTTACCACGGTTCGCCAGCACTTTGCGATTGCACTGCCTGCAGTGCGCGTGCCACGCACGATGAGGTCGCCTGCGCTGCCGCATGCACGTCTGGCCGCTTCCAGGATTCCTCGCCGTGCCGTTGCCGCGTGTTCAAACGCCGTGCCTTTTGCGGCTCTTCCCTTGCCTTCGCTCTTATCAACGTTGCCGTTATCTTGCAACACCATGTTCCAATCTGTCGCTCTCTCAACCAACACCCCAGTATATGCAAGCAACGCGCATATTATCGAAGGCACTTATTCGAAAGGACAATCATTGCCTCACAGGGTGCGGGCAGCATGGCGCCGCACCTGCAAAAAGCAAATTCCCCGGAGCCGTAAGGCCCCGGGGAAATGAGGGAAAAAGAAGCGGAAAGAAACCGGCTTCAACTAGGTATTCAGCCAAAGGAGATGAGAGAACCTTGAATTATCCATGTCTCCACCGGCTCCTTTCCAGTCTTGCGATCACTGCGAACCACATGACTACAAACTTTATATTATTCGACATTTTTACTTGTTTTGTCGTTTTGAGGATGATTTGCTCTCAGCGAACCTCATCCTTTCGGTTGACTCCCCTCGCCGGCTCCCTTCGACCAGCGCAGGTTGTAGCCTTTACCAGTGCAGGAAAGGTGGCTATGGGCAGCATATCTCATGAACACATCGACGCCCGGCATGACGCCGAGGAGCTCAGCGACTACGTCAACAACGGCTGGCTGAGAACGGGAGAATTCGACGGTCCGACAATTCTATGGAATCATCTGATCCGCGAGGCTTCGGAGCACGATGCCGAGAACCGCAACGACGCGCCCGTCGCTCCCCTATCCGACGCGGACAACGTCATCGGCATGCCCATGCAATGGTATTTCGACTCCATCGCCGCCATTGTTCCCACAGCGGAACGGACCGAAGCCGGCGTGGAAATGCCACGCGCCGACATGCCGACCTTCCATCTTGACTCGCAGGCGCTTTCCGGCGTCGACGCCGTGGTCGGCAACGCGCTGGTCAGCACACGCTGGGTCGACGCCGTGGGCAACCTCGCCAAGGCCTTGGAAATGACGGCGAAATTCGTAGGCAACGTGGCGGATCGAGACAACGAAGGATTCGACTACCTTAAGGATCTGATCCAGAACGTACGGGTCTACATGGACGCCGTGGCCTGCAACGCCGACCCGATGACCGGCGAACAGGCGCTGCGCATGATCACCACGGTCGCCTGCAACGATGATTTTCGCCTCAACGCCATGCAAATGGTGGAATTGCTGTCTTGCAGCCTATCGTTCGCCCAATGGGACGACACCCGCATGTTCGCCTATGATGCGTTGAACAAGGCGGTAGCGTCAATGGCCGAATTCTCAAGCCGATCCACACAGACAAGCGGGCAGACCGACACTGTCGGCGCAGCCGACGATATCAAGCTCAGCGCCGCGGATCTCGACAATCTCGTTTCACTCGACCCCTCATTGCTCACGGAACGGGAGCTGGCCGCAACCGCATGCCACCAATTCGACCATGCCGTACAATTCCTCCGTCACGATCTGATGCGCATCAGCGGAGATGCGGAAGCCGCCGACGCCTTCCTGCGCGAGCACAATACCATCGAACCGCTCGCCGACACCTATGCCGCACGCCTTATCGCCTCCGAACGCTGGGAGGATCTCATCGACTTCACCAATCGGGTGGAGCAGGCCAACGCGAACCAAAGCATGGTGATGTTCCCCGAAGAGGTCGTCCCCTACGAATGGGAGACGCTGCGTGAAGCGGCTCTGGAAGCGTTGGGACGCGGCGACGAACTGGTGGCGATGTACCGCAGCCGGCTTGAGGACAATTACGACCCGAACACCGAGCTCAACCAATACAAGCTCGACCTATGGCTTAACCGCGCAGACAATCAATAAGACTCCGCACAGCCTTATTGCAACGAAGGCTCCGGATACGGCCAAGCCGACACCGAAGCCTCCATCGCAGCCGTTCCCGTGCACAAGTCGATTCATGCACCGGCGACCGGCCGCCTGATTCTGCAACCGGATCAGGTATCGATCTTGGAACGGTCGAAGTCGTCGGCGTTTTCCACGATGAACGCCTTGCGCGGCGGAACATCGTCGCCCATGAGCAGACTGAAGATCTCGCTGGCCTGCTCGGCATCCTCCATGCGGATACGACGGAGCATGCGCGTGCGCGGATCCATGGTGGTATCCGCCAATTGGTCGGCGTCCATCTCGCCCAGGCCCTTGTACCGCTGGATATCGTCGTTATACCCGATATGTTTGCGATCGAGTTCGGCCAGCTTGCCGGCAAGCTCATCATCGGAATACGTGTAGATGAACTCGCCCTTATGCGAACCGGTCAACGCGATGCGATGCAGCGGCGGCACTGCGGCATACACATACCCGTTCTCGATCAGCGGTCGCATGTACCGATAGAACAGCGTAAGCAGCAGAATACGGATATGGGCGCCATCCACATCGGCATCGGTCATCATGATGACCTTGTGGTAGCGCGACTGTTCGATATCGAAGCTTTGCCCCGAACCGGCGCCCACCACCTGAATGATGGCCGCGCATTCCTTATTCGACAGCATCTGCGTGATCGAGGCCTTCTGCACATTCAGAATCTTGCCTCGAATCGGCAAAAGCGCCTGGAATCCCGCATTGCGGGCGGCTTTGGCGGTGCCAAGCGCGGAATCGCCCTCCACGATGAACAGTTCGGCCACATCATCATTGCCCGGCTGGCAGTCGGAAAGCTTGGCCGGCATGGACGCCGATTCCAATGCGTTCTTGCGACGTGTGACCTCTTTGGCCTTACGGGACTGCACGCGGGCATGCATTTCGCCGACGATCTTCTCCAGCACACGGTTGGATTGCTCCTTATACCCGCGCTTGGATCCGGTGATCATCTCGCCGAACTGCTTATCGCTCATGCGCGTGACAATCGGCTTGACCTGCGCGGTGCCGAGCACATCCTTCGTCTGCCCCTGGAACTGCGGTTCCGCAATACGCACGGTGACCACGGCCACCAGACCGGCCATGATGTCGTCGCGCTCAACCTTCATATTGGAATCCTTGAGATTCACCTTGAGCTTGCGTGCGTTCGCTTCGACCGCCTTGCGGATCTGCCTGGTAACGGAGTTCATCAGACCGTCCACATGCGTGCCGCCGCCCGGAGTCTCGATGATGTTGACGAAGCTGCGCATCACCGTGTCGTAGCCATTCACCCATCGCAGTGCGATATCCACACCGCAGGTACGCGTGATCTTCTCCGCATGCAGTTCGCCGTTCGCGCCGACCGCCTGGGTCTCCTCCTCGTAGGTGCCTTCACCCTGAATACGCCAGATGTCGCTGACAGGCTCGCCTTTGGACAGATAATCGACGAAATCCTTGACACCGCCATTGTGGAGGAACTCGGCCACACGCGGGTGATCGACCTGTGTGCCGAACGCGCCGTCTGCAATGGTTTCGGCCTCGTTCAAGGCAAGATCCTCATCGCCCTGAGTCTGCGCGGAATCGGATTCGCCGACGGCCGAAGCGGCATCGGCCGTCACGGTCTCGCCGGCGCCGGCTCCTTCCGGCACCGAAGTCATCTCATGATCCGGTTCGCCGGGAGCCGGCTCCTGCGCAATATTCTCATCGATAACGGTGATCTTCAGCCCCGGCACCAGAAAACTGGTCTGGCGGACACGGTCGACAAGCTGCTCATACGAAAATTCGGCGGTTTTGTTGAAAATTTCAGGATCCGCCCAGTACCGGATGCGTGTGCCGGTTCTCTTCGGCGGCACCTTGCCGATAATATCCAGCTCGGTGGGCTTGTTCTTGCGTGTGCGCTTGAACGGGGCATCCGGCGAAGGGTGTTCCGGGTCGGCATCGGTATAGACGCCGGGATGACCCTGATGGAACGCCATATGATAGGTTTTGCCATCACGGTCGACCTCTATGTCGAGTCGGGAGCTCAAAGCATTGACCACCGACGAACCGACGCCATGCAGACCACCGACCGCATTATATGAGGAATTGCCGAATTTTGCACCGGCATGCAGCTTGGTCAGTACGACCTCGACACCGGAAAGCTTCGTCTTCGGTTCCTTGTCGACGGGGATGCCTCGACCGTTGTCGGCCACGGTGATGGAGCCGTCCGTATGCAATGTGACGACGATGGCATTGCAGAATCCTGCCAACGCCTCATCCACGGCATTGTCGATGATCTCCCACAGGCAATGCATAAGCCCCTGGGAATCCGTGGTACCGATGTACATGCCCGGACGCTTGCGTACCGCGTCGAGCCCTTCGAGAACGGTAAGATCCTTTGCGCCGTAATCCTCTTTAGCCATGTGCCTCTTCCACTAGTTGTCAATCCATACCACGACAAAAAGCTTCCCCAAGGCTGAAGCCTCGGGGAAGCGGCATCGTCACTGATCGAGGAAGTCGCGCAGCGTCTGCGAACGAGACGGGTGGCGCAGCTTCGACATGGTCTTCGACTCGATCTGACGGATACGTTCACGGGTCACACCGTATACGCGACCGATATCGTCCAGCGTCTTCGGCTGGCCGTCCTCCAGACCGTAACGCATCTTGATCACACCGGACTCGCGGGGAGACAGCGTCTCAAGCACCTGCTTGAACTGATCCTGCAGCAGCGAGAAGGCCACGGCGTCGGACGGCGCGATGGCGTCGGTGTCTTCGATCAGATCGCCGAATTCGGAATCGCCGTCCTCGCCAAGCGGGGTGTGCAGCGAAATCGGCTCACGACCGTACTTCTGCACCTCCTGCACCTTCTCGACCGGCATATCCAGCTCACGCGCCAGCTCATCAGGCGTGGGTTCGCGGCCAAGATCCTGCAGCATCTGACGCTGCACACGCGACAGCTTGTTGATGACCTCGACCATGTGCACAGGCACACGAATGGTGCGAGCCTGATCGGCCATGGCTCGGGTGATAGCCTGACGGATCCACCATGTGGCATAGGTGGAGAACTTGAAGCCCTTCTTCCAGTCGAACTTCTCGACGGCGCGAATCAGGCCCAGGTTGCCTTCCTGGATCAGATCGAGGAACAGCATGCCACGGCCGGTGTAGCGCTTGGCCAGCGACACCACCAGTCGAAGATTGGCCTCCAGCAGGTGGTCCTTGGCCTTCTTGCCATCGTTGGCCGCCCACTTGAGCTCGCGCTTACGCTTGAAGTCCATCGTGTCGCCTTCGGTATCCAGCAGATGCTGGGCGTACAGGCCGGCCTCGATGCGCTCGGATAGGTCGACTTCCTGTTCGGCGTTCAGCAGGCTGACACGGCCGATCTGCTTGAGGTAATCCTTCACCGGGTCGGCGGTGGCACCGGCGGTGACGACGCGGCGCTTCGGGTTGCCGATCTTGCCGCGGCGACGGCGAGGCTTCACGTCCTCGTCATCGTCATCATCATCGCTGACGACGAACGCGCCCTTCTGCTTGCTGATGTCCGGGGCATCGGACTTATCGTCCTCCTCCTCATCGTCGTCGTCATCATCGTCGTCGTAGTCATCATCGTCATCGTCCGACTCGCCGTTGATGCCGTCGAGATCGTCCACATCATCGACGTCAAGGTCCTCGTCCTTGGCATCGTCCAGATCGGCGTCCTCATCGAACTCGTCGACTTCGTCAAGATCCTCCTCGGACCTCTTCTTGGTCTTGGAGTTCTTCGTGCTCTTGGTGGCAGCGGACTTCTTCCTGACACTGCCCGTTCCTTCGCCAGACTTGGCGGTCTTCTTAGCCGTGGTCTTCTTAGCCGCGGCAGTCTTGCGCGTGGCACTGGCTTTTTTGGCGGAAACGGCCTTGGCCTCGTCCTGTACCTGTTCGGTGTTCTCAGCGGCCGTTGTGCTCTTGGTAGCCAAACTATCCCTCCTCGCGGAATACCCGCCCCGCCTCGTATACCATATAGACACACTTCTGGCAAGGGCAAATCGTCAACTATGTGAGTAAACCACCTGATAGGGACGATTATTCCCGAACACGCGCAAGAAACCGCGATTTCAGACGAATCCGCAGCTGCGTAATCCCATCATCCACCACAGCAAGCCGGGTACAGCCCATTGCTCACCGACTTCAGAACAATCGCGGCAAGCGAGCATTCCTCGTCTATGGCAAGGCAGCTGAGCGCATAATCCTCCGCTCTGCTATCCCCAGTCCACCACAATATATATGAGATGATCGCCAGTGGCTGAACCTTCATGGGCTCGGGCATCACCTTGGCCATGGCGGCGAGCATAAGCACCGCGGTGCGGCATCGGTCGCGGTCGGGGCCGTCGCGATCGTCGAACTCGGCGGACAGCGCCTTATGCACGGCCATCACCACATGCCCGGCATGGGGCGTTCGGACAATATCCATCAGCATCTGCGGGTCACGCATGGTGGAGTCGCCGACAACCGAAAGAATCAACGCATCACGCATCGCAAGGACCTCGTTGATGCCGACCGCCAACGGAAGCATCACCTCGTCAAGGTCGATCATGCCCTGGTCGAGCCTGCACAGCCATACCTGCAGCGGTTCCCTCATCCAATCGCCGTCCGCACGGCTCGGCCCATACTGGCGACGTCCCTGCTGCAATCGCTTACGCATCTCATCGGCCACATGCTCGCAGACGGGTTCCAAGGCGTCGAAGAATTCCTCGCAGGCAGCCCTGTCCGCCGATGGCACACTGCCCTCGCCTTCGCCATGCCGGCAACGATTTTCCACGTTGCGCTCCTCGAGCACACGTCCTGCACTATCCGCATCACCGTGCCCGTCTGCGCGATCATTCGTTTGTCCAGCTGCCGATTCCATACGGTTCGTTGTCATGTCATCCTCCTCGATGCCGTTGCCGCCGCCGTCTTCCATAGCGGCGTGCATACAGTATGGCCCGCCCGCGCATGGAGCGCACGCCGGACAGGAGGCTGTGGTCGACACGCCATGAGCCATTGGAAATACGGGAAATACGGTGAAGGATGCCATTCGTAGTGCGATGAGGATACCGTAGATGGCATGTGCAAAACTGACGCCGATCGTTCGAACATCGAATCCCGCATCGTCTCCCTGGTGGACAAATGGTCCGCCATGCCCATGGAAGCCGAGATGCCCGAGGCCTGCCGCCATGTCGTGGATGCTGTCTCACGGCAGGCGACATCCAGCAGCGAAGGTGGCAAAAGACTGCGCGCGCTGCTGATGCTCGCCGCCTACGATGCGTTCGACGGCCATGCCGATACGCGCAACGCCATGCTCGACGTCGCCTGCGCGCTTGAGGTGTTCCAGACCGCCGCCCTGGTGCATGACGACATCATCGACGATTCCGACCTGCGCCGTGGCAAGCCGAGTGCTCACCGCGCGTTGGAGACCGATACGGGAAGCCCTGCCATCGGCCGTGGACTTGGGCTTATGCTCGGCGATCTGTTGGCCACAGTGTGCATCGACATCGTCAACGAGGCCGCTGCCCTGCTCCCCCATGCCACGGCATTGACGTCGGCGTTTCTGAATATGCAGCGCGAAGTCGAAATCGGTCAGATTCTCGATCTGGCCGTGGAACAGGCACCATTGCAGGACGCCGAAGCGCTGGCGAACGCCTCGCTGAATGTGTTCCGCTGGAAAACCGCCAGCTACACCACCATCGCACCCATCGAGCTGGCGCTGTTGGGCAGCGGCGCCGCCCCCGGGCAGGCTCGCGAGCGCGCGCTGGCCATCGGCAAACCGCTCGGCCTTGCGTTCCAGCTTGAAGACGATCTTATCGATGTGATTGGTTCAAGCCGTGCCACCGGCAAGCCGGTGGGCGGCGATATTCGTGAAGGCAAACGCACCGTGCTGCTGGCCGATGCCATTGCGCATGCCGACTGCGCGGCGCGGGACGAGCTGATCGCCATGTTCGAGGCCTCGTCGCGCAGCGAATCGGATGTGAGCCGCGCCATCGGTCTGTTCCAGTCCACCGGTGCCGTCGAACGTTCCCGCCAACGCATCGGGGCCCTATGGGATGAGTCGGTACAGGCCATTCGCGAGTGCAAACTGGAGCAAAACCACGAGACGGCTCTTCTCGAAACGTGCGCGCGCTTCGTCCCGGACATCGCCAAAAGCTAGAATGTCTGTCAGAATTGACGTACGGACTCTTCTCATATCAAGGATTTGACGATAAGACATGAGCGAAGATGCATCACCCCAAGGCCAGCTGATCGACGGCCGCTACCATGTTGTGCGCGAAATCGCACAGGGAGGCATGGCGACGGTATACGAGGCGATCGACGAACGACTGAACCGCACGGTTGCGCTGAAAGTGATGCATACGCAGTTGGCGCAGGGCGCGCATCGCGAACAGTTCATCGAACGGTTCCGCAGGGAGGCGCAGTCGGCGGCGCAGATCGCCAATCCTCATATCGTGCAGGTGTATGACACCGGCGAATTCAATGGTCTTGCCTATCTGGTGATGGAATACGTGCATGGCGTGAATCTGCGCTATGAAATGAATCAGCAGGGGACCTTCACCGTGCGCGAGACGCTGCGCATCATCGGCGAGACCCTCGAGGGGCTTGCCGCGGCGCATCAGGTCCATGTGGTGCATCGCGACATCAAACCCGAGAACATCATGCTGAACAATCGCGGCCGTGTGCAGATCACCGATTTCGGTCTGGCCAAAGTGGCGTCGGCGGCCACGCTCTCGTCCACCGGTATGCTGCTGGGCACCGCCACCTATCTGCCTCCGGAGACCATCGAGCACAATGAGGCGACGCCTCAGGGCGACCTGTATGCCGTGGGGATCATGGCATGGGAGATGCTGACCGGCTCGGTGCCGTTCATTTCCGACAATCCGGTGACGCTGGTGTTCAAGCATGTGCATGAGGATGTGCCGTCCGTGGCGTTACAATGCCCCGACATCGATCCGGCGGTCGCCCGGTTCATCGGGCATCTCACCCAGCGATCCGTGCAGGCCCGCCCGGCGGATGCGGGTGCTGCGCTGCTCGAGCTCAAACAGTTGTGTACTTCGCTTGAGCCGAACGCATGGATGTATCGCAAGCCCTCTTCGACCACCGATACGGCACAGACCGGCACGACACCCATGCCCGCTCCACCGGCACCTCCCGTACAGGCGCGATCCGAGGAATCCGTGCCTGACGCGACGACCGCACCGATGCGTCCGAACGCCACCACGCCCATTAGCGAGGGGTCCACGCAGGTGCTGAACGCACCGGATCGAAGCGATGGCACGGCAACTGCCACAACCGCCATGCCCGCCAACGGCAACGGCGCATCGAAGGGAACCCCCGCCGCTTCCTCGAAGCGCGGGAGGAAAGCGCTGATCATCGCCGTCATCTCACTGGTCGTAGCCGTATCGTGCGCGGGCGGCGCATGGTGGTATTTCCTGGGGCCGGGAAGCTACTGGAAGATCCCCAAGCCGGCCGATGTGACCTGCAATGCGGACTCGGCATGCTCCTTGGAAGGCGCCTCCTGGAAGCAGTATGAGCGCGTGTTGAAGAATGCCGGCATCCCCTACAGCGCCACCAAGGACTACAGCGATACCGTCGATGAGGGGCATGTGATTTCGGCCACGGTGGCAGGCTCTCCCGTCGCGGTCGACAGCCATGTGAGCATGCGACAGCAGCAGAAGGTGAATGTCGTGGTTTCCAAAGGCATGCGCATGTCGACGATTCCCGACGATATTCTCGATACCGCCAGCGCCAACGGCAAAAGCCCGCTGGAAGCGCTGAAACATGCCGGATTCACCAATATCAAACATGACACCGGCAAAGACGAGTATTCACTGACCGCCCCCGAAGGCACGGCATTGTCCATCACCCCGGAGCCAGGCACCACGCTCAAGCACAACGCAAAGGTTACCGTCTCGTTGAGCAAGGGGCCCATGCCGGTGACCATGCCGGATATTGCAGGCCGCGCGAAGGACGAAGCGTCGCGGGCACTTGACGATCTGAAATTGAAGGCGACATTCACCGAGGAATTCAGCGATACCGTTGCCGCCGGCGAAGTAATCTCGACATCCGTGCCCAAGGACACGCAACTGCACTGGGGCGATGCCGTGGAGGTCACGGTCTCCAAGGGCCCGGAAACCGTGACACTGCCGAATGTGGTTGGCAAAACGTACGATGAGGCCAGCGCAATGCTGAAGGCGCTTGGCTTGGATGTGAAGAAATCAGCGCCGTTGGGCGATCTGACGCATGTCGTTCGTCTGCAAAGCCCCAGTGCAGGCGATCAGGTGCGCGTGCGCGACAGCGACGGCAACAAAACCGTGGTGACGCTGACCGTCGTCTGATGCGACGGCTTTTGCAACGTCTCATATATAGTCAAGGGGATACGAGCCTTTCTTCGCTCGTATCCCCTTGGCTCAACCGGCAGTTTCAGCCCCGCGCCATGGCCGCGGAATTATTCCTGCGGCTGCTGGCTCTCGGCTTTAGCGGCCTCTTCCTTCAACCGCGCCTTGACCTTCTGCGCGTATTCGGGAACATATTCCTGTCCGCTCATCTTCCGAATCGCCTCGCTGACGGCATCGGTCAACGAACGCAGATCATCATGCGTGATCTCATCGGCGGATTTTTTCTCCACCGTAATCGGCTTGCCATACAGCACCTGGGTCTTGCCCTTCTTCGGAATGACCGTACCCACAGGCTGCAGCTTGTCCGAGCCGATAATCGCCACGGGAATAATCGGGCAACCGGTTTCCAACGCCAGTCGCGCGGCACCGGTGTGCCCCTTGTACAAGCGTCCGTCAGGGCTGCGCGTGCCCTCGATATGGATACCGAACAGATGCCCGTCTTCGATGATCTCCCGCGCATGCTCCAACGCGCCCAGCGATTTGTTGCCACCGGAACGGTCCACGGGAAACACGCCTACCGAAGTGAACCACCACTTCTTGAACTTGCCCTTGAGCCCCTTGCCCTCAAAGTATTCGGCCTTACCCATAAAATGCACCATACGCGGGCACGTGATCGGAATCAGCGCGTCGTCGATGACGGCCAGATGATTCGCCGCGATAATCGCTCCGCCTTCACGAGGGACGTTCTCCAAACCGGTAACGGCCGGGCCAAGGCGATGCCGGGCGATGAAACCGAATCCGTTCACAAAAAACCAATACAGCACTTGGCGTTCCTTCCATTCGATGCTCACCGTGGTTTACAGTGGTACATATGACTGACCTTAACAATACCAATGCGGGTGACGAGCGGCCACAACACACGCCGGATGGCGAGAACCAGCCGAACGATCTGGACGCCGCTTGGGCGGCATTCGAAGCCGAACATCAGGATGATCTGAACGATGTGGCCGAATCCCGTAACGCGAAGCGTTTCGAAAAGCATGCGCAGCGCAAGGAGAAGGAGGCGCTGCTGAGCGTCGACGATCTGACCGCGGATTCGTTCGCAAAGACCGGCGCCTCTCACGGCCCGCGCGACTTCACCGGTTCCAGCTGGCTGGACGCCGATGACGTAATGGATCGGTATGGTGACGATTTCGTGCCGCCGAATCCGAAGATCGGTCGAGTGCGTTTCTCAAAACTTGTGTTCTGGATTCTGCTGGTCGCCGGCATTCTTGGCGCCATCGCCTCCGTGTTCCTTCCCGCATATACCGGTGTTCTGGGCGTCATCGCCGGCATTTGCGTAATCGTGGGTAGTGCGGGACTGCTTGCACAGCATAAGGGCTTTTCCCAGACGAGAACCGATTATTTCGATGACGGTGCGCGCGTATAACGTCGGCCGCTCCTCCGTCCACTTCCATGGCGGCATACAGAGCAGCACCTGAATTGCACCGGAACGAATGATGGGGTTGCCTCCAGGCGGAGACAACCCCATCATTGTTATTGGTCATCCGCGGTTTGTCGCACCATACCGCATGCTTACGCGATACCGGCGTGGCGGATGCGGCGCTCAGCCCTTAACCGACTGCGCCGTTGCGATCCACTTGTTCAGCAGCGCCTCGGCCTTGCCCGAATCCACGGACTCCTCGGCAATGGCGTAAGCCGCCTTGAACCGTTCAGCAAGCGTGCCATCAGCGGGCACCTGATGACCGTCCGCCACAATGGCGGATGCGGCATTGAGCAATGCCGTGGAACGGAACGGAACGTCCTTGCCTGCAAGAAGATCGCGCATGGCCTGGGCGTTGACCGCCGGCTTGCCGCCCTTCAGATCCTCTATGGTGATCTTGGCAAGGCCGAGTTCCACAGTCGGATCGAATTCGGTTTCGCTGACCTTGCCGTTTCCAAACTCCCATACGGAGATCGGCCCGGTCGGTGCCATCTCGTCCAATCCTTCGCTGGAGGTGTAGACCATGCCAGTCTGCCCGTTCGCCGCGTAGACTGCGGCCATGATGGGGCTCATGGCACGATTGGCGCAACCGATGGCCATATGCTTCGGATTGGCCGGATTGGTGAGCGGACCGAGCACGTTGAACACGCAAGGCACACCCAATGCCGCGCGAATCGGTCCGACGAAGCGCATGGCGGGGTGGAACACACGCGCGAAGGCGAAGGCGATGCCGCATTCGTTGCCGACCCGAGCCACCTGTTCCGCGGTGAGATCAAGTGGCAGACCAAGCTCCTCGAAGCAGTCGGCGGTGCCGCATTCGGAGGACGCGGCACGATTGCCATGCTTAACCACCTTGACGCCGGTCGCCGCGGCAATCACCGCTCCCATGGATGACAGATTCACCGTGGAGGCGCCGTCGCCACCAGTGCCCACGATATCGGTGGTCTCCCCTTCGATATTCAGCGGCACCGCATGCGAGACCATGGCCTTGGCCGCGCCACGCACTTCGTCGGCGGTCAATCCCAACTGCTGCTGGGTGGCAAGCACCGCGCCCACGGCAGCCGGATTGGCGTTACCGCTCATGAGGTCATCGACGAACCACTCGGATTCCTCCGCGCTCAGGTGGTCCCCTCCGACCAGCTTGGCGAGAATCGACTTCCATGTGATTTCGGCCATAATGCCCTCCTTGGCGCTCCAATACGCCTGTTGTATGATTTGTCGCCTAATTGTAACGATTCGGTATTTCCGCGCCGATGAACGTCCGCATCACGAACACCGCCCCTGCCGGTAATGTCATGACAATCCATGGCAATCCATCAGGAAGACGGTTTCGTCGATATTACAGTGGCAATCACTACCATCAATCGATTCGAAAGGGCCATGCCATGAACAATGTACTGTGCTTCGGTGATTCCAATACGTTCGGTACCAACCCGGCGAAACCTGGAACAAGGCACCCCTTCAACATACGCTGAACGGGACGTTTAGCCAAGCTTCTAGGACCGGAAGGGCGCGTAATCGAGGAGGGCATGGGTGGACGCACCTCAAGTATTCGACAACCCTTTGAAGCCGCACCGTTCCGGGTTGGAGGCGCTTCCGATCATATTGCAATCACACTGCCGTTCGCCACACAGCTCGGCACTGCCTATCGTGATTCGCTTGTGCTGTCACTGGTTTCTGGCGGCAATTCCGTCGATGTCATCGAACAGTGGGCATCCATGTTGCCGGAATGTGCGCGCTCCCAGGGGTTCACTGTGGCATAGAGCATGCACAGTCGAATTGAGGGCTGCACCCATTTCAATGGGTGCAGCCCTCAACGCAATCGACAGGTTATCGGAATCGGCCCGATAGCTTGATCACTGCTCGTTCTGGCCGTGGCACATCTTGTACTTGCGACCGGAACCGCAGGGGCACGGAGCGTTCTTGCCGGTGCCGGGGAACGTACGGCCGTCGGCCCACGGGGTCTTCAGCTCTTCGCTCTTCGGCTGCTTGCTGGCTGGAACCTTGCCTTCGGCGTGGCTGACGGGGGCCGGACCGACGATGACCGGATTGCCGTCCTCGTCGCGGGTGACCTCGTCGCCGTCCTCGTCGGGGCCTTCCGCCTCGGTATCGGCAGAAGCGGATGACGCGATGCCGAGCTCGGCCTGGGTGGCGTTCACGGCCGCATCCTCATCGGCTTCGGATTCAAGATCCTCGGTTTCGGCGACCTGCTGGATATCCACATGGAAGAGCAGCTGCACGGTCTCCTCCTTGATCGCCTCGATCATGGAGTTGTACATCTGGTAGCCTTCGCGCTGGTATTCGACCAGCGGATCGCGCTGACCCATGCCGCGCAGACCGATGCCGTCCTTGAGGTAGTCCATCTCGTACAGGTGTTCACGCCACTTGCGGTCGAGCACGGCAAGCACCACACGGCGTTCAAGCTGGCGCAGACCTTCGCCGCCCAGCTTGTCTTCGAAGCCGGAATACGCTGCGTCGGCGTCGGCGACGATCACGTCGCGCACCGCTTCGGCGGCCTTCTCGCCCTTCTTGCCTTCGGCGGCCTTCTTGGCCTCCTCGACGCTCACGTCGATCGGAATCACGCTGTTCAATGCCTTGAACAGACCTTCCCAATCCCACTCGGCAGGCTTGTCGGAACTGTTGTTCGCACCCTTGACGTAGCTCATCACGGTGTCGGAGATGAAGCGCAGGATGTCGTCGTGGATGTCTTCGCCCTTGAGCACCGCCTGACGCTCGGCGTAGATGACGGTACGCTGCTTGTTCATCACATCGTCGTACTTCAACACGTTCTTACGAATCTCGAAGTTCTGCGATTCGCGGGCCTTTTGCGCGGTACGCACGCCCTTCGACACACTCTTGGCCGCAATCGGCTCGCCCTCGGGCAGACCCTTGGCCATGACGCGGGCGACCAGCTGCGTATTGAACAGACGCATCAGATCGTCTTCGAGAGACAGGTAGAAGCGGGATTCGCCCGGATCGCCCTGGCGACCGGAACGACCACGCAGCTGGTTGTCGATACGACGGGATTCGTGGCGTTCGGTGCCGAGCACGTACAGACCGCCCAGATCGACGACCTCCTGGTGTTCGTCCTTGACCTGCTCCTTGATCTCGGCCAGTACGCCCGGCCAACGCTTCTCGTACTCGTCGGGGGTGTCCTCCGGGGAGTAGCCGTCAGCCTTGAGTTTGGCATCCGCGAGGAATTCGACGTTGCCGCCGAGCATGATATCGGTACCACGGCCTGCCATGTTGGTGGCCACGGTGACGGCGCCCTTGCGGCCGGCGACTGCCACGACGGCGGCTTCCCTGTCATGCTGCTTCGCGTTGAGCACCTGATGCGGAATCTTGGCCACATCAAGCAGCGTGGACACGACTTCGGAGCTTTCGACGCTTGCGGTACCCAGCAGCACCGGCTGGCCTGCGGCATGGCGCTTGGCCACGTCCTTGACGATGGCGGCAAGCTTTTCCTTCTTGGTGCGGAAGATGAGATCCTCCTGGTCGATGCGCTGCATCGGCTTGTTGGTGGGGATCGGCAGCACGCCCAGCTTATAGGTGCTCATGAACTCGGCGGCCTCGGTCTCTGCGGTACCGGTCATGCCTGCGAGCTTGTCGTACATACGGAAGTAGTTCTGCAGGGTGATGGTGGCGAAGGTCTGGTTCTCGGCCTTGACCTCCACGCCTTCCTTGGCTTCGATGGCCTGGTGCAGACCCTCGTTGTAGCGGCGGCCCGGCAGCACGCGGCCGGTGTGCTCGTCGACGATAAGCACCTCACCATGGGTGACAACGTAGTCACGGTCACGCAGGAAGAGCTCCTTGGCCTTGATGGCGTTGTTCAGATAGCCGATCAGGGCGGTGTTGTTCGGCTCGTACAGGTTGTCGATGCCCAGGAAGTCCTCGACCTTGGTGATGCCCGGATCGAGAATGCCGACGACCTTCTTCTTCTCGTCGACCTCGTAGTCCTCGTCGCGGGTCAGCTTGACGACCAGCTTGGCGAACTCGCGGTACCAGCGGGTGACGTCGCCCTCGGCCGGCCCGGAGATGATAAGCGGGGTACGCGCCTCATCGATAAGAATGGAATCGACCTCATCGACGATGGCGTAATGATGGCCGCGCTGCACCAGATCGGCCTTCTCCCACGCCATGTTGTCACGCAGATAATCGAAGCCGAACTCGTTGTTGGTGCCGTAGGTGATGTCGGCATTGTACTGCTTGCGACGCTCCGGCGGCTTCTGATTGGTGATGATGCAGCCGACGCTCATGCCCAGGAAACGGTAGATGCGCCCCATGATCTCGCTCTGGTAGCTGGCCAGATAGTCGTTCACGGTGACCACATGCACGCCCTTGCCCTCCAAGGCATTCAGATAGCTCGGCAGGGTGGCGACCAAGGTCTTGCCTTCGCCCGTCTTCATTTCGGCGATGTTCCCCCAGTGCAGGGCCGCGCCGCCCATGAGCTGCACATCGAAATGGCGCTGCCCGAGAACGCGCTTGGAAGCCTCGCGCACCGTTGCGAATGCCTCCGGCATGAGTTCATCCAGGCTCTTGCCATTCTCCAGCTGCTGCTTGAACTTAGCGGTCTGCCCCTTGAGTTCTTCGTCCGAAAGCGCCGAGATCTCATCTTCAAGAGCGTTCACGGCCTTGGCGACACCCTCAAGCTTCTTGATCTGACGGCCTTCGCCCATGCGCAGTGCCTTATCGACAATATCTACCACGTTCTGCTCCTGTGTCGGTCGCGATATTCCATGCCCGTGCGGCATTCTCTGCCATGATGTGCGGGCACACTGCCAGTTATCTTACGCGACATTGCCGATAACAGCGCCATTGCCGCGCCAAATAACAGACAATCAGCCATGAGTTGGGGCCCACACCGTATGCGGACGGCGCGGGCCCCAACTTCATTGACTCATGATTGATGATGAGTGATCGTCAGTTCACATGCTCCGGGGTGTCGATCTCGAACACACCGTAGCTCCAGCCGTGACGATGGTAGACGACGGACGGACGACCGGTCTCCTTGTTCACGAACAGGAAGAAATCATGGCCGATCAGTTCCATCTCGTACAGCGCCTCATCAATGGTCATCGGCTCGGCGATGTGCAGCTTACGGCGAATCACGATCGGGGTATCGCCAACCTGGACTTCGACGGATTCGCCGGGGCCAAGATCGGAAGCGACGGCTGCTGCGGGGCTGTTCTCGACATCCTCGTGGACCTCTTCCTCAGCAGCTGCAGGCTCCGGCTCGATGACACCCAGATCAACCGGGACCGGGTTCTCGTAGCCACGACGATGGTCCTTGCGACGATCGCGGGTACGGCGCAGACGCAGGGTCAGCTTGTCGAGCGCCATGTCAAGTGCGCTGAACTCGTCCGCGGAGGAAGCCTCCGCACGCACCACGGTGCTGCCTGCGATAATGGTGATTTCCACGCGCTTGGCGGTATCGGCCTGGCGCGGGTTGCCTTCATGCGACAGCACAATCTGGGCACGCTGCGCATCGGGGGCGATAGCGGTCACACGATTCATCTTGCTCTCAACGACATCACGGAACCTTTGCTTGATCTGAGTGTGACGTCCGGTAATGACGATTTCCATGTGGACCTCCTAGTAAACTCAAGCGGCATTACCCGCTATTTGCGTTCCAGCCGTGTCTTCACTGACCGGGTACGTTTTATTGTAAACGAGCTTTTGGGAAACGGCGGGAACAAACCGCATAAATGTCTATGAATTTCCTTGGTTTTTTATATTCAAAAATGCTGGTATAGTTGTGTGTTTGAGACCTCTTGATGGCCGCGACCGGGCATGCTTTGCATGCGTGGTTGAGGAACTTCCGGGCTCCATAGAGCACGATGGCGGATAACGTCCGCCCAGGGCGACCTGAGAGATAGCGCAACAGAGAATAGACCGCCTTTCGGCTTCGGCCGGAAGGTAAGGGTGAAACGGCGGCGTAAGAGACCACCGGGTCCCTGGTAACAGTGGACCGCATGGCAAGCCTCATCGGGAGCAAGGCCAAACAGATGGCGGTAAGGGCTGCTCGCTCGTGCCATCGGGTAGGCTGCTAGAGCCCAGCGGCAACGTTGGGTCGAGATGGATGGCCATCCGTGTGCCCAGCACACGACAGAACCCGGGGTATAAGAGGTCTCACTTATTTTGCTTTTATTGATTTCTGTCATGTCAGCGTTGATATTGTCGCAAAGCGCGGCCTGGACTTGGTCAGGCTCACGCCTCGTGCTTCCGCCCGCGCACGACACGCCGCGACACACCGGAGTCAGTCATCTAACAGCTCATGCGCGACACGCCGCAGCGTGTCGGCGTCATGGCCTTTGCGCCCTCCCGCAGACCAGAACCGCCGCAGGCGAACCTGCCTGTCCAGTCCACGCGTCTTCCTGGCCGTAACCCGTCCAAGCTCCCACGCAGCCTCTTCAAAGGCTCCCTGAGCCGCAACCTCGCTGACGACCCTGCGTGCGATAGAATCCGCCACACCTTTGCGTCGCAGTTCCATCGCCGCGCCCCGACTGCCCATCATGCGGTTCACGCAGTACCTGACCACCGAACGGGCATATGCCTCGTCATCAAGCAAGCCCAATTCGATCAGACGCTCGATCACATCGTCGACTGTCCGATCCTCATACCCTTTGTCAAGCAATCTGCGGCGCAGCGTCTGCGTGGAGCGAGCCGATGCATCCAACAGGCGGAACGCCGCCTCGCGGCATGCGTCGAAATTCCGCGGATCGAAATCCTCGTTGTCGGTCGCGTGGCGCACACGACTTGCATGGCCTGCATATTTCACGCCACGGCATGCGGATTGGCCGGCATCGCCGACGGCGGAGGAATCCGGTTTCGTGTACCGTTCCTCCATGCCGTCGGAGATTGGATGCTGCTTCAGGAAATCCTGGGCCGAAATCATCGCCGATCAGGCCTTAGCCGTGGACCTGGTCTTAGCCGATCCGGCTTGCTTCGCTCCGGTGGACTTCGGATCGGCGTTCTTTTCGCTGGCGGACACGGACTCGACGTTCTTGTCGGCTTCGGCCGCGGCCTTGGTCGCATCGTCTTCGGCGAATTGGTCCATCGGGTCGATCAGGCCGAACTCCACCTTGACCTTATTCTCGATTTCCTCGGTGATGGCGGGGTTGTCTTTGAGGAAGTTGCGCACATTCTCACGCCCCTGGCCAAGCTGATCACCCTCATAGGTGAACCAGGAGCCGGACTTCTTCACCACGCCCACCTGAATGGCCATATCCAGTGCGGAGCCCTCGCGGGAGATGCCCTCGCCGTAGAGCATGTCGAATTCGGCGGACTTGAACGGCGGGGCCATCTTGTTCTTCACCACCTTGACGCGGGTACGGTTGCCGACCGCCTCGTCGCCGTTCTTGATGGTCTGGATTCTGCGGATATCAAGACGGACCGAAGAATAGAACTTCAGCGCCTTGCCGCCGGTGGTGGTCTCGGGGCTGCCGAAGAAAACGCCGATCTTTTCACGCAACTGGTTGATGAAAATGGCCGTGGTACCGGCCTGCGCCAACGCACCGGTCATCTTGCGCAATGCCTGGCTCATCAGTCGAGCCTGCAAACCGACATGGCTGTCTCCCATGTCTCCCTCGATCTCCGCCTTCGGAACCAGCGCCGCGACGGAATCGATCACGATGACGTCCAATGCGCCCGAGCGAATGAGCATATCGGCGATCTCCAAAGCCTGCTCGCCGTTATCAGGCTGCGACACGATCAGTGAATCAGTGTCGACGCCGAGCTTACGCGCGTACACCGGGTCGAGCGCATGTTCGGCGTCGATGAATGCCGCCACTCCCCCGGCCTTCTGCGCGTTGGCCACGACGTGCAGCGCCAGCGTGGTCTTACCGGACGATTCCGGTCCGTAGACCTCGACGATGCGCCCCTTGGGCAGACCGCCGATGCCAAGCGCCATATCCAAGGCGAGGGAGCCTGTGGGGATGACCTCCACATTCTGTTCCGGCCTGTCGCCCAATCTCATTGCGGAGCCCTTGCCGAAGCTCTTCTCCACCTGCGCCAATGCAGTGTCAAGAGCGGCCTTGCGCCTTGGATCAAGCTCATGCTTCGCCTGATCGGCGCCGGTGTTCTGTGCCATGGTGTTCTCCTTCAAGAATCAGTTGACGAACATGCCTTCACGGTATAAGCCCGCCGCGCAGCCGGTCAAGATACATCAACCCCTGTGGTCGACACACCCTCGCATCCCATGCGGCTTGGCGAGGCCCCGATAGTGGCAACGTCTTCATGCCGTCATCGCGAGCGCCTGCAGCAGGCGAGCGCGATATTCGCTGTGGATAACTATACCCCATATGCGAACATTTGTTCGAATCATTTCGCCGTCGGCCACGAAACGCCTATCATTCCGCGACCGTTCCGGCGCGTTGCCCGGCAGAGCGCGCCATACGCCAACGAGTGCACGAACCATGCCGCACGTATCCGCCGACAGCCCTACTTCGCCGGCATAGGAGGCGCATTATGATCCCTCCCCCAACGTTTGGAATCCGGAATGTCCATCTGATCGCACAGCACATTCCACACCACACGCGGCTCAAGCCCCGCATGCAACGCCTCGACCACCGTCATGTCGCTCAGTCTCGTCAACTGCTGATCCTGCGCCAACGCCCTGCCATAGCTGCGTCCGAACACCTCTTCGAGCAGCTGCCAAAATTCCCGTTCCTGCATGAGCCCTCAGTGTACGCCGCCGCAGCGATGCGAATGCCTTGCACGCACCGACGCCGGATGATCGACCTGCATCAGCTGCGAAGTTCCATGCAAAAAGGGCCCACAGCATACGGCTGTGAGCCCTTTCCCGCAAGTACAGCGCATATGCGATTGGCTAACACGCTGTGCCGGCGATTACAGCACGTGCTGCAGGAAGTCCTTGAACCTGGGTTCGGTCGGGTTGTCGATGATCTCGGGACCACCCTGTTCCACCACAACGCCGCCGTCCATGAATACGATCTGGTCGGCGACCTCGCGGGCGAAGCCGATCTCGTGCGTGACAACGATCATGGTCATGCCATCACGGGCAAGGCCGAGCATAACGTTCAGCACTTCGCCCACCAATTCGGGGTCGAGTGCCGATGTCGGCTCGTCGAAGAGCATGATCTCCGGCTTCATGGCCAGCGCGCGGGCGATGGCCACACGCTGCTGCTGACCGCCCGACAGCTGTGAGGGATAGTAGTCCAGCCGCTCTCCTAGTCCGACGCGCTCAAGCTCGTGGATGGCGAGTTCCTTGGCCTCCTGCTTGCCCATATGCTGCACATGCACCGGGGCCTCCATCACGTTTTCCAACGCCGTCATGTGCGGGAACAGGTTGAAGCGCTGGAACACCATGCCGAGTTTGGCCCGTTGAGCGGCCACTTCCTTGTCGTTCAGGGTCTGCAGCACACGCTGCCCGTTCTTCTCGACATACTTGTAGCCGATCATCTCGCCGTCGACGTCGATCTCGCCGCCGGTCAGCGTCTCCAACTGGTTGATCAGACGCAGCAGCGTGGACTTGCCCGAACCGGAAGGTCCGAGAATCACGGTGACACTGCCTGGTTCGACGGTCATATCCACGCCTTTAAGCACGTGCAGATCGCCGAACGCCTTATGCACTTGAATGGCCTTCACCGCGGGGACGGCCTTGGGATTGTCTTTCGTTGTATTGCTCATCATCGCTCCCCTCACGCGGTCATTCCCGTGAACACGGCTTCGTTGTGCTTGTTGACATCGTCTTTCGGTTCGCCCGCGGTTTTGCCCGGAAGCGGTGTGCGCTTGCCACGTGCACCGATGGGACGCGCGTCAAAGCCCTTGCCGAAATGCTTTTCCAACCTGGATTGGATCACCATCAGGATGGAGGTGATCACCAAATACCAGATGCACGCCACGATCAGCAGCGGAATCGGCTTGTACAGACGGGTCGAAATGGCGGTGGTGGCGAACTGCAGCTCCAACGTGAACGGCACTGCGTTGACCAGCGACGTGGTCTTCAGCATACCGATGAATTCATTACCGGTCGGCGGAATGATGATGCGCATGGCCTGTGGAAGAATAATGCGGCGCATGATAAGCGTGCGCTTCATGCCAAGAGCCTTTGCAGCCTCCGTCTGGCCCGGGTCGACCGCTTCAAGGCCGGCACGCACGATTTCCGCCAGGTAGGCGGCCTCGTTCAATGCCAGACCCAACCAGGCCGCGTTGAACGCGGTGATGACGGACTGCGAATCGATGCTCCAGAATTCCACGGAGGTGAACGGGATGCCAATGCCGATACGCGGCACCAGAACAGCGAACAGACCCCAGAACACCAACTGCGTATACACTGGGGTTCCACGGAAGAACCAGATGTAGAACCAGCTGACGCCACGCAGCACCGGGTTGATGGATTTGCGCATGATGGCAAGCAGCACGGCCAGGACAATGGCGATGGCCATGGAGATCACCGTGAGCAGCAACGTGTATTTGATGCCTTCAAGCACATTCTCGTTGAACAGGTATTTCCATACGATGTGCCATTCGAAACGCGGGTTGGTAATCAGCCCCTGCACCAGCATCGCAGCGAATAACGCGACGACGATCGCGGCCACGACCGGACCGGTTCTCCGTACCGGCAACGCCTTGATGCGATTGGGAATGTCGAGGTTCTCGCCATCGACCTGCTTGTTCGCCATGCTTCCTGCCTTCCTTGCCCTATATCCGTACCGGATCAGTCGAGATCGGTCGGGTTGACCTCGGCCTTGTCAAGAGCGCCGGACTCGACGCCCCAATGCTTGAGGATCTTCATGTACGTGCCATCGTCCATAAGCTTCTGCACGGCTTTCTGCACGGCGGCGTCCATCTTGGTGTTGCCCTTCTGGATGGCGATGCCCTCCTTGACGACACCGACATCCTTGCCGAGCGCCTCAAGGCCGTCGGTCTGGGCGATCGCGTAGCCGGCCACGGGCGAATCGGCATAGAACGTATCGGCCTTGCCGGTAGCCACTGCCGTAGCGGCCTCGGCCTGGCGCTTGTAGGAAACGACCTCGGCGTTCTTCTTGCCATCGGCCTTGCACTGCTTGGCGATCTTGTTCGCCTCGTCCTCCTGCACGGTGCCGGTCTGCACGGCGATCTTATTGCCGCACAGGTCGGAGGAATCGATCTTCTTCGGATTGCCCTTCTGCACGGTCCACGTGGAGCCGGCGCGGTAGTAGCTCACGAAATCGACGGAATCCATACGCTCTTTGGTGATGGTCATGGCGGTGATGCCCAGATCGTACTTGGTGCCGACGGACGGAACGATGGTGTCGAACATGGAGGACACGATCTTGGTCTTCAAGCCCAGGACCTTGCCGATGGCTTTGGAAAGATCGACATCGTAGCCGGTCGGCGTCTTGCCGTCCTCGGCGAGGAATTCGGCCGGGGCATACGACAGTTCCATGCCCACGGAAAGCTCGCCGCTCTTGACGGTGTTGCCCTCGACGAGCTTGGCCAGTTCGTCGTCCTTTGCGATGGAGCTCACATCGTAACCGGTGGTGGCGGTCTTGGAATCGCCGGACCCGGAATCCGCGGTATCGGTGGTGCCGCAGGCCGCCACGGAAACCATCATGGCCGCGCTCAGCATGGCGGCGGTCAGCGCCTTCAACCTATTCATTGTCATTATGCCTGTCTTTCTCTGGTGTTCTCTTCTGCGCATTACACACAATGTCAACCTATGTCAGTATCGCCAATGGGCACGATAATCGTTCGAAATCGTCCATTTTCCGTTTCCCTGCCCGGTAAAAACGGCGGGAAGCCCCGAAGATATCGAGGCTTCCCGGAATGACGCCACGCTCCGATCAGTCGTTCACATCGGTCGGGTTGATCTCGGACTTGTCGATGGCCCCGGACTCGACGCCCCAATGCTTGAGGATCTTCATATATGTACCGTCATCGATGAGCTTCTGCAATGCCTTCTGCACCGCCTGCGCCGTGGCGGTATCGCCCTTCTTGACCGCGACGGCCTCCTTGGCCATGCCCGTAGCCTTGCCCAGGGTCTCAAGCTGACCATCGGTCTGGGCGATCGCATAGCCGGCAACCGCGGAATCGGCGTATGAGACATCGGCCTTGCCCGTGGTCACATTGGTGGTCACATCGGTCTGCAGCTTATTCGACAGCACGTCGATGGCCTTCTTGCCGTCCGCCTTGCACTGCTCGTTAAGCTTGTTGACTTCCTCCTCCTGAATGGTGGCGGTCTGCACGGTAACCTTCAAACCGCATACGTCAGACACGTCGACCTTGTTCGGATTGCCCTTACGCACCACCCATGCGGATCCGGACTTGAAGATGGTGACGAAGTCAACGGCCTTCAGACGCTCCGGCGTGATGGTGAAGGACGAGATGCCGATATCGTATTTGGCGCCGACAGACGGGATGATGGAATCGAAATTCGCGTTCTGCGGGTCGGCGGTCAAACCGAATTCCTTCGCCATGGCCTTGACGAGATCGACGTCGAATCCGACCGGGGTCTTGCCATCCGCGGCCAGGAACTCCGCCGGCGGGTACGACAGATCCATACCGACGGTGAACTTACCGTCTTTGGTAACGGATTCCGGAAGCAGCTTGGCAATGGATTCATCCTTGGCGACAGAGCTGACGTCATAGCCTTCGATGCTGGAGGAACCGGATGCCTTGCCGCTTGCATCCGAATCATCGGTGGTGCCGCAGGCCGCTGCGGAAAGCAGCATAGCCGCGCTCAATGTCAGCGCCATGGCGGCCTTGATACGTGTGAATGGCATAACAACCTCTCTCATCTCTGTAGACCCACATCTATCGGGCCTAGCATAAGTACAACCTAGGCATAGTTTGCTACGAGTCCGTTAAACCGTTCATAGTGCGAATCGTGAACCTACGACAATGGGGCCCGCCCAAGCGACCCCATGTCACACGTGTATGGCCCACAACCGTGGACGAAATGACGTTTATGCAGCCATATCGAGACGATCTGCCACCATGCGCAGCAACTGCGCGGTGCTTACGCCCAGCGCCTCGGCGATGGAGCTCAGCAGCTCGGAACTGGCCTCCTTCTGCCCACGTTCCACCTCGGAAAGATAGCCGAGCGACACACCGGCCTTCTCGCTGACCTCACGCAGGGTCTTATGGTCGCGGGAACGCAGATCGCGCAATACCAGGCCGATGGCCCCGCGCAACGACAGGGTGTCTTCCTGATGTTCCGTGGGCTTGGCTTCGGCATGCGCCACAGCCTGGGTGCCGGATTCCTCGTCGCGCCACATGCGGCGGCGCATTTCCGCAGCCTCGTCCTTCGCCTTCTTGGCCGCACGGGCCTTCATTACCTGCTGCTGAGCCAGTACTACGGCGCGGCGCTGAGCCGGCGTCAATTCCCGCATGCGGGCAGCGCCGGGCTTTACCATCGGCGCCGCGATCTTCATTCCATCCACGGTTGCGTTCTGACGAATCTGAGTCATCGTTTCCATTATCCAGTCCCCTTTGCATTCCATGAGGCTGTTCACTGTCCATCTACTCCAACAGCGAACAGGGGGCGTTTTATTCCACGGTAGGCATTGTGAGCTGCGTCACAATCTGCAGCACATGCCGTACCACGCCCTCGCGCACCTGTTCGCGTGACCCGCCTAAATGCAGCTCAAAGGCCACTGCATGCCAGCCATTGCCCATGTTCCGCCATGCCCCCGTGCCATCCGCGACCGCGGTCGTATGCTCGGGCAGCGGCAAACGGGTCGGTTCGGGCAGGCCACTCGCCATGGCATCGGGCACGGCGACACCCACATAAGCAAGTCCGGCGGGCTTGTCGCCGTCCGGTCCAGGCCCGGCGACACCGGTGGTCGACAGGCCGACGACACCACCATGGTATTGGGGCTGATCGTACAGTCGCGCGGCGCAGGAGGCCATCTGCCGTGCGACTTCGGGATGCACGGCGCCCTCACGTTCGAGCAGGCCGCGGTCAACGCCGAGAACCGACGCCTTCGCCTGAACGTCATAGGTGACCGCAGAGCCCAGAAACACCATGGATGCGCCGGGGATACGAACCAGCGCATCAGCAAGCAGCCCGCCGGTCAGTGATTCGGCACAGGCGATCTTAAGTCCTTTGGACTCGTAATCGTGCAGAATCGTGGCGGCGGGCTGCTGATATGGGAAGGATTGGATTTCGCTCATGGGAACGACTTTAGTCGTTCGCCGCCTTGCGTGATCCGATGAACGTGTTGTACAGGTAGATACCGCCGGAATACAGGCAAAGCACCAAAGCAACGTACAACATGACATAGGTGACGACGTAGTACACGTTCACCCAGGCGGCGGCTGCATGCTGGGGGCCGCCGATCTGAGCGGGAATCAGCAGCATGGCAAGACCGATGCACTGGAACAGCGTTTTCAGCTTGCCGGGCCATGCGGCGGCGATCACCTTGCCGCCGGGACGTTCCATGACGAAGAAACGCATCACGGTGATGCCGATTTCGCGGATCAGGAACAGAATGGTAGCCCACCAGGGGAATTCGGCGAATACGGAGGCAACGACAAGCGTGCCACAGGTCATGAGCTTGTCGGCGATGGGATCCATCAGTTTACCGAGCTCGGTCACCTGATTGTATTTGCGGGCCATCCAACCGTCGAGCTTATCGGTGCACGCGGCGATGATGAAGATGATCGCCGCCGCCCAGCGCATGGAAGTGCTGTGCGTACCCCATGCACCGGCCGCAATGTACAGTCCGAGGAACACCACGACCAGCACGATGCGGCAGTAGGTCACCAGATTCGGCGGAGCGTTCCAGCCGTCCAACAGCGAGTTTTTTCTTGATTGGGTGCTTTGTTCTTCAGCCATATCCCACACGTTACCCTCTGTGCTCTACCGCGCGCATCGCCACCGTCAGGCTTCGCCGTCGGAGTCGGTGGCCTTGGACGGGGTGATGCTGTCGGTCTCTCCGCGAATAAAGGCGAGCACGGACGGCAGGTCGTCGGGCTGCACCAGCACCTCACGCGCCTTCGACCCTTCGGAGGGCCCGACTACGCCGCGGGACTCCAGCAGATCCATCAAACGCCCGGCCTTGGCAAAGCCCACCCTGAGCTTGCGCTGCAGCATGGAAGTGGAACCGAACTGCGTGGTGACGACCAGTTCGGCGGCCTGCAGCAGCACGTCCATATCGCCGCCGATCTCCTCGTCCGGTTCAAGCGCCTTCTTTTCAGCCTGAGCCGCCATCTGCTCGATGTCTTCGCGATACTTCGGCTTGCGCTGGGTGCGCACGAATTCCACGGCCTTACGGATCTCGGATTCGTTCACCCACGATCCCTGCACACGAATCGGCTTGGCCGACCCCATCGGCAGGAACAAGCCGTCGCCTTGACCGATCAGCGTCTCGGCGCCGGTGGTGTCGAGAATGACTCGCGAATCGGTGGCGGACGACGTGGTGAATGCAAGCCTGGACGGGATATTGGCCTTGATCAGACCGGTGACCACGTCGACGGATGGACGCTGCGTGGCGAGCACCAGATGCACACCGGCCGCACGGGCAAGCTGGGTGATGCGCTGGATGGAGCTTTCGACATCGTTCTTCGCCACCATCATCAGATCGGCCATCTCGTCGACGACCACCAGAATGTACGGATATGGTGCGACCTTGCGTTTGGAACCGGCCGGGGCATGCACCTTGCCGGCGCGCACCGCCTCGTTGAAGTCCTTGACATGACGGAAACCGAAAAACTCCAGGTCGGAATACCTGGAATCCATCTCCTTGACCACCCATTCCAACGCCTGCGCCGCCTTCTTCGGATCGGTGATGATTGGCGTAAGCAGGTGGGGAATGCCGGCATAGGCGGACAGTTCGACGCGCTTCGGGTCGACAAGAATAAGCCGTACCTGCTCGGGTGTCGCACGCATGATGATCGAGGTCAGCATCGAGTTGACGAAGCTGGACTTACCGGAGCCGGTGGCGCCCGCCACCAGAAGATGCGGCATCTTGGTCAGGTCCGCGGTAACGAAATGGCCTTCCACATCCTTGCCGATGCCGGAGAGCATCGGATTCGGATCGCTGACGACCTTCTCGCTGCGCAGCACATCGCCCAGGCATACGATCTCTCGATCCTCGTTCGGGATCTCGATGCCGATGGCGGACTTGCCGGGGATCGGAGACAGGATACGCACGTCGGAACTGGCCACGGCGTAGGCGATATTGCGCCGAAGATTGGTGACCTTCTCGACCTTGACGCCCGGGCCGAGCTCGACCTCGTACTGGGTGACGGAGGGGCCGCGCAGAAAACCGACGACCTTGGCATCGACCTTGAACTGCTGGAAGGTGGATGTCAACGCGCGAATCACACGATCGTTGGACGGGGTTCGCGCGGCGTGGGGCTTGCCCTTGGCGAGGATGTCGAGGCTGGGCAGCTGGTATGGCGGCTCGGCGCCTTCGACGGCGGGCGCATTCTCGTTGTCGGATTCGTCTGCCGGAGCCAGCACCGCATGTTCACCGGAGTCCGCCCCATATGCGCCGGAACCGGTGCCCAGGGCAAGTGTCTGGGAAGGCGCGGCGGGAGGAGCCGGAGGTTCGGGATTCTCCGCCATCGGTGCCCACGGATCGGAGGCGCCATCATCCTCGGACGGCGCTGCGGCGGTCTCGTTGTCCGATGCCTCCGTATGCTCTGCAGGTGGCGTCGGCGGCGTCGCAAATGACGTTACTGTGGCAGGCATCATGCCGGATGGCATGACCTGGGTGGTACCGCGCTCGTCATCCAACGATGTCTCCGCCGCCTGACCGTGGCGCGATGCCGCTTGGGTGAACGGATCGTCGCCCTGATACGAGTCAAGCGAAGTATCTTCCTCGTGGTGCCTGTTACGCGAGAAGAACCGCGAGATCCTTTTCAGCAGATTGGGCTCGGCGTTATCGTCTTCGTCATCCTCATCGTCGGTACCGTCGTGCGCGGGAACACCATCCGCAAATTCGAGGGTGCCGTCGCCAAGGCGTACTTCGTTGGGGAATTGCTCGTCGCCGTCGCTCGCCTTGACCTGGGCGGCATCGCCACGGAATTTGGCCACAATATTGCGGCAGATATCCGGTATGTCCTCAACGTGGATCCTGACGACCAGCAGCACTGCGAATATGCCGATGATCACGAACACCACCACGGCGAAGGTCTCGGACAACCCCCAGGCGAGCGGCGTGCCGACGACATACCCGACCAGGCCTCCGGCATGCTGCATCGCCTCGATGTCGAATCCGTCGGCCTGCGAGGCGAGCTCCACGTCGAGAATCGAACACACGACCCAGAACAGCACCGTCAACCCGATAACCACGCGTGGATTGCCCGATCCGCGCCCGGAATGGCGCATCAGCCGAATCGCAACGGCGAAGAGGAACACCGGGAGGATAACACTCATTAGCCCGAAGGCGCCGGATGCAAGCGAGTGGAGGAATCTGCCAAGCGGCCCCTGCACACGGAACCATTCGGAGGCGCAGAACAGCACGCCCAGCACCACCATGACGAAGCACGATCCATCACGCCGGTACGCCGGATCGTACTCCCCCGTTCCCGTCAACGCACGTATGCCGGCGCCGCAGGCACGAGGGACCGCCAGCAGGATCGACTGCCACAACGGTTCCTCTTCCTCATACTCGTCGGTCTGCGCCTTAGCCGACGATGCTTTGGTGGACGAGCCCTTGGCCGTGCTTTTCCTGCTATTCGATGATGATGCTGTTCTTGCCATAACGTGTCAGATTCTACCCACCAATACGCCCATATCAGGCGCTCCCCTACGATTCGAACACTTTGTCCAAGTTACCCGGCCACGTGCCGGCTTACGTAGGTTTCTCGTCTATCGCCTACGGATTTACGCGATGTCGCCCAGATGATGCTGCGTATAGGCATCGGCCTGCGCGTCGATGGCATCATAATCGCCGGCATCCGCATGATCGATGATCGCCATCGCATTGTCCACCAAAGCCGGGTTGAGCGCCTGCAGCCAGTGAATACGCGGATCACGGCCGAACCATCCCATCTGTTTGCGCGCCAGACGCTTGGTCTTCTGCGCCACATCGGCCCACGCATCCCGCTCATCCCATAAGCCATCGAGCAGATCGAACATCTGCTGATAGCCCAGTGCACGGGAAGCGGTCAGACCCATATGCGGGCGAAGCCTACGCGCCTCATCCAGGAAACCAGCCTCGCGCATCTGCGCGGTGCGGATGTCGATGCGCCTGTCAAGGTCGGCGCGATCAAGATCAAGACCGATCTGCACGCTCGCCACGACATAGCGGTACCGGGGCAACGTCGCGGAATACGGGCGTCCCGTCAGTTCGATGACCTCAAGGGCCCGGATGGTACGACGCGGATTACGTGGATCCATCCGCGCCGCCGCCTGCGGGTCCTTGGCACGAAGCTCCTCGAACAACGCTCCGGCGCCCTCCTCGAGTTCGCGGCGTTCAAGCCACTCGCGAATCTTCGGATCCGTACCGGGAAACGATATGTCATCGATCGCGGCACGGGCATACAGTCCCGAACCACCGACAAGAATCGGGCGGATGCCGCGGGATTGCAGCTCCGCGATGGTCCTGCGGGCAAGCTGCTGGAATCGCGCCACCGTCATCGTATCGTCGGGGTCGATGATGTCGATAAGATGATGCGGCACGGCAGCCTGCTCCTCGGCCGTCGGCTTGGCCGTGCCGATATCCATGCCGCGATACATCTGATAGGCATCGGCATTGACGATCTCCGCACGCTCGCCACGTTCGGCCAGACGCCTGGCGATGGCGATGCCCAGACCGGTTTTGCCCGAAGCCGTAGGCCCGACAATGGAGACCACACGCGCAGCTCGCCCACCTTCGCCAGGCATGACGTTGCCTGCGGACGCCAAGGGTTCAGTGACGGACGGCATAGGTCTGCCCCGCCTTCGGATCGGGATCGGCGATAAGATTATGCCTGCCTGCATGGGTGACGGTGGCAGTGACGAAATCACCGACCTGAGGCGTCGGTTCGCCCTCCGGCACGCCGACATGCACCAGCACGCCGGTACGTTCACGGCCGGTTACGCGATGCGTGGCGGAATCCTTCTTACCGGGTGTTCCGGTCACCATCACCTCAACGTCACGGCCTTCGAAGGTCTTGAGATTCTCCTCGGTGATGCGCTCCTGCAATGCGACAAGACGATCGAAACGATCCTGCACCACATCATGCGGAAGCTGCTCCATCTGCGCGGCCGGGGTTCCAGGACGCGGCGAATAGATGAACGTGAACGCGGACGAGAAGCGAGCCTCTTCCACCACGCGCAGCGTTTCCTGGAAATCCTCCTCGGTCTCGCCGGGAAAACCGACGATGATATCGGTGGAAATCTGCGCGTCCGGCATGGCCTGACGGATCTTGCGCAGAATATCAAGGAACTTGGCGGAGCGGTACGAGCGGCGCATGGCACGCAGGATCCGATCGGAACCGGATTGCAATGGGAAATGCAGCTGATGCATCACATTCGGAGTCTCGGCCATCGCAGCGATCACGTCATCGGTGAAGGCCGCCGGATGCGGCGACGTGAACCTCACCCGTTCCAGCCCCTCGATATCGCCGCAGGCGCGCAACAGCTTCGAGAACGCGAAACGGTCGCCGATACCGTAGCCGAAGGAATTCACGTTCTGCCCCAGCAGTGTGATCTCCTTGGCCCCCTCATCCACACATTGACGGATCTCGGCGAGAATGTCGCCGGGACGACGATCATGCTCCTTGCCGCGCGTGGTGGGCACGATGCAGAACGTACACGTATTATTGCAGCCGACGGAAATGGCGACCCAGCTCGACACCTTGGACGCACGATCCGTGGGCAGCTGGCTCGGGAAATAGTTCAGATCCTCCTGCACCTTCACCTGCGCATGCCCCTGGATGCGGGCCTGGTCAAGCAGCTGCGGCAGGGACCCGATGTTCTTGGTGCCGAACACCGCATCGACCCATGGGGCCTTCTTCGCGATCTTCTCCCGATCGAGCTGCGCCATGCACCCGCCGACCGCAATCTGCAGATTCGGGCGCTCGCGCTTCATATTGGCCCACAGGCCGATGGTGCCATACATACGCTCGGCCGCATTCTCACGCACCGCGCAGGTATTCATCACGATCAGATCGATGTCATGGTCGAGATACTGCTCCTCGGTGGCGGGAACGTAACCCGCCTGCTCCAGCACGCCGGCGATACGTTCGGAATCGTGCACATTCATCTGGCATCCAAGCGTATGCACATAGAACACGCCTTTGCCGCGTGCGGGGACAGAGTCGGCATTGCCTTCGGCCAGCTTCGAGGCGCGCTCCGCCTCGGTCATCATGTCTTCGTTCATAGTGCCCAACTGTATCGGCGTGGCATGACCCGTTCAGCAATATCACAGGTTCGCATGGTCGGGTCGGCTATATTGGGAAACGTGATACTTGATCGACACAGCAGATTCAAAACATCCGATATCAGCGCGCAGCTGAAGATGCTCGACTCTTCCGCTGGAAAGTTCAGCATCGAAGACATCACCGAATTCATCAACCTCATGCAGCTGTATGAGGGAGCGATGTATGAGGTAAGCACCAAGCTGGAGATTCTCGACGACGAGTTCCAGGTGCGGTTCAGCCACGATCCGATCCACCACATGGAACGCCGGCTGAAATCCATCAAATCGATCATCGGCAAGCTGAAAAGGCGCGACCTGCCGATCACCGTCGAATCCGTACGCGACAATCTCTTCGATGTCGCCGGTATTCGAGTGATCTGCAACTACCGTGACGATGTGTACTCGGTGTCGAACTATCTGTCGTCGCAGTCGGACATCCAGGTGCTGCGCGTCAAGGATTACATCAAGAGCCCCAAGCAGAACGGATACCGTTCGTTGCATGTGATCTACGCCACCCCGGTGTTCCTCTCCTCCGGCGAGCATTACATGCCGGTGGAGGTCCAGTTCCGCACGATCGCGATGGACTACTGGGCGAGCCTGGAGCATGCGTTGCGTTACAAGAGCGACCTGCCGGACACCAAACTGGCCGAGCATTCGCAGACGCTGCTGGATTGCGCCCGCAGCCTGCAGAACATCGAAGTGCAGATGCAGAACATCCACCGCGATATCAACGGTGCGCCGCAGGTCGAGGAAACCCCTCGCACCACCAAGTGATCGAACCGGCTACATTCGCCCCTTCGCCCCTGACTGCCCAAGCGGTCAGGGGCGTTGCCGTTTCAGCCGGTCAACGGGCAGCTGGGCGAGCATGGTGCCGGCAAAGATCAGCGCGCACCCCAGATAGCCCCGAGGGGTCATCACCTCGCCAAGGATGATTGCGCCGCCAAGCGCCGAAAAGAACGATTCCAACGACATGAGCATCGCGCCTCGCGTCGGAGGCACGAACTGCTGGCCTATGACCTGCAAGGTATAGGCCACGCCCACCGAGCCGACGCCCGCATATACCACCGCAAGCCACGCCTGCCCGGCACCGGACCAGTCCACCGACCCCTCCATGAGCGTGCCGATCCAACTCAATACCGCTGTGGTGGCGGTCTGGAAGAACGAAATCGTGAGCGCGTCCAGATCCCTGCCGAACGTATCGATGACAAGAATATGCGCGGCGAACAGCACCGCGCTACCCAGCAATACCAGATCCGCCAAGGTGATGGATCCGAATCCATCGGTGATGCACAGCAGATAGAAACCGAATACCGCGAGCACAACGCTCACTATGACATTGGCGTGGATGCGTCTGCGCAACACCATGAATGCCAGCAACGGCACCATGACAATGTACAGGGCCGTGATGAAGCCGGAGCGCCCGGCCGAACGGCAGTACAGCACGCCGTATTGCTGGGTCGTGCTGGCGGTGAACAGCACCAGACCGCAGATGATGCCGATCACAACGGGATTGCCGAAGCAGGATGGCATTGCAATCGCCCTGCCATCCCCCAGCGTGATCGTGGGAGCCTTGCCAGAGACGAGGACACGAGAGGAGCCCAATGCGGAATGTTGACGCATGCGGAGAGCCACAAGCAATGGAACCAACGACAATGCCCCCAACGTGAACCGCGTGGCGTTGAAGAACAACGGCGACATGGAATCCATGCCTTGGACCTGCGAAACGAACGCAAGTCCCCAGATCAATGCCGTCAATATCAGGCAACCCATGCCGGCTATCTCTTTCTTCTGCATAAGTCACCACCGTAAACGCAACTGTAGGGAACGAAAAAGGTCTGACCGAAATACGGTCAGACCTAATTACTGTACAATCACACGCTATTTACCAAATAATTTGCCTGCGCGCAGGCTGTTTCGCAGCTCCACGCGCAAAGCATGCAACGAAGAGACCGCACAAAAAACACGCAACGCGTGCGTCCTCAAGGCGCACAACACGAAGACGTATCGACATACGTCGAGTGTTGTGCAACGAAGAGGACGCTCCGTTGCGTGTTTTTTACTCGCGGTTGCCGAGAAGCTGAAGAATATACAAGAACATGTTCACGAAGTCGAGATACAGGTTCAGGGCGCAGAGGATGGAGATCTTCTTGATTATTTCGGGGTCTTGACCGGAGTATTGGGCGAAGATGGCGCGGGTCTGCTGGGCGTCGTAGACGGTGAAGCCGGCGAAGAGGATCAGGCCGATGGCGGAGACGAGCATGAGGGTGGTCTGGCCGGGGGCGAAGATCATGAGGAGCACTTCGGCGATGATGAGGACGATGAGGCCGACGCCCAGAATGGGGCCCGCCTTCAGCAGATCGACCTTGGTGGTCATGCCGAGCATGGTGAGGGCAAAGAAGAAGCCGGCGCACAGTGCGAGGGCGATGCCGATGGTGCCGAGGTCGTAGACGGCGAAGATCACGCTGAGTGAGAAGCCCATGAGCGCCGCGTAGATGTAGAACATGACGCGCGCGGTGGAGGTTTTCATCTTGGTGATGCGTGCGCCGAGGGCGATGGCGAGCACGATTTCGATGACCAGCGGGGCGAAAACGCCGATGATGCCGGTTTTTGCGATGAAGGCGATGTACAGGCCGGTCATTTGGGTGACGATGGCCACGGCTGCGGTGACGAGCAGGCCGATGGTCATTTCACCGTAGGAGCGGGTGACGGAGGAATGGTACGCCTTGGCGTATTCCTGCTGGCGTTCGGCGGACATCGAAGCGCCTACGCCTGCGGCACCGCCCTGCGTGTATTGGGTGTACTGGTAATTCGCCTGCGGCTGGATGGGCTGCTGGCTGTAGTTCATCTGATTGTTGTAGTCGGCGGTGTTGTATTGGGGATTGCCGAGATTGGTGTTGCGGGGTTCCTGACCGAAAGCCATGATCGCTCCTTTGTCGTACGTACGGCTCTCAGTCTACCCAACAACCTTGGAGTAGTCTCAAAGCGAAGAATATGCAATGGCGGATGCGGCCAGGGACCAGGTGGGGGCCCTTCGCAATGACTTGAATAATCAACAGCTTGCGGATGCGATAGCCGCGGAGACTCACGACACCCTCGCCCATTCCCTGTCGCTGATGGCGCTGAACGCAAGCGCCCTGCAGGCGCAGTCCCTCAAGCTTCAGGAATCCACGGCACAATTGGGTTCCAATGCGAATACCGACGACTTTATCGAACAGATCGATTCGATAAGACGAAGGACGCAGGATATTCGCAAACAGGCGGCCGGCGACAAGTTGTGCATGGGCCGCGTGCAGATGGCGCGCTTGGTGGAACGCGCCGATCTTCCGCCTTTGCCCTGATAAGAGCGGCACGACCATTCCGGTTACATGCGCCGTCTACAATGGGGCGAGTTGTGGTTCGCGATGCAAAAGGGGGAAACGATATGGCGATCAGCGCAACCGAGAAACCGCTCAGCAGAGTATTCATGTCGGACTACCGGTTCACCATTCCGTCGTTCCAACGTGCATACACGTGGCAGGCGGAGAATATTCTGCAATTGGTCTGCGATCTGCAGGATGCGAGCGCTTCGGCGAATACGCCGTATTTTCTGGGTTCGCTGATTCTGGTAAGAAACGGCGACTGCAAGTATCAGGTCATCGACGGCCAGCAGCGTCTTATTTCCTTATCGATCATCATCGCGGTGCTTCGCGAGCTGGAAACCGACCCGGTATTGCTTGAGGAGCTTGACGAGCTGATTTTGGAGCCGGGCAATAAACTGCGCGGCATCACCGCCGAGCCACGTCTTCGGCTCCGCGACCGCGATGCCGAATTCTTCCGCAGCTATGTGCAGGAAGGCGACTTGGAGGGACTGTTCGATCTTCGGGATGGCGACTTCGAGACGCGCGCCCAATACAATATTTCGACCAATGCACGTCAGGTGTTCGACGAACTCGCCAAACTCGATGACGATGACCGTCATCGCTTCGCCTCATATCTGGTCAATCAGGTCACGTTGGTCATTGTGACCACCGACGATCTGGCCGGTGCGCACCGTATTTTCGATGTGATGAACATGCGCGGCGTGCCGCTGACCGCATCCGATGTGTTCAAGGCGAAGGTGGTTGCGGCAATGTCACCGGCGGCGAGGAACGTGTACGCCGCGCGCTGGGATGACATTATGGATCCGATTGGCGACGATGCCCAGGTGCTGGAGGAGTTCTTCTCGGATCTGCATCTTGTTGTTTCGCATAAGCCCATGTGCACGCAGCTGCTGGAGGAATTCCGCAAGGATGTGCTCAGCCCGTATATCAACGAGCAGCATGTTATTTCGTTCATCGATGAACTGCTTGCACCATATGCCATGGCCTGGCGCGTGATTGACCAGCCGACCGACAGCACGCTGCCGGATGATGTGGTCAGGCAGCTCGTACTGCTCAACGACTACCCTACCAGCGATTGGAAAACCGTTGCCATGTGGGCGCTGGTGCATTCCATTGGCAATCTGGGCAACGCCGATGTCGAGATCGTCACCGGTTCGCCTACCCGTGGCGAAACGGAAGACAAGCAGACGAACCGCGAGCCGATACGCATGCATGATGGCACACGTCTGAGAACGATTCTGCAGGCGTTGGAACGTGTGACCGGCGTCGACAGTCTGAACAGGCAAAGCCCGCTGGTGCGCCGGACGCGCATGGCCAATGCGATTCGTGGGCTTGACCGCGGGTATACGATGCCGCAGAACAAGGGCTTTCTTATTACCGACGAGGATCGCAGGTCGGCATTGGCGCATTTGCGCGGCGAATTGCAGACCAATCCGAAAATGAACCGCCTGCTGTTGATTCGTGCGAACGAGCAGCTGGCGGGCGGGCGCATCACACGCCCACGCAGCCTGAATGCTATGCCGATTCTGCCTGACCGTGTCGCCAAGGATTCACCGTTTGCCGCTTGGCCGGAATCAGTGCGCGATTTCTGGTCGGCTCGTATCGGCAATCTGGCGCTGACCCAAGCCAACGAGCAGCAGCTCACACCGCTTCAGACGTTCAAGGAACGCCGCGACCGCATGCTGATGTCCGCCAGTTCGAAACGGTTCCCATTGACCGAACAGCTTGCGCATATTGACGACTGCACGGCGAAGACGCTGCAATGGCGCCAGGACGAGACGATACGGCTGATCGCCGAATTCTGGAATATCCGCTATGACGAGGGCAATACCGATCTGTCGGTTCTCGATGAGCAGCAGTTGACCCACGGTTCTTCGTCCAGAACGCCGAATGCGAAGCGTGTGACCATCGCGCAGGTGCTGGCATCAGGCTTGCTGATCGCCGGCGAAACGCTGGTGTGGGAGCGTCCACGTAAGGGCGAGCGCTGGGTTGCAACCGTAACGGATGACGGCAGGCTCCGCTTGGAGGACGGTAACGAGTATTCCTCCCCCACCGCCGCCGCGCGTGCGGTCGGCGGAGCCAGCGCAGGACTGAGCGTGTGGAAGCGCACGTCCGATGGATGCAAGCTGAGCGAGATCTGGAAGACCTACCGCATGCAAAAGCGCTGACTCAGCGATATTCGGTGACGACGGACTGTGAAGCGGAATCCATCGGGCTTCCGCATGCCGCATTATTCCGATACCGCAACGGCGTGATATGCATGATGTGACGGAATGTGCGTGTGAAATAGCTCGTCGATGAGAATCCTGTGCGGGAGGCGATGGTCGCGATAGGCAGCTGCGTAGCCGTCAGCAAGTTGGCGGCGGAACGAACACGCACATCATTGACGAATTCGATTGGGGTCTGGTTGAGCAGCTCGCGGAAGATCGCCGCGCAGGCGGTGCGCCCGACCGCCCCGGACTCGGCGATCTGCTCCAACGTGATCTGCCGCGTATACTGCCGTCGCACGAAATCGCACATCATGCCGAGCGCGATGACATGCGAATGCCGCACGGAAGGAACCGTCATGCCGTTGTTTCCTCTGTCTCGCGCAGCCATGGTCAGTTCGCGGATCATCTGGTAAAAACAGCTCAGCACGGTCAATGATTCCATGTCGTCAGACAATGCCATGGTTCCCGCCATAGGCGGCAAGTCGTCGCGTTTGGTATGGTCCAATCGACCGAATTTCACATTATGGAGCCGCATAATCTGTTCGATGACAGCTCCACCATGCCCGCCATCGGAACGGAACACCGCATATGGGAAAGCATCGTCCTTCGCCAGCGATGCGATGAATCGTTCATATACCTCCGCGGATGCGCACATGCGTGCCGGATTCAGCAGTACGCATGAGAATTCACAATCGGTGCCATCCTTGGTGAATCCGTAGTGCAGCTGACGCGAGTTGACGAAAATCGCCTGTCCCTCGTCAATCCGTATGGTCTTGCCATTCACGAAATACCACATATGGCCACGGATCACATAGGTGAATTCAAAGTCGATGTGCCAGTGGCATTCCGCCCGCATATTCGGGTATTGGCTCAGCAGCGAATGCTCGGTGAACGAGAAAAACATCGGCGCATCATAGCGCACAATCTCCGCACCGTTGGGCAGACGCCCCCACTCGGCGGTCGGTACGATCCCCTGCGGGTATGATTCCTTCAAATCCATCTGCTCCATACGCACACCGCTGCCCAATCGGTAGATAGTGACAATTTCTCGCAAGATATTACAACAAAACCGTGTGTCATCGTGGAATCGTGACATTACATGGAACATGTAAGTCAAACGTTTGACAAGGTCGAACTACCTGCTGAGCATGAAAGGAACACTATGATGACCGACTCGAACATCCAACCGGCGAAGGACGAATGGGAGCGCATGCTGTCCGGCGAGCTATATGTTGCGGACAATCCGAAGCAGCATGAAATGAACATGCGCAAACGCCGCCTGGTGCAGGCCATCAACACGTCGGCATACGACGCCTTCGAGGAGCGCGACCGTCTCTTCCGCGAATTGTTCGGCTCGCTCGGCAAGGGCGCGTTCCTCGAGCCGCCGTTCAACTGCGACTACGGGTGCAACACCTATATCGGCGACAACTTCTACGCCAACATGGACTGCATCTTCCTTGACGTGGCACCGATCACCATCGGCGACCGCGTGTTCTTCGGCCCGCGCGTAGGCTTGTACACCCCGTATCATCCCATCGACGCGGCGGTACGCGCATCCGGGCCGGAAGGTGCACGCCCAATCACCATCGGCAATGACGTATGGTTCGGCGGCAATGTGGTCGTCGGCCCCGGCGTGACCATCGGCGACGATGTGGTGATCGGCGCCGGCTCCGTAGTGGTCAAGGATATCCCGTCCCATTCGGTGGCCGTGGGCAACCCATGCCATGTGATCCGCGAGATCACGGACGACGACCGCACCTATTGGCAGGCCAAGGCCGCGGAGTACCGGGCATGGAAGGATTCAATCAACGCATGATGCCCAGACGCATGTTCCTGCGTCAGGTACTGACGCTGGCCCTGCCGATCGCCTTCCAGCAGCTTATGCTGTCGCTATCGTCCTGCGCCGACACGTTGATGGTGACGGCCGTCGGACAGGACGAGCTCTCGGCGGTTTCGCTTGCCACGCAGTTCCAGTTCATCTTCAGCCTATTCCTTGCCGCGCTGACACTCGGTATGAGCGTGCTTGTCGCACAATACTGGGGTGCGGGCGATACGGACGCCGTCGAACGGGTGCTGGCCTTCATCATGCTGTATGCAAGCCTGCTGTCACTGGTGTTCTTCGCCGCCACCCTGCTACTGCCTTACCAGCTGATGTCGGTGATGACGAACGATGCCGCATTGACGGCCATCGGCGCCCAGTATCTGAGAATCTCGTCGGTATCGTACCTGTTCATCGGGCTGTCGCAGATCTACCTGTGCCTGATGAAGAACGTCGGCGCGGCGGTAACGGGCATGATGGTCAGTACCGTCGGCGTGGCCGTGCATATCGTGATGAATGCCGTGCTGATCTACGGTTGGATGGGCATGCCGAAGCTTGGGGTTCTTGGCGCGGCCGCTTCCACGGTGCTTTCGCGCGCAATCGAGCTGACATGGTCCGTCATAGCGGCCCGTCACAGCGGGCGCCCACGTATGCGATTGCGGATGATGCTGCACCCGGATGTGCCGTTGCAAAAGGATTTCTGGCGCTACAGCCTGCCGGTGCTCGGCAACGAGCTGGTATGGGGATGCGGTTTCACCATGTATACCGTGATCATGGGGCATCTTGGTGCCGACGCGGTGGCCGCCAATTCCGTAGCCAACATCGTCAAGGATCTGCTGGTGTGTCTAAGCCTTGGGCTGGGTAATGCCGGTGGCATTCTTGTCGGCAATCTTCTGGGGCGCAACGCCTTCGACCAGGCGAGAATCATGGGAGACCGGCTCTGCAAGCTGGTCGCGCTGGTGGGTGGCGGCACTGGACTGCTCATCATTGCGGCGCGGCCGTTGGCGTTGCGGTGGGCTGGCCTGACGCCGCAGTCGACGCACTACCTGTCGATCATGCTGTTCATCTGCGCGTATTACGCGGCATGCGGGTGCATGACCAATCTGACCATCGCCGGCATTTTCCCCGCTGGCGGGGATGCAAGGTTCGGCCTTGTCTGCGATGCGATTGTCATGTGGCTTATCGTCGTGCCGGTTGGATTGTTGGCCGCCTTCGTGCTGAAGCTGCCGGTGCTGGCGGTATACGCGCTGCTTAACACCGACGAGTGCATCAAGCTGGTGCCTGCGTTGATCCATTACCGTAAATACCGCTGGGTCAGAAATGTGACGCGCTCCGCCAAGGACCGGTGAAGAATCAGGCTGATTATGCGGCGTACGACCAGTCGGTAACGGCTTCGATGTTGTTGCCATCCGGGTCAAGCACGAACGCGGCATAGTAGCCGGGATGGTAGGCGCGAGGGCCTGGCTCGCCGTTATCGGTGCCGCCTGCGGCAATGGCTGCGGCATGGAAATCACGTACGGCTTGTTCACTGTCCGCGCGGAAGGCGATATGCGTTGGGATGGGCTGTTGGGCTGGATTTCCCATCGGCGAGACGTAGAAGTCGGAACGTGGGGTGTCGTCATCGACGCCGAACCCGATGGTCGGCTCGTGATGGGCTTTGGGAATGTAGCCGAGTGGCGCCAAGGCCTTCGTATAGAACGCGATGCTGCGTTTCGCGTCCGAGGCGTGGAGCGTGATGTGGTCAAGCATGCCTCCACTCTAGTCCCGGTATACGAAACTGGCTGGAACCTTGCGATTCCAGCCAGTTCGTCATGGTGTCGAGTTCCGAGCAACGCAGCCGACACCCCCGTACATAGTCGAAGGACGCGTGCGTCGGCAAGGCGCACGGAACGAAGGCGTACGAGGGTACGTCGAGTTCCGAGCAACGCAGCCGACGCTCCGTCCTTCGACTATAAGGATGGCTCCGGCGGGCGGAAGCCCGCAGGGCTTCCGCTTATTCCGCCTCGCGCGCTGATCTGCTAAGCGGATCAGCATGGTAAATAGACAAAGACGCGTGTGTCTTCTAGGCGCACCGAAGGAAGGCGTACAAAAGTACGTCGACTGAGAAGCAACGACGAAGACACTCCGTCTTTGTCTATTTCATCAGGTTGCGTAGGACGTACTGGAGAATGCCGCCGTTGCGGTAGTAGTCCGCCTCACCGGGGGTGTCGATGCGCACGACCGCGTCGAATTCGGTCTTGGCACCATCCGTATGGGTGGCGGTGACATGGACCGTCTTCGGCGTGGAACCGTTATTGAGCTCCTCGACGCCGTCGATGTCGTACGTTTCGGTGCCGTCGAGACCGAGGCTTTCGTAGGATTCGCCTTCGGGGAATTGCAACGGCAGCACGCCCATGCCGATGAGGTTGGAACGGTGGATGCGCTCGAAGCTTTCGGTGATGACCGCCCTGACACCAAGCATGACCGTGCCCTTGGCCGCCCAGTCGCGGGAGGAGCCGGTGCCGTACTCCTTGCCGGCGAGTACGACCAGCGGCACATCATGGTCGATGTAATCGCGCGACGCTTCGAAGATAGTGGTCGGCTTGCCTTCCAGGAAATCGTAGGTGAAACCGCCGGGGGTGACTTCTTCACCGACGGAGGCGAGCAGCTGGTTGCGCAGGCGGATGTTGCCGAAGGTGCCGCGGACCATGACCTCATGGTTGCCTCGACGGGAACCGTAGGAGTTGAAGTTCTTCGGTTCGACGCCGCGATCGGTCAGGTACTTGCCCGCGGGGCTGGTGGCCTTGAACGCGCCAGCCGGCGAAATATGGTCGGTGGTCACGGAGTCGCCGAGCAACGCGAGCACGCGGGCGCCGTGGATGTTCTCGACCGGATCAGGCGTGGCCTTCATGCCGTCGAAGAAGGTCTGCTTGCGCACGTAGGTGGAGTTCTCATCCCAGGCGAACAGTTCGCCTTCCGGCACTTCCAAGCCCTTCCAGCGGCGGTCGCCTTCGAACACGGAGGCGTAGTCCTTGAGGAACATCTCACGGCTGACGGTGCCGTTCACCACGGATTCGACCTCTTCGTTGGTGGGCCAGATGTCCTTCAGATACACGTCGTTGCCGTCGTTGTCTTTGCCGAGCGGCTGGGTTTCAAAATCGAAGTCCATGGTGCCGGCGAGCGCGTAGGCGATGACCAGCGGCGGGGATGCCAGGTAGTTCATCTTGACGTCGGGGCTGATGCGGCCTTCGAAGTTGCGGTTGCCGGAGAGTACGGAGGTGACGGTCAGGTCGTTGGCGTTGATGGCTTCGGAGATCTCGGGCAGCAGCGGGCCGGAGTTGCCGATGCAGGTGGCGCAGCCGAAGCCGACGAGCTGGTATCCGAGCGCGTCGAGGTCGTCCTGCAGGCCGGCGGCCTTGAGGTAGTCGGCTACGACTTGGGAGCCGGGGGCGAGCGAGGTCTTGACCCACGGCTTCGGTTTTAATCCCTTGGCGTGCGCGTTGCGGGCGATGAGGCCGGCGGCGATCATGACGGACGGGTTGGAGGTGTTGGTGCAGGAGGTGATGGAGGCGATGGCCACGTCGCCGTTCGTGATGTCGAAGTCGCCACGGAAGTCGGTGGAGACGGAGACCGGCTCCTGCACGGTTTTGTCGGTTTCGTAGTCCGGCAGTGTGGCTGCGAACTTTTCCTTGGATTCGGAGAGCTTGATGCGGTCCTGCGGGCGCTTCGGGCCGGCGATGGACGGCACGACAGAGCCGAGGTCCAGTTCGAGGTATTCGGAGTACTGCGGTTCCACATAGTTCGGGTCGGTGGTGTCGCCCCACAGCTTGTTGGCCTTGGCGTAGGCTTCGACAAGGGCGATCTGCTCTTCGGAGCGGCCGGTCAAGCGCAGGTAGTCGAGGGTGACGCCGTCGATGGGGAAGATGCCGCAGGTGGAACCGAATTCCGGGCCCATGTTGCCGATGGTGGCACGGTTGGCCAGCGGCACGGAGGCGATGCCGTCACCGTAGAATTCGACGAACTTGCCGACTACGCCGTGCTGGCGGAGCATGTCGGTGATGGTGAGCACCACGTCGGTGGCGGTGACGCCTTCCGGGATGGAGCCGGTGAGTTTGAAGCCGACGACGCGCGGCACGAGCATGGAGATCGGCTGGCCGAGCATGGCTGCCTCGGCTTCGATGCCGCCTACGCCCCAACCGAGCACGCCCAGTCCGTTGACGGTGGTGGTGTGCGAGTCGGTGCCCACGCAGGAGTCGAGATAGGCGAGCTCATGCCCGTTCTCTCTGGCCTTGGTCATGACGACCTTGGCGAGGTATTCGATGTTGACCTGATGGATGATGCCGGTTCCCGGCGGCACCACGCGGAAGTTTCTGAACGCCTGCTGGCCCCAGCGCAGGAACTGGTAGCGTTCGCCGTTGCGCTGATATTCGATGTCCATGTTCTGTTCGACGGCATCGGCCACGCCGTACTTGTCGATCTGCACGGAATGGTCGATCACCATGTCGGACTGGACCTGCGGGTTGATGACCTCCGGGTCTCCCCCGAGTTCCTTGACCGCATCACGCATGGTGGCGAGATCGACGATGCACGGCACGCCGGTGAAGTCCTGCATGACCACGCGCGACGGCGTGAACTGGATCTCATGGCTCGGCTGGGCGTTCGGATCCCATTCGAGCAGCGCCTTGACGTGATCATCGGTGATGTTGGCGCCGTCGATGTTGCGCACCAGATTCTCGACGAGGACCTTCAACGAGTAGGGCAGATGGTCGATGCCGGGAAGATTCGCAATGTTGTAGTAGTCGTAATCCTTGCCAGCCACGGTCAAAGTCGTCAGCTGATCATCAGTCAAGGACATATTCCCTCCGATGCGATAAGCGGTGGTACACGCTCGTGTGATACCTCCGTCGATATAACACTTCGAATGGTACGGCCACGTTACTTCGCTTCTGGCGTGTCGGTTTGAGATGTGAGACAATGCGCAGCCTGCCATATCGACTCGCGCATATGAAAAATCGTGTGGGAGCATAAGCCGCTCCCACACGATTTACGCAAAGGAAAGGGAAAATCGTCAGCCCTTTGCAGCCTTCCCGGCCTGCCTGCGCATGGCAAGCACGCGCGCCGTTCCCACGCAGAGAAGGAAGATGGCGATGGAGACGGCAAGCACGACCAACGTGGCCATCAGCGTGGAGCCACGCGGCACGATCAGCGCGAAGAAATGCCTGACGAACGGAATGGCCACACCGGCCGCACCGATAACCGTAAAGCCCAGCACCATAAGGCCACGCCAGCCGGTAAGCGGCTGGGCCACACGTGCCAGCACGAGAATGCCCAGTACGAACAGGATGATGGCGTTCAGCGCACGCAGCTGGGTAAGGTCGGCGGCATTCGTCATATCCCAGTGCATGATGCCCGGCAGCAGCCATGTGGACAGCAGAACGGACAATGCGACTGCGATGCCTCCCGGCAGGGCGAACAGCACTACGCGTTTGAGGAAACCGGGGATGTAGCGGCGTGTGTTCGGTGCGAGCGCCAGGATGAACGCCGGAACGCCGATGGTCAGGGCCCCCAGGTAGGTGATGTGGCGTGGCAGATACGGGAACGGGATCTGCGTGAGCACCACGCCGAGCGAGATCAACGCCGAATATACGGTTTTGACGAGGAATAGGCTGGCAACGCGTTCCATATTGGCCATGACCTGGCGTCCTCGTGCCACCACGTCGGGCAGGTGCGAGAATTTCGAATCGACCAGCACGACCTGCGCGATGGACTTGGTGGCGGGCGCGGCATTGCCCATGGCGATGCCCAGATCGGCTTCCTTCAACGCCAGTGCGTCGTTCACGCCGTCGCCGGTCATGGCGACCACATGGTCGTCCTTGTGCAGGGCCTGCACCACGGCCTTCTTCTGATTGGGCAGTACACGACCCAGCACATCCACGTTCTGCAGCACCTTGGCCAGTTCGTCGATGTCGTCGGGCAATTCGCGCGCATCCATGTACACGGGTTCACGATCGCCGGTGAGCTTGACCTTGCGGGCTATCGCGCCGACGGTCACCGGATTGTCGCCGGAGATGATGCGGCAGCGCACGCCCTGCTCGCGGAACCATTGGAGCGTGGATTCGGCGTCGGAGCGGATGCGTTCGGAGCACAACACCAATGCCACCGGTCTGGCTGTGGCGTCAAGTCGCGGGTTTTCGGCGAAATCCTCGGCTGGCTGGCCGGAACGATGGGCGATCAGCAGCACGCGATTGCCTTCGTTGGCGTTCTCGGTAACCATGTCGAGTACATTCCCGTAGTCGCCGTTCAATGCGGAGATGATGACCTCGGGGGCACCCATATACCATGTGCCGGTATAAGAGACGATGGCGCTCCACTTGCGCGCCGATGAGAACGGCACGCGCGCCTGGACCGCACCGCCCGCGAACCCTTCGCGACCGAGCCCTTCGAGCACGGCCTTGCCGGTACCGTTCGGCTGCTCCTCGTTCGACAGGTCGAACAAGGCCTGCTTGGCGTTCGATTCATCTTCATCGCCATCGAGCATCCGCAGCTCGTTGAACGCGATGCCACCGTCGGTGATGGTGCCGGTCTTATCAAGGTTCAGGCAGTCGACGCGCGCCAGCGTCTCCACCGATTCGAGCTCCTGCACCAGCGTGTTCTTGCGCGCAAGGCGCATGGCCGCAACCGCGAAGTTCAATGATGTCAGCAGCACCAGGCCTTCCGGAATCATGCCCACCACGCCGGCCACGGCGGAAACCACGGCCTGCCGCCATTGGCCGGTGGCCAGAGCATGCGACCAGCCGCCAACCGCGTTCATCTGCGACCAGACAAGCAGCACGCACAACGGCACCACGATGAAGGTCATGACCTTCAGGATCGTGTTGATGCCCTTGTTCAAATCCGAGGTGGTCTTCTTGAACACCTTGGCTTCGGCGGTGATCTTCGCCGCATAGGAATGCTCTCCCACGGCGGTGACCCTGATCAGCGCCATGCCGGACACCGCGGTGGAACCGGAATACACGTCGTTTCCAGCCTTCTTGCGTACCGTACGGGATTCGCCGGTCAGCATCGACTCGTCGAGTTCCAATCCCCACGTCTCGACGATGGCGCCGTCGGCCGGCACCTGTTCGCCGGAACGGATCCACAGCAGATCGTCAAGCACGATGTCGTCGTGCGGCACCTCCATATCCGCGCCGTCGCGGTGCACCAGATAGTCCGACGCCACCAGGATGGACAGCTTGTCCAAGGTGCGTTTGGATTTCAATTCGGTGACGATGCCGATGCCCGTGTTCACGATGATCACGACACCGAAAACGGCGTCCTTCCATGAGCCGGTGAGCAGCACCAGTACCATGGCACCGAGGATGATGCCGTTGAACAGGGTGAATACGTTGGCACGGATGATGTCCACGATTGAACGCGACGATGATGTCTTCACCGCGTTGCCGCGCCCATCCGCCTGACGTTCGGCGACGTCTTGTTTGCTCAAGCCAGGCTCGTCCAAGCTTGGCATGGTCACGGTTGTTGCAGATTCCATGTGCTCTACCCTACTCCGGTATCCAACACCTGCATTCGTCCGGTGGAATGATGTCGCGCAAACGGATTCGACACGACATCACCCCACCGAGTGCAATGCTTTGCAACAAGGCCGCGGCAACTCGCTTGCCTGGCCTGTCAGTGCTTCAGCGTGGTGACCATCATGTTCCGTGCGTGCGGCCGGTCGTTAACCACCAGCATGGTCGCCTTGTCGATTGGCATGGCGTCGGTAGCACGATCATTGATGGTGAGCGCAGCCGCGAACAGGCGCGTATCGGCTGGCGTACATATGGGATTGATGAGCATGACGGGAATTCCGGCATGCCGGGCTGACTGTAGGGCGGCTGCCCAACCCTGCTTGTCCTGGGATGCATCGATTCCGCTGATAGCGATAACCGTCACCTGCCTCGACACCAGATCCCTCACGGCCTGCTGGGCGCCGGCCACCGGTCTGGCGGTATCGCGCAACGACACATACGATGCCTTCAATCCAGCCGAATCGTAGGCATCCAGCACCAGGTCATCAGCCGATGCGGTGTATGAGCCGACCAGACCAATGGACACGTCGCCCCGTTCCACGCCACTTGACTGCACCGACGAATCGCCGGCACGGTCATCGCCCACCGCGGCACCGGCCGGGGCGCAGGAGACGGTGGATGCCAGCATCAACGCCGCCAGCACGAGGCCGATGCACCTCGCCAATAATCGTATATCTCTAGCCATGGGTCGCAGTCAGGCGCGGCGGAACAACGCCACCGTCTCGACATGATGGGTCATCGGGTAGATGTCGTAGGCGTGGATGTCCGCCAGCTCATATCCAAGCCCGGTAATCGTGGCGGTATCGCGGGCAAGACTGGTGCAATCGCATGCGATATAGACGATCGAACGCGCACCGGCCTCGGCGATCTGCCGGCAGACCTTGGCATGCGCCCCGGCGCGAGGCGGATCGAGCACCACGACATCCGGATGAGCCAGATGGGCGGGAACATGGGCGAGCGTACGCGACACATCACCGCAACGCACGTCCACATCGTTCAAGCCCAAAGCACGCAGATTGCGCTGCTGGCTCTTCACCGCCGCATCACCGCCTTCGACGCTGAACATACGCGTGCGTTCGGCGATCATGGTCGCCAGCGGAAGCGTGAACAGGCCGGAACCGGAATACAGATCCCACAGCACGGCCGAAACGGCACCATCCATTTCACCACGCACCAGATCGATGACATGATTGGCCAAGGCGATCGGCGCCTGACGGTGCACCTGCCAGAAACCATTGGCATCCACCATGTAGGAGAATTCGCGCCCGGCCACCGTAACCCGTTCCGTAAGCTGGCGGGTTCCGGCCTGCAACTCGCCGTCCACCAGCACCGCATAGTTGCTGCCGATATCGCTATGATCGCTCTCCCCCACAGCCTGACGCGGCTCGGGAACGGACAGGCGAATCTGCGACCCCGGTTCGAACCCGCCATCCCAGATTCCATTCGCCGCCGCCACATCAAGCAATGCGTTCGTAGCCAACGGCATGGTGGTCAACGGCACACGCACATGCGTTCCACGCCGACGCATGGACGGTTTGCCGTTGTCGTCCGCAATCATTTCGATGCGGGTACGCCAATGCAATCCGCCTAGCTCCTCATCGCCGTCGGCACGGCTGATAGGCACGGTCACGTCCACGTGACCAAGACGTTTCATCTGCTCGCTGATCGTCACCGCTTTCCAGGTAAGCTGCCCCGGCAGGGAGACATGCACCAGGTCGGCGCCGCCTACGCCCCCGCCCATAGCCAGGGGCCCGGCAAGAGCCCACGCGGGTTCCATGCGATCGTCGCTGGCCTGCACGACCTCGACCACTTCGCCCGTCCAGAAACGCTCGTCACGATCATGCGGCTCATCAAGCTCGATACGCACCAGCTCGCCCGGCAACGCGAAGCGCACGAATACCACGCGCCCATCGATATGAGCCACGCAACGGCCCTGATCGGCATATCGTTCGATACGAACCTCAGCCTGCATTGTTTATTCGTCCTTTACTGTCGTTACTGTGTCGATGGTCGAATCGCCGTTTTCCGCCTGTCCGGCGTGCGCCTTGGCGATCCTATGCCTGTGCATCGGCGTGGCGATGATGAGATAGCTCACCCAGATGGCGAGCGCCCAGAACGGAATGCCCATAAGCAGCCGGGCCACGCCCAGCGCCGCCACATTGTTGGTCAGGTACAACGGAACCTGAACGGCAAGACGCAGCAGGAACAGCGCCATCCATAGCCAGGTGATGACGGTGTAGGCCTTTTTCAACGCCTTGTCGCCGGTCCAGTCCTCGAACCATGCCTTGAAATGTTCGGTCGGCAGTTGACGGATGAATTCGATGACCACGCCCAAGGCGGGAACCTTGGCGATCAACGATACGCCCAGCACGGTAGCATATATTGCATTGGTAAGGAAGCCGAACATGTAGTAGTCGCGGGCCTCGTGGGATTTCCACGCCCAGATCAGGCAGATGCCCACGGCTACCAGACCGCTCAAGGCACCCATCACGGACTGGCGTTGCAGCAGCCGAAGAACCACTTGAGCCAGGGCCAGGGCCGCGGAGACACCAATGGTGAGATCGAGGTTCTGGGTGACGACGAACAGTACTACGAACACGACACCGGGAAGCATGGATTCCACCACGCCGCGTACGCCGCCGATGGCTGCAATGACGGAGAAGTCGTCGCCTTCACCGGCGGTGGCGAGCGCTTTGAGACCGGTGCCGCTGCTGGAGGGTCTGCGTTCTGCCATATTCAGCGGACTTCGGAGAACATCGGACCGCGCGACAGCGTGGTCTTGACTTCCGTCTGCTGATCCTGGGACAGCGGGCCGTCAGGACGGTTCGGGATGTCTTTGAGATGCTCCTTGCCTTCGCCCTGTTCCGTTTCACCGGATGCGGCGGCAGCGGCCTTGCGCTCGCCTGGCGTAACCGGCTGATGCATGGGGATCGGGTCTCGTGGGGCAAGCGGCTCCTCGCCACGTTCGACCACGATGTTGGAGAAGAATTCGTTGAGCTTCTTGGTTTCTTCGTTATCCGGGTCGCTTGCCGCGGTGCCGGAGAAGATGCCGCGCAGCATCCAGCGTGGCCCGTCCACGCCGACGATGCGGGTGAGCACCGTCTTGCCGCCGGACACCTCGACCGGCAGAAGGATCTCGGTGCCGAACACGCCATCCACGGCCTTGGCCTTCGGATTGGCGGCGAGGAAGTCCTCACGCCAGTCCTCCCACAGTCCCATGGTCTTGGGCGCGGCATAGGCCTCCACCTCAAGGCTGGAGTTGTAGTAGGTGGTGGTGGATCCGAGCACGGCACGGGTGGCGCGGGACGCCTTGATGCGCAGCTCGATATGCTGCAGGAACGGCAGATAGTATGCGCCCAGATCAAGATATTCGTCGTAGTCGGGAACGTTCTCGTCGTTCACGTCCCACGGCCCGCGCTCGTCGCCGCGGCCTTCGTAGTCGCTGGCGGCTTCGGGCAGCGCTGCGGCGGCGGTATGCTGGGCAAGCTCGCTGTCGGCTTTGGCCGCCGCGTTCGCCGCCTTGGCGGCTTTGACGTCTTCGTCCTCCACCTTGGCCTCGGCCTTATCGGCCTTGTTCTTCTTCTTGCCGAATCCGAATAGTCCCATGGGGTTCCTCATTTCGATGCGTGTGTAACCGTTGATAAGACTAGCACCTGACGCTGCGAACGTGCCGTGCGGCCTCATTCGTGGCGCCAGGTGCCGTTCTCACTGATGCGATGCGCCATGTTTGCAGTGGCGCTAGGCCAGTTCAGAACTCGTAGGTGATGGTCAACGGCGCATGGTCGGACCATCGGGTGTCGTAGCTGGGTGCCTTGTCGATGTCGAACGAAACGGCGGTTTCGGCCAATGCCGGAGTGGCGAACTGATAGTCGAGCCTCCAGCCGACGTTGTTGTCGAAGGCTCGGCCACGCTGGCTCCACCAGGTGTACGGGCCTTGGATGTCGCCGGCGAGACGGCGCGTCACATCCACGAAGCCGTACTCCCCCAGCCAACGGTCCACGTAGGCACGCTCCTCGGGCAGGAAGCCGGCATGCTTCTCGTTGGCTTTGGCGTTCTTGATGTCGGCCGACGTGTGTGCGATGTTGAAATCGCCGCACAGTAGGGCCTGTCGTCCGCCATCGGCGGCTTCGTCGCGCAGCTCGCCCATCCGGTTCAGCATGGTGTCGAGGAAGCGGTATTTCTGCTCCATCTTCACCGGGTCATCGGTATTGCCCGCATGCACGTACACGCACACCACGGTGAGCAGGTTGCCCGCCGGAGTGGTGATGTCGTTTTCAATCCAACGCCCGGAATCCACATCCTGTGTCAATCCCGGCAGGCCGTAACGTCTGGCGGTCACGTCCAGATCGGCGAGCAGTGCGACGCCGGCGCGTCCCTTCACCCGGCATACCTCGTTGGTGCGGTCCAGACGATCCTGACTGTCGATGGCTCCCGCTGTGGTGTATTCGAAGGCGAATTCGTCGAAGATGGGGTCGATTTCGGATTGTGGTGCACGCACTTCCTGCATGCACCACACATTCGGCGTATGCTGTGCTGCCCAGGTTTCGATGCCTTTGCGCTTGGCCGCGCGGATACCGTTGACATTCGAGGTGGTGATAGTGATGCTCATAGCGACCAGCGTAACCGCAATACGGGAGAACATACGAAACGGAAGGCCGCTTCCCCTGGGAAACGGCCTTCCGTTGCAGAATCGTTCGCTATCCGCAGACCCGCGATCAGTCCAGACCGAGCTGGAGCTTGCCGCCGGGGATGGCGTCGAGCAGATCACGCGTGTACTGCTGCTTCGGGTGGTCGAACACCTCGTCGGTGGTGGCATGCTCGACCAGCTTGCCCTTCTGCATCACAACCACTTCGTCGGCGATCTGACGGACCACGGCCAGATCGTGGGTGATGAACAGGTAGCTCAGCCCCTTTTCAGCCTGCAGGTCGTTGAGCAGACGCAGCACCTGGTCCTGCACCAGCACGTCCAAAGCGGACACAGCCTCGTCGCAGACGATCACGTCGGGGTCGAGCGCCATGGCACGTGCGATGGCGATGCGCTGACGTTGGCCGCCGGATAGCTCGTTCGGGTAACGCCCCATCACGGATTCCGGCAGTTCCACCATGTCGAGCAGTTCGCGCACGCGCTTGACACGGCTCTTCTTGTCGCCGATGCCGTGGATGCGCAGCGGTTCCTCGATGGAACGATAGATCGAATACATGGGGTCGAGCGAACCGTAGGGGTTCTGGAACACCGGCTGCACGTGGCGACGGAAGTCAAGCAGTTCCTTGCCCTTGAACCCGGAGATGTCCTTGCCTTCATAGGTGACCGTGCCGGACGTCGGTTCGAGCAGTTTGAGCACCATATTGGCCACGGTGGATTTGCCGGAGCCGGATTCGCCCACGATGGCCAGCGTGCTGCCGCGTTTGACGGAGAAGGACACATCGTCGACGGCCTTGAACATCTCCTTCTTGCGCGGAAGCTTGAATTCCTTGGTCAGATGGTCGACGGTGATGATCGTCTCGCTCGTTTCGAGCTTCTGCTCGCCCACCACGTGATGCTCAAGCAGTGCGTCGGCGTTCTCGCCGTGCTCCTTGGCGGAGATGATGCGCTGGGATGCCAGCGAGGGGGCGGCTGCGACCAGACGCTTGGTGTACGGGTGCTGCGGATGCTGCAGTACTTCCAGCGACGGACCGGATTCGACGACCTGGCCCTTGTACATGACCACGATATGCTGGGCGCGCTCGGCGGCCAATCCCAGATCGTGGGTGATGAACAGCACGGCGGTGCCGAGCGAATCGGTGAGCATGTGCAGGTGGTCGAGAATCTTCTTCTGCACGGTCACGTCGAGTGCGGAGGTCGGTTCGTCGGCGATAAGCAGCTCCGGTCGGCAGGCCAGACCGATGGCGATCAGCGCACGCTGGCGCATGCCGCCGGAGAACTCGTGCGGGTACTGACGGGCACGAGTCGCGGCATCGGGCAGACCGGCTTCGGACAGCAGACCGGCGATACGGTCGTCCATGGTCGACCCGGTGACATGCTTCTTGGCGATATCCCATGCGGTGTCGTTCTTCACACCGGCCTTGATCAGATCGTCGGCCACACGCCAACGCGTTTCGGAACCGGGGACCCACTCCTCCTTGAAATACGCGAGGGAGCGTTCCGCGGCCTCGCCGGTGATGCCTGCCTCGGCGATCGCGGCCTTGGCCGCATCGAGCAGCGCCGGCAGTTCGGCGGACGAGATGAAGGTCTCGTCGTCGTTGTTCTTGACATCGACCTCGTCACCGGCAAGGGCCTTGGCCAACTTGGAACGCTTCTCGTGGGAGATGTCCATGTTGTTGGCGGCCAGTGCCTCCTTCACCTGGGTGCCGATGCGCCACACCGGGTTGAGGTTGCTCATCGGGTCCTGCGGCACAAGACCCATCTTGGAGCCGCGCAGCTTATCGAAATCCTTCTGCTTCAGACCGACGAGTTCCTGCCCGTCGAGCTTGATGGAGCCGCCGACCACATGGCCGGTGCCGGGCAGCAGTCCGAGCACACTCATGGCCGAAGTGGATTTGCCGGAACCGGATTCGCCTACGATGGCGACCCACTGCCCCGGGTAGACGGAGAAGGAGACGTCGCGTACCGCATGGACGGCACGGTTCCTGTCGGTGGTGAAGTCGATGGCAAGATCCTTCACCTCAAGCAGAGGACCCTGCTCCTTCTGCATGGCAACGAGCTTGGATTCGTTGTTTTCCATTGTTTCTCCTCCTTGCTCAGAGCGTACGGCTCTTCGGGTCAAGGGCATCCTTCACCGCATCGCCCATCATGATGAACGACAGCACGGTGATGGCCAATGCCGCGGACGGGTAGAACAGCACCATCGGGTTCGTCATCAGGCTGGTCTGCGCCTGGGAGATGTCGCCGCCCCAGCTGACGGTGGTGCTCGGCAGACCGACGCCAAGGAAGCTCAGCGTGGCTTCGAGCACGATGTAGGTGGCCAGCGAGGTGGTGCCGATCACGATGATCGGAGCCAGCGAATTCGGCAGAATATGGCGGAACAGATTGCGCATCGGCGATGAGCCCAAAGCGGTGGATGCGGTGTTGAACTCAAGGTTCTTCGCTTCCATCACGGCACCACGAGCGATGCGTGCGGTGGATGTCCAGCCGAACAACGCCATAACGAGCACGATCTTCCAGATCGAGCTGTTGGTCTTGAACATTTGCAGCACGACGATCGCGCCAAGCAGAATCGGCAGTGCCAGGAAGATGTCGGTCAAACGGCTCAGCACGGAGTCGATCCAGCCGCCGAAGAAGCCGGCGATGGCGCCGATGATCGTGCCCAGAAGCACCACAAGGATGGTGGCGCACAGGCCGACGCTCAGCGAGGTGCGGGTGCCATAGACGACACGGGTGTACACGTCGCAGCCCTGGAAGTCGAAGCCCATGGGGTGACCGGCGGAAGCCGGGGCCAGGGAGTTCTCCAACGTGCAGTAGTTCGGGTTCTGCTTGGTGAACAGGGCGGGGAACAGCGCCACGATCACGATGAAGACGATGAGCAGGCCGGAGATGATGAACATCGGGTTCCTGCGCAGCGTGCGCCATGCATCGGCCCACATGCTGCTGGCCGGTGCGTTCTCGTCAACCTTGTCGACGTCCTGCAACGGGGTCTCGTCCAGAGGGGCGACGTAACGCTCCTGACCGGGAAGGGTGGTCATATCAGTCATATTTCCTTGGATCTCCTTTCCTGATCAGGCGTAGCGGATACGCGGATCGAGTGCCGCGTACAGCAGATCGACGATAAGATTGCAGACCACGAAGATCAGCATGAGCAGCGTCACGATGGACACCACGAGGTTGCCTTCGCCCTTGAGGATGCTCTGGTAGGTCAGCCAGCCGATGCCGTGGATGTTGAAGATGGTCTCGGAGATCATGGCGCCACCCATAAGAGCCGCAATGTCCTGGCCAAGGTAGGTGACCACCGGGATCAGGGAGTTGCGCAGCACGTGGCGCAGCATGACCTGCCTGTTGCTCATGCCCTTGGCACGTGCGGTGCGCACGTAGTCCTCGGCGATATTCGAGGAAATCTCGGAACGGGTGAGACGGATGATGTATGCCATCGATACCGATCCGAGCACCATGGCCGGCATCAGCAGGTCGATGAAGGTCGGGTCGTTGCCTGCGGTGACCGGCAGAATGCTCCATTTGACGCCAAGGAAGTACTGGCCAAGGAAGCCGGTGACGAAGGTCGGCACGGAGATGAGCAGCAGGGAGACGATCAGGATGACGGTGTCGTACCACTTGCCCTTCTTCAGGCCGGAGATGACGCCGAAGACGACGCCGAAGATCGCTTCGAACACGAAGGCCATGATCGCCAGCTTGATGGTGACGGGGAATGCGCGTCCGATCTCGTCGATGACGAGCTGCCCGGAGAAGGTCTTGCCGAAGTCAAGCGTCAGTGCGTTCTTCAGGAAGATGAAATACTGGACGATGAACGGCTTGTCCAGGTTGTATTCGGCTCGGATCTGAGCCGCAACAGCCGGATTGACGGGTTTGTCGCCGAACATCGCCTTTACGGGATCGCCGGGCAGGGCAAAGACGAGGGCATATACCAGTAACGTCGTGCCGAGAACCACGGGGATCACCTGCAGCACGCGGCGCAGAAGATACTTGCCCATAGAAACTCCTTGTTCCACGACCATTCGCACGCCGCCCGGCATCGTTCGACCATAAGGCGGCTATCTCATGCATGGTCATTAAATACTGTGACAGTCTACCCCATGCACTGACTTGGCCCCGAGACGTCCAGAAAGCGGTCAGCAAACGATCAGAAAATGACCAGAAAACACGGTCGACGAATAAAGAAAAAGGAGCGAGGGCTTTCAGGCCTTCGCTCCTTCATCCCGATCAGAGAAGAACGATCACTTCTTGGTCATCTTCTCGTAGGTCGGCAGGTTCTGCCAGTTCATGGCGAAACCGCTCTTCACGTTCTTGGAAGCGACACCGCGGGCGTTCTCATTGTAGAGCGGGAAGGCCGGCAGCTCCTTGAGCAGAAGCTCCTCGGACTGCTGGTACAGCTTGTTGGCAGCATCGGCGTCGGTGGTGGCGTAGGCCTTGTCGAGCATGGCGTCGAACTCGGGGTTCTTGTAATCGCCATCGTTGGAGCCGTTGCCGTCCGCAGCCTTCGAATCGAAGATCTGGAACAGGTAGTTCTCGGCGGACGGGTAATCCGGCTGCCAGCCGGTGCGGAAGGCGCCGGTCATCTTGCGGTTGGTGACGGCGTCACGGAACTCGTTGAAGGTCGGCATCGGGTTGGTGGCGGCCACTTCGGAGCCCAGCGTGTTGTTGATGGAGTTGACGACGGCCTTGTAGATCGGCTCATGGCCGCCATCGGCGTTGTAGGAGAAGGTGAGCTTGCCGGTGAACTTGGAGATGGCGTCGGCCTTCTTCCACAGTTCCTTGGCCTTGGCCTTGTTGTACTTGAGCACCTCGTTGCCCTTCAGGCTCTTGGAGTAGCCCGGGGTCATCGGGGAGGTGAAGTCAAGGGTCGGGGTGCCGGTGCCGGAAAGCACCTTGTCGGTGATGGCGGAACGGTCGATGGCCATGGAGATGGCCTGGCGACGCAGCTGGCCTTCCTCGGTGTTGGTCTGGAAGTGCTCGAGGCTGGCGGGGATGGTGAAGGTCTGGATCGTGGAGCCGGCCTTGTTGTAGGCCTGCACCTTGGAATCCTTCTCAAAGGTCTTGGTCTGGGCCGCCGGAATGGATTCCATCACGTCGAGGTTGCCAGCCTGAATATCGGAGTAGGCGGCGACGTCGGAGGTGTAGACCTTGAAGGTCACGCCATCGTTCTGGACCTTGCGGTTACCGGTGTAGCTCGCGTTCTTGAGCATGCCGATTTCCTTGTTGTGGTCCCAGTGATCGAACACGTACGGACCGGTGCAGCCGTCCTTCGGGTTCTGGCCGAAGTCCTTGGCCGCCTGAGCGGACTTGAAGAAGGAGTCCGGCAGCGGGGCGAACGCGGTGTAGCCCACCTTCAGCGGGAACACGGAGTCGGGCTGGCTCAGGGTGACGGTGAAGGTCTTGTCGTCGACGACCTTCAGGCCGGAAAGCTGCTCGGTGCCCTTGAGGCCGCTGGTCTTCTGCAGATCGTCGTAGCCGGCGATGGTGTTGAAGAAGGAGGAGCAGATCATGGCGTTCTTGGCGTTGGCGGCATAGCTCCATGCCTTGGTGAAGTTCTCCGCCTTCACGGTCTGGCCGTTGGCGAACTTCCAGTCCTTCAGCTTGATGGTGTACTGGGTTGCGTCGCCGTTCGGAGTGATGGAATCGGCGATCTCGTTGCTCGGGTTGCCCTTGGCATCGAAGGACACCAGACGGGCGAACAGCAGGTCGGCCGGCTTGCCGCCGCCGGTCTCGTTGATGTTGCTGGGGATCAGGTTCTTCTGAGGTTCGGAATTGTACGCAGTGATGATATTGCTGTCAGAGCTGGAGCTGCTGGAACCGCAGCCACTCAGCATCATCGCGGCGGCACACACCACAGCTGCGACAGTCAATGCCTTGTTCTTCATATATTTCTCCTATTTGATGGGCCGCTTTAACGGCACCCGTGAATATCAAAGGGGCGGATGCGGCATCACACGGACGCCTGGCATCAAGCCCCTTTGACATGTGCTCACCATTGTGGCCCACGTCGCAGACAGCCGTGCGCAAGCCCGCCATTCCCGTGCGAAGTCCACATACTTCGCACGGCAGCATCCGCAGGTTTGCGCCATAAGCGTAAAACCTGCGACTCTTACATGGCTTATGCGCGTTATGCGCGAGGAAACGCCTGACGATACCGCGCGGCAAGCTGTTCAATGGACACATGCGTATACCGCTGTGTCGTCTTCAGCGAGGAATGCCCCAGCATCTCCTGCACTTCACGCAGATCCGCTCCCCCATCCAGCAGATGCGTAGCAGCCGAGTGTCGTAAAGCGTGCGGGCCGACATCCGGCACACCGGCCCTCCGCGCCGCGTCATGCACCACGCGCCGTGCCATGCGCTGATCCAGTCTCCGTCCGCGCATGCCGAGAAACAGCGCCCGCATGGCGTCATCAGCGTCACCATCCGTACGCTGCATGCCCGAACACGATTCCAGCACGCTTGGCCGCCCATGCTTCAACCATGCTTCCACGGCATGCGCCGCCGGCAGGCCGAACGGCACCACCCGCTGCTTATTACCCTTGCCCGTCACCTTGACGGTACGGTTGGAGAAATCGACATCGGCTATATCAAGTCCCACCAGCTCGGCGACGCGAATGCCCGTGGCATAAAGCAACTCGAGTATCGCCGCATCACGCAACGCCTTCGGGTCGTCGGGACTTTGCGCCGCGGTCTCGTCCTCCCGGTCCATAAGCCGCTCGGCCTGATCCTCGGACAGCACCGTGGGCAGGGTGTCGGCGATCTTCGGCGTCTTCAGCGCGCTAGCCGGATTCGTGCGGATAATGCCATGCTCGTAGCCCCAGGAGAAGAAGCATCGCACCGCTACCACGCCTCGCGCCATGCTGCTGCGCGCGTGGGACGGGGAACGTTGGCCCATCCAACCGCGCAAATCGTCGATGGTGATTTCGTCGAGGGCTTCGATGCCCTGCGATTCCAGATACGTCAAGCAGTCGAGCACATCGGTACGGTAGGACTTCAACGTGTTCCCGCTCAACCCCCGGTTCGCCCCCAAATAGGTTTCGAATTCCCGGATATGCTTTTCGAACGTGCAATCGGCCATATCACGCCACACTACCCGAATACTTCCCCTTGTATAGACTTGACTTGACATAGGTAAGGCATTCGTCACCATGGGATGACCGAGAAAAGCGAGGGATCATGGCCAGACACGGCAGGCAACATATCGAACAGCATGAATCAGATGGCAACGCCGTAGTGGCGAGCGCGATCGATCTGGTCAAGACCTACGGTGCCGACGACGCCCAGGTCCGGGCGCTCGACCATCTCAGCGTCGATTTCGCCCGTGGTGAAATGACCGCGATCATGGGTCCGTCCGGTTCCGGCAAATCCACGCTGATGCATTGCATGGCCGGCCTCGACCAGCCGACTTCGGGCAAGGTCATGGTCGAAGGTCTTGAGGTCTCCTCGATGAACCAGCGTCAACTCACCCGGTTCCGCCGCGAGCAGATCGGGTTCATCTTCCAGTCGTTCAATCTGGTGCCGACGTTGTCGGCCGAGGAGAACATCCTGCTGCCGTTGCAGATCGCGAAGAAACCCATCGACCGCGCATGGTTCGACAAGGTGGTGAGTGTGGTCGGACTGCAGCAAAGACTTTCCCACCGTCCGAGCCAGCTTTCCGGCGGTCAACAGCAGCGTGTGGCCTGTGCCCGCGCGATCATGGCCCGGCCGAGCGTGATCTTCGCGGACGAGCCGACCGGCAATCTCGATTCGCGCACCAGCCGTGAGGTGTTGGGCTTTCTCAAGCATTCCGTACACGAATACGGGCAGACCATTGTGATGGTGACGCATGATCCGCGCGCCGCCTCGTATGCGGATCGCGTGCTGGTGCTTGCGGATGGCCGTATCACGCAGGATCTCAGGCATCCCACCTATCAGGAGATCCTGAAGGTGTTCGCCTCGGACGACGACATGAATACCGATGCCATGGATTACGGCGCCGAGGATTCCAAGAGCGCGGACGGCAGGGAGAATGCGCGGATCGCAGGAACGCAGGTCGAGACGCATGACGCCGATGCCCACGAGTCCAATATCGAACCGACCAGTAACGTCGATGTGCCGGCCCTGGTCTCCCCCAAGCTGTCCATTCCCAAGGCGGAGCCCTTCGACGCCCGCATCGGCGGAAACGGGGCCGCCGCATGATCCGCGTAGGTTTGCGCGACGCACGCGCCCATTTCTCACGATTCCTTCTGTCGATCATCGCCATCGCCCTTGGCGTCTCGTTCGTGGTCGGATCGTTCTGTTTCCGTGAAATGCTGAACAATCAGGTCGACGAGATGATGGCGACCAATGCCGACCATGATGTGTACGTGCGCGGCAGCGAGGAACAACATGATGACGAAACCATGTCGACGGATTCGGATTCCGACACCTCCACCGCAACGTACAACATGATCGACACCTCCCTGACGACCACCATCAGCAAGGTGAATGGCGTAAAGGATGCCACCGCCGACACGTCCGTCAGCGGCGTACTCACGCTGGTGGGCAAGGACGGCAATGCGGTTTCCAGCGGCATGTCCGGCATCACCGTCGCCATCAACGGCAAGGCATGGCGTTCGGCGCATCTCGAACACGGCGACTGGCCGAAGAACCGGCATGAGATCGCCCTCCACACGTTCGCGCTCGAACAGTCGGGGCTTGGCATCGGCGATACCACGACGCTCGTCTACCCCTCCGGCCCGGAGGACGTAAAGATCGTGGGATCGTTTTCCACCGATTCCTCGCAGGCCGGCGCCCTGCTCATCGCAGTGCCCGGCAATGTGGTCAAAGACCTCTACGAGCAGAACAGCGGCCAGAGCGGGCAGACGCAGAACATCGGCGTCTACGGCTCCGCCAACGGCGGCTCGCCGCTTACCGCCGCCCAGCAGCAGGAACTCGCCGATCGCATCAACAAGGCGCTCCCCCGCTCATCCAAGGCCCATGCGATCACCGGCGACCAGATGCGTGACGAAAGCTCCAAAAGCAGCAAGGAGATGCTGGGATTCATCCAGCCGTTGATTCTGATCTTCGCAGTGATCGCACTGTTCGTCGGATCGTTCATCATCGCCAACACCTTCTCGATGATCGTACGTGAATCCATGCGCGGATACGCGCTGCTCCGATCGATCGGCGCTTCCAGCGGGCAGGTGTTCCTTACGGTGATCATCCAGGCGCTGATTCTGGGTCTGGTCGGGTCGGTCGCCGGCATCGCGCTCGGCTGGGGCATGGTCAAAGGCATCGCGGCCCTGCTGGCGCAACTGGGCACACCGATGACGGGATCGGTTACACCGACCCCCAACGATATGCTTGTCGGACTTGTGGTCGGCATCGTGGTCGCGGTGATCGGCGCTGTGCTGCCGGCTCGCAGAGCCGCGTTGGCACCGCCGATCCAGGCGATGAACGAAACCGTCAACCCGGAGCCTTCCGTCGCCCCGCGTGCCATCGCCGGCGGCATCATCACGCTGATCGGCGCGCTCTCATGGATACTGTGCTGGCGTATCGGCGCGGCAGACGGCAAGGAGCCGACATCCGTTGCTGCGGTGAATGCGCTGGCCGATGCGCTCGGCACCGGCTGGATGCTCGGCATCGGCGCGGCATGCGTGGTCATCGGCGTGATCATGGTCGGCCCCGCGTTGGTGGAAACGGCGAGCGTGGTGCTCGGCTGGATTCCGTCGCTGCTGTTCCCTGTTGCCGGCCGTCTGGCGATGCGCAACCTGTCGCGCCAGAAGCGCCGCACGTCCAATACCGCCGCCGCGCTATTCGTGGGCGTGGCCATCGTCAGTTGCCTTGGCGTGGTCGCCTCGTCCGTGAACGCATCCGTGGCCGGCATTATCGACAGCGGTTTGAAAACCGACTACATCGTCTCGTCGACCAACGGGCAGATCCCCGATAAGGCCGTCAACGACATCAAAGGCATCAAGGATGTGAAATCCGTGTCGGTGAGCCGCATGATGATGAATGCCAAGTTCGATGGCGAAACGGCTTTGGCGTTCGCCGAACAGCCCACCGTGTTCTCCGACGTGATGGATCCCGTGGCCGCGCAGGGCAATGCCGACAAGGCGTTGCGCCGCGGCGAACTGGTCGTAGGCGAAAAGCTCGCTAAGGATCGGGATTGGAAGATCGGCGACAAGGTCACCGTCACCTGCAAACGCGTGGTGGTTGATCAGGAGGCCACGGCGAAGGCCCAGGCCGATTATCAGGCGCAGGTGCAGGCCAAGGTGCAATCGTTGCAGACCGAAGCGCAGACCCTGCTTGCCGCCGGCGACCAGGCCGGTGCCAAGGCCAAGGCCGATGAGGCCCAACAGGCGGTGGCCGACGCGCAGAATGTCGACCCGGCCACACTGGTCAAGACCAAGGATGAGCCGACCAAGGCCGTCAGGCGTATCGGCGCGATCATCTCCAATTCCGTGTATCGCACGGCGGTGTTCATGAACGACGAACAGGCGGAGAATCTGACGAACAAGGAGGCGCTGTTCACCATCATGGTGTTCGTCACCGCACGGCACGGCTCCGATGTAGCCGGACTGCGCGGCAAGATCCTCAAGCAGACGAAGCCCTACTATGTGCTGACGGTGCAGGATCACGACGAATACAAGTCCACGGTGAGCTCGCTGGTCGATCAGATGCTGATCGTGCTATACGCGCTGCTGGCATTGTCGATCATCATCGCGATCTTCGGCATCGTGAACACGTTGGCCCTAAGCGTTTCGGAACGCACACGTGAGATCGGCCTGTTGCGCGCCATCGGCACATCCAAGGCGAAGATCCGTGGCATGCTGGCCATAGAGGCGGCGCTGATCTCCGTCCTCGGCACCGTTATCGGCCTGGTGGTGGGAACCGCTGCCGGCGTGGTGATCCAACAGACCTATAAGGCAAGTGGTATGGAGCAGCTGGCGATTCCTTGGGGACAACTCGGCGTGTTCCTGCTACTGTCGATAGGTATAGGCGTTCTCGCCTCGCTGCCTCCTTCGCGCCGTGCGTTGAAGGCACCCGTGCTGGACGCCGTCGCTTCGGAGTAAGGAGGCTCCCTATGGCTTTACCTCGCGAAATCCCTACCGGCGCACGCATCGTGGTGCGTGTGATCGAGGGGGTGGATCCTACGGATGGTCGAACCAAATTCCGCGATTACGTGGGGCATGTGGAATCATGGAACGGTTATACGCTCGATCTGATGCGTGATGCCGCTGCCAATGGTTCGCGCCCGGCGCAACGCGTCCGAATCGAGGCGGACACCATCGCCCGTCTGAAACCGGTTCCCGAACGGCCGCATGCGGTGCGGGAGAAGAAGTAGCATCCAACCAATACTTGATGGGGCCGGCTCCTTGACTATCAGGGAGCCGGCCCCATCAGGTTTGTGTTCGCAACGGAACACGTTCCGCGACTCTGCCGTCACATCGCGTGGATACGGAACCGTACCCGATGCGCATCAATGAAACCGGTGATGGCCTCGCCACGGCATGCGGATTCCAGCAATGCCCGCTGCCAGTCCTGTTCGGGAATGGCCAGTTCGCCTTCGGGGAATTCGCGGGCGCTCTTGTAGTCGCGGAACGGCTGGCCTTCGGCGAAGAACTCGCCCATCGCGCTCTCGTCGCCGTCACGCAACGCATCAGCCACCGCAGTCAGACGCGACGCCATGCTGCGCAACAGCTGCTCGACATTGACCCGGTCCTCCTCCACCATGGCGCGGGTACGATTGGGGTCGGTGAGCGCCACACGCGTCATATCACGCCACGACCCAGCCGCGAGCGCCGCGGCGATATTGCGATCGTGATTATCGACCAGCTCGTTGATCAGCGAAGTGGCCACCACATGCGGCATATGGCTGATCAGTCCGGCCGCACGATCATGCGTGTCGCTGTCCAGCACGATCAAACGGTTGCCGCAGTCGTTGACGATAAGCTCGGCGATGGTGAGAAAACGCCGGTATGCCGTGGTCGGCCTGACGGTGATCGCCCATAATGCGCCGTCGTACAGATGCGGATCGGCGGCCGCCCATCCAGACAGTTCGTTGCCGGCCATGGGGTGCGCGCCCACATAGCACTCCCCCAGTCCGGCCTGTTCGACCTGGCTGAGTACCATGCCTTTGACACTGCCGACATCGGTGAGCGTGATCCCCGGATGCTCGTCCAGCAGAGGCTTAAGCTCGCCTAGAATCCGCGGCATGGCTTTCAGCGGGTTGCACAGCACCAGCGCCTGCGGCTCGAACACGACAAGCTCCGCCAGGGTATTCACACAATGGATGCCTTCGGCTTGTGCCGCAGCATACGGGTGTGGCCGGTGATTCCAGGCCGTCACCTCCACGCCGTTGGCGTTGAGTCTGCGCGCCAGCGATCCGCCGATCAATCCCAGTCCGATGATGCCGACCTTCTCTACCACAGCAATTCCCTTCTCGCGTTCTGTGCCGTCTGCCAATCCGATGTCGAAGCCGAGGAGTCCAACCGAACACCGCCTTCGGGCAGCATCCACGAGTCGACCGGAGGATTCGGCCGCTCCCTGCGCGGGTAGACGGCGATGGTTTTCGCCCAGTCGCCATGCTCGGCCACTTCCACCAGCATACGGCGGAATCGCGGTTCCCAAGGCGCGGCATCCAAGGTGATGATGAAGCTGTATGTGCCGTCATGGCCTTTGATGGGCCGGGAGATGAGACTGGTCATGTTCAATCCGCAATCACGTAGCACATCAAGCAGATTGGCCACCACACCAGGTCCCGTGGCAAGCGGTATGAAGGTGATCACGGTTTCGAATTCGCGTTCGCGAGTGCGGGCCACATAGTCCAGCACGTCACCACGCGGTGCGATGACGAGAAAATCGGTATGCGCCCCATCGAAATCCTCCACATGCTCCTCGAGGATTTCCAACCCGTACAGATCGCCGCAGATATGCGGACCGAGAGCCACATTGCCCGGCTTGAGGTCACGGCACGCGGCCGCATTCGACGAAGCCTGTGCGGGGTGCAGACGATGCCGTTCGATGAACCGTTTGCACTGCGCGAGCCCGTGCGGATGGGCACTGACGGAAGCGCCGTCGATGCCGATTTGCGATGTTCCCGGCGTGACGAAGGCGTCGAATGAAACATTGATGCCGACTCGGGCAAGACCGGCGGCATCATGGGCGTCGATCAGGGCGTCGAGATTGGGCATCACATACCCTTCAACGTTGTTCTCCCATGCGATCACGCCCCAGGATTCGCCGGATTGCACCGATGCCATGATGCTCGTCACGTCCGGCGCGGCCACGAGCTCCGGCTCGTCGATGCCATACTGCGTTTTCAGGCAATGCCCGGCTTCGATGGCCGCCTGATGGGTAAAGGTGCCTTCCGGCCCAAGATAGGTCAGCTTCATATGCGTCATACGCACCACCGTAGCGTGTGCCCGCCCGGCATGCCGGCATTGTTCCGTTTTGGTTCCGGCGACGTCCTGGCCGGGTCGTCTTCCACATGCGCTTCGACGGCACCCATGCTATGCCCGCGACGTATGCCGCGAGGCCACCGTGTATTCCTTGCGCGCCGGCATCGTGAACCATGATCGTGGCAGGAACAGCATGACGACCTGCACAACGACCAACCCGTACAGCCATATGTAGCCTACGTTTTGACTGAAGAACGGCACTTCTCCGGAAAAACCGACCGGCGTAAGAGCGCTGCCGTTTACGCCGCAGATGGCGATACCCCACGCCATGGTGGAGGATGCGATCAGATGCGCGCCGATGCCGACGGCACCCATGCGCGAGCGTGCGCACCAGGTGGAGATGACGAGAATGAGGAAGGCGATCACCAGACCGTAGGGAATGTTCATGGATGCGCCCATGCGATGCGCAAGCGTGCCGATGCCTGCGCTTGCCGCACCGGCCAGCAGGGTGATGAGCATCTGCACGAATGGGCGTTGACGATGCGACCATGGTTTGAGGGACTCGTTGTTCTTGCGACTCATACTCATAATGTGTGACTCTACCGTGCCTTTCTGGGAACGTAAAAGCCCCCTTCCCCTATGGAAGAAGGAGGCTTATGCCCGTAGCGGAACGATTGTGGCCCCGGCGCTGTTCTGGCGAGCCGTTAAACGGGAGACCCATTGGGCCTCCCGTAGGCGAAACGAGCGGGTTTCAGGCCCGCGAAGCGTCAGAACAACGCCATGGACTCACTTATTATTCTGAGCGTTGTTCTGGCGACGCTGCTTGGCGCGCCACTTGTACCAATCCTCACGGTTGAGGATGATCTTGCGCACGCGGATGGATTCCGGGGTGACTTCCACGCACTCGTCCTCGTTGGCGAAGTCCAGGGACTCCTCGAGGCTCATCTTGATCGGCGGGGTCAGGGTTTCCAGCACGTCGGCGGTGGCGGAACGCATGTTGGTCATATGCTTGGCCAGTGTGATGTTCACGTCCAGCTCGTCGGGCTTGTTGTTCACGCCCACGACCTGGCCTTCGTACACCGGGGACTGCGGATCGACGAAGAAGTTGCCGCGTGCCTGCAAACGCTGCATGGCGTACGGGGTGGCGACGCCCTGACGGTCGGACACCATGGAGCCGTTCTGGCGGATGGAGATGGGGCCGGCCCACGGTGCATAGCCTGCGGAGATGGACGAGGAGATGCCGGTGCCGCGGGTTGCGGACAGCAGTGCGGTGCGGAAGCCGATCAGGCCGCGGGACGGCACGGTGAACTGCAGGCGGACCCAGCCGGAGCCATGGTTGGTCATGTTGTCCATGCGGCCCTTGCGATCGGCCATAAGCTGGGTGACGGCGCCCATGTACTCTTCCGGCACGTCGATGGTGGTGTTTTCCATAGGCTCGTTGATCGTGCCGTCGATGGTCTTGGTAACCACCTGCGGGCGGCCTACGGTCAGCTCGTAGCCTTCACGGCGCATCTGCTCGGCGAGCACGGCCAGGGCGAGTTCGCCACGGCCCTGGACCTCCCAGGCGTCCGGACGGTCGGTCGGCAGCACCTTGATGGACACGTTGCCGATGAGCTCGCGGTCCAGACGATCCTTGATCATGCGGGCGGTGAGCTTGTGGTCCTTGCCTTCGGTGCCGGCCAGCGGGGAGTCGTTGATGCCGAAGGTCATGGAGATGGCCGGATCGTCGACGTGGATAAGCGGCAGCGGCTTCGGGTTGCTGGGGTCGACGATGGTTTCGCCGATCATGATGTCGTTCACGCCGGCAACGGCGACGATGTCGCCGGGGCCTGCGGATTCGACCGGGATGCGCTCCAGGCCCTGCGTGCGCAGCAGCTCGGAGACGCGGAAGTTCTCGATGGAGCCGTCCACGCGGCTCAGGCCGTAGGTCTTGCCCTTCTCCAGGGTGCCGTTGTAGATGCGGACCAGGCCGAGTCGGCCGAGGAAGTCGGAGGAGTCGATGTTGGCGACATGGGCCTGCAGCGGCTCGCCCTCTTCGTATTCCGGAGCCGGAATGGTGGAGATGATGGTCTCGAACAGCGGCTCGAGGTTGTCGTTGTCCGGCAGGCCGCCGTCCTCGGGCTGGTTGGTGGAGGCGTAACCGGCCTTGGCCGCGCAGTAGATGACCGGCATTTCGAGCAGCTGATCGAGGTCGAGCTCGATGCCTTCGTGCTGCACGTCGTCGGCCAGGCCGAGCAGCAGGTCGGAGGTTTCGCCGACGACTTCGGAGATGCGGGCGTCGGGGCGATCGACCTTGTTCACGCACAGGATGACCGGCAGCTTGGCTTCCAGGGCCTTGCGCAGCACGAAGCGGGTCTGCGGCAGCGGGCCTTCGGAGGCGTCGACCAGCAGCACCACGCCGTCGACCATGGAGATGCCGCGCTCGACTTCACCGCCGAAATCGGCGTGGCCGGGGGTGTCGATGATGTTGAGGGTGATGCCGTCCGGGCAGCCGTACTTGGCGGCCATCGGGCCGGTGTATTCCACTGCGGTGTTCTTGGCGAGAATGGTGATGCCCTTCTCGCGTTCCAGATCGTTGGAATCCATCACACGATCCGGCACTTCCTCACGCTCGTTGAACACGTGGGACTGCTGAAGCATGGCATTGACCAGCGTGGTCTTGCCGTGATCGACGTGTGCCACAATAGCTACATTTCGAATATCGCCGCGAACCGCCATCGAAACCTCTCTTAGTAATTGCTGTTCTGTTGCGTAATGCGTAATGTTCGGTACGTGATTGGTTATCTATCTGCACTTACACATAAACCGAGCCAATACTAGCGAGGTAATGCGACAGCGTCCGTGCGGACTACTTGGTTCCGGGCTTTGTGCGCCGTTCGCGCCCCGCATGTTCGAGGGAGGTTCCGATTGACCGATCGTGTTGAGGATGGCCGTCATGGCGTACGGCTCCGGATGGCGGCGAGCGTCGATTTCGATGGCGATGACGACTTGCTGCTGCTCGGCTTCCATGGGTTCGGCAATGACGAGCATGAGATGATCCGCATCATCGACGCGTTGTATGCGGGTACGGGACGTGAAGCGAACTACATATCGTTCCGCGGCACGTATGACAGGCCGTTCATCGGTAACAGCTACTGGTATCCGGATGGTTGCGGGGTGGCGGAACGTCGGCGCGAATGCACTCGCGTGGGCGAGGCGGTGGTGAAGCTGCTGCGCTCCCCTGTCTACGACCGCTTCCGCAAGGTACTGATCGGTTTCTCCCAAGGCGGGTACCTGTCGTATCGCATGGTGTTGGAGCACCCTGATGTGTTCGATGCCGCGGTGCTTATGAGTCCTTCGTTCAAGGGCGAAGAGGATGCGAAGACCATAGAGGGCTCCACCTGGTTCGCATTGTGTTATGGGGATGGGGATCATACGATTCCCGCAAGCGACCAGCGTAATGCGCGTGAGGTGCTCGCGCGTACCGGCAGACTGTTCCACCACGTATGCCCGGGGTTGGGCCACGGTATCAATGACGAGGAAATCGCGGCGTTGCATTCGTGGCTATTCGGCGCCGATCGGGCATAGAACAGCGTCGTAATGCCGCGACAGCATACCTGAATGCAAGTTGACCGCCGAATGACCCCCATCGTTCGGCGGGCAACTTACGGACATCGACGATCGCCGGCAACTCACCGAGCGTCCGTGGACCCGGCAGAAGGCGTGGCGAACGTGTGGGTGAGCGAATGGCAGGATTCCTCAATGGCTGCCGCCACACGGTTGATCTGATCGGGTTGAAGCGGCTCGCGGAAGGTCATGCGCAACGCCGATTTCGCTACGGACTCGTCGAATCCCATGGCCAGCAGCGTGCCGGGCGCCTCGTGGCGGCCAAGCGCGCATGCCGAACCCGACGAACAGGCGATGCCGTGCGCGTCCAGATCCACCAGTAGCGCCTCGCCGGCCAAACCGGGAAACAGGAACGACGCATGCCCCGGAAGCCTGCGCTCCGCATCCCCGGTCAGCATGGCCTTCGGCTCGACGCGCAGCACGGCGTCGATCAGCCTGTCACGCGACGAGACCAGCGCCCGATACTGGCTTGCCATCCGCTCGTTCGACTCACGCAAAGCGATGGCGAGCGCCACCGCCCCGGCCACGTTCTGCGTGCCCGATCGCAGTCCGCGTTCCTGCCCGCCACCGGAAAGCAGCGGCTCGATCGGTACACGTCCACGCAACAGCAGTGCGCCGAGCCCTTTGGGAGTGCCGAATTTATGCCCGGATATGCTCAGCGCGTCCACGTTCCAGTCACGCATGCGGATGGGAATCTGCCCGGCCGCCTGCACGGCGTCGACATGGACGGGCACGCCGTGCCGGTGTGCGATGCGCACGATCTCGTCGGCGGGTTCGATGGTGCCGACCTCGTTGTTGGCGAGCATGACGGAAACCAGCAATGTGCGGTTGGTCAGGTCGATGGAGGATCCGCTGTCGGTATGACGGTCGGCCTCGTCGCCCGGTGCAAGTTCCAGATCGCCTTGCGCCAGCTCGCGTTCCAGCGCGGCCGTATCGATATGCGCCTGACCGTCCACCGGAATGCGCACGACCTCCACGCCGAACCATTGTTCCAGCCATTGCGCCGATTGCGCGACGGCCGGATGTTCGATTGCGGAGATGATGACGCGCGGGCGCACCGATTCCCCGTACTTCTCGCGCAATGCCCGCATGCGGGCCATGGCGATGCCTTTGACGGCAAGATTGTCGGATTCCGTGCCTCCTGAGGTGAAGATCACATCATCCGGACGCGCACCCAGGTTGGCCGCCAGCGAGGCTCGTGCCGCGTCAAGCGCCCGCGCAGCGGTTTTGCCGGGCTGGTGCACGCTCAGCGGGTTCGCGTACGCGTCGGTCAAAAACGGCATCATCGCTTCGATGACGCTGCGCCGCACCGGTTCGGTGGAGGCGGCGTCCAAGTACAGCTCGCCCTGTGTTTTCCCCGTGCTCATCACGCCCAGTCCAATCCCAAGTCGATGCTGCGCACGCTGTGCGTCAAGGCGCCTACGGAGATCACGTCCACGCCCGTGGCCGCGACCGAGGGAACCCGTTCCAATGTCATGGTGCCGCTGGCCTCCACGATCGCACGCCCGCCGATCAGATCCACTCCCCTGCGGGTGTCGTCCAGGGAGAAATTGTCGAGCATGATGGTGTCCGCACCGCCTGCGAGCGCCTGCGGAATCTGGTCGAGCCGATCGACCTCCACCTCGATATGCGTCGTGTGCCCCACCTGCTCGCGGATGTGCCGGATCGCACCGGACAGGTCGATGCCCTGCTCGGCGAGCGCGGCCACGTGATTGTCCTTGACCATCACCGCGTCGGAAAGCCCGTAACGGTGGTTGTGCCCGCCGCCGCAGACGACCGCGTATTTTTCGAATGCACGCAGTCCGGGAGTGGTTTTGCGCGTATCGACGATACGGGTACGTGCGTAGGCGTACGGAGCACGGTAGCCGGGCAGCTGTTCCGCCTGCGCCACGGCGCCCACAAACGCAGAGGTCATGGTGGCGATGCCGCTCATGCGCTGGGTGAAGTTCAGGGCGACGCGTTCCGCGGTAAGCAGGTCACGTACCGGCCCGCGCACGGTGGCAAGCGCCTGGCCAGACTCGAAACGTTCCCCGTCCGCGATATGCGGCGTGACTTCGATGGTTGGATTCTGCGCGGCGAATGCCGCGGCGAACACGTCGACGCCGCTCATCACGCCCTGTTCACGGGCGGTGAGCCGAGCCTCGCCCTGCGCCTGCGCGGGAATCGTGGTTTCGCAGGTGATGTCGCCGTTGGGCGCATCCTCGGCGAGCGCGGCTTCCACGGCGTTGCGGATGACCTGACGGGTCAGCATGGCGTTCCTTTCATACGGTAGGCGATGGAATGGGCGATGGTCGGATTGTGCTCGGCATAGTCGCTGCGCGTATGCGCACCGCGCGACTCGCACCGGTTCAGCGCGGCAATGGCCTCGACGTACCCGACGGTAAGCAGATTACGGTTCTCCATCCGGGTGACCAGATCCGCATATGCGGTCGGCTCGGCATTCACAGCCGTATCATTCGCTACAGCACCATTCGCCATGGCAAGCGCATCGGACAGGTTGCCGACCGCGGCGTTCAACCCGTCATGTTCGCGGATCACGCCCACATGCTCCCACATCTCGCGCTCGATGCGCTCGCGGCCCCATACGCTCGCGGCATCGGCCGCACCCGCCGCGCCCGGCATATCGAGTTCCATGGGGTTCTGGGCGACCGGCAGGCCGATGATCTCGCTGTCGGTAAAGGATTCCGGCTGCCATACGGTGCCGTTCTCGTCGCGTACTGCGGCCAGACCGGCACGTCTGCCATAGACGAGCCCTTCGAGCAATGAGTTGGAGGCGAGCCTGTTCGCCCCCTGCACGCCGGTGCGGGCGCATTCGCCGGCCGCATACAGACCGGGGATGCTGGTGCGTCCGAACAGGTCGGTACGGATGCCGCCCATCCAGTAGTGCGCGGCCGGGGCCACGGGGATCGGCTCCTTACTCCAGTCGAAGCCGAGGGAGCGCGTGTAGGCGTCGATGGTCGGGAAGCGGCGGCGTAGGAATGCCGCCAGATCCGGGGTTTCCTTGGCCATGGGCGAGACGTCGAGCATGACCGGCCTGCCGCCCTGCGCCTGCATGATGCGGAAGTTGGCTCGGGCCACCACGTCACGCGGCGCGAGTTCGGCCTTGGGATCGATGTCGGTCATGAAGCGGTGGCCGTGTTCGTCGAGCAATATCGCGCCTTCGCCGCGCACGGCTTCGGAGACGAGGAAGTGTTCGCCGATGGCCATGGCGGTGGGGTGGAACTGATAGAACTCCAAATCGGCCACCTGGGCTCCGACACGTAATGCGGCGGCCAGTCCGTCGCCGGTGGCCACGGCCGGATTGGTGGTGTATGGGTAGAGTCTTCCGGCGCCACCTGTGGCGAGGATGACACGCGTGGCATCGATTGCATGCGTTTCGGCGTTGCCGTCAACATCACGCTCCACCAGCCGCACGCCGGCGATATGGCCGTCACGCACGATCAGATCGCTGAGAAACGCATGTTCGAGCACGTGGATGCGCGGGTTGTCACGCACCATGGCGCTCACATCCACTTCGAGCACCTTACCGGTGGCGTCTCCCCCGGCGTGCACCACTCGGGAACGGCAGTGCGCGGCTTCGAGCCCACGCAGCACCGATCCGTCGTCGCCACGGTCCACATGCCACCCGGCGGCGATGAGTTCGTGCACGCGGCGTGCGCCCTCGTCAGTGAGCACATCCACGGCTGTCCGGTCGCACAGACCATGACCGGCCGCCATGGTGTCGGCGGTGTGCAACTGCGGGTCGTCGTCGCTGAAGATGGCGCATGCCACACCGCCCTGGGCGTGGTAGGTGTTGGATTCCACGAGTTCGTCCTTGCATACGAGCAGCACGTCGTCGGCCGCTTCGCGGTCCAATCCGGTAACCTGCGCACGCCCGTAGGAGGCGAGCCCCTCCGCCCCCACGCGCCGATCCCCCGCTGCGGCGAGCGCCGCGGACAGTCCAGCGATGCCGGCTCCGATCACGACGATCACGGGTGCACCTCCAGCATGCGCTGCAGGGCGATCTTGGCGTCGCGCGCGGTGTTCTCGTCCACGGTGATGCGGTTGACGATATTGCCCTGTTCGATGTTCTCCAGCGCCCAGGCGAGGTAGGCCGGGTGGATGCGGTACATGGTGGAGCAAGGGCAGACCACCGGGTCGAGGCAGAACACGGTTTTGTCGGGGTATTGCGCGGCAAGACGGTTCACCAGGTTGATTTCGGTGCCTACGGCGATGGCGGAGCCGGCGGGCGCGTTGACGATTTCCTTGACGATGTAGGCGGTGGAGCCGGTACCGTCGGCGGCGTCGACCACGTCCATCGCGCATTCGGGGTGCACGATGACCTTCACGCCGGGGTATGCCTTGCGGGCGCGGTCGATCTGTTCGACGGTGAAACGCTGGTGCACGGAGCAGAAGCCCTTCCACAGAATCATCTTGGCACCCGCGTATACGGACGGGTCCGCCGCGCCGCCTGCCGGCTTGAACGGATCCCACAGCGGCATCTCCTCCAACGGGATGCCCATGGCGCGCGCGGTGTTGCGGCCCAGATGCTGGTCGGGGAAGAACAGGACGCGCTTGCCGCGGGCGAAGGCCCATTCGAGTACGGCGTGCGCGTTGGAGGAAGTGCACACGATGCCGCCGTTGCGCCCGCAGAACGCCTTCAGCGCGGCGGAGGAATTCATGTAGGTGACGGGCACAATCTGCTGGCGGCCGTCCGAGTCGGGCTTGGTGCCGCAGATCTCGCCGAGCTGGCTCCAGCAGTCCTCGACCTGGTCGATGTTGGCCATATCGGCCATGGAGCAGCCTGCGGACAGGTTCGGCAGGGTCACGCTCTGTTCAGGCGTGGAGAGGATGTCGGCGGTTTCGGCCATGAAGTGCACGCCGCAGAAGACGATGTGGTCGGCGTCGGGGCGTTCGGTGGCGTTCTTGGCGAGTTGGAAGGAGTCGCCTACGAAGTCGGCGTGGCCGATGATCTCATCGCGCTGGTAGAAGTGGCCTAGAATCAGCAGTTTCTTGCCCAGGCGGGCTTTGGCCGCCGTGATGCGCTCCTGCAGTTCCTCGTCGGAGGCGTTGCGGTATTCCTCGGGCAGCACCTGCTGGCGTGGCGCGTTGTTCGGCAGCTGGTCGAACATGGATGCGCCCGGCCCGTAGCTTGGTTTGGTGGTGTCGAAATGCCACGGATCCTGGGTGAGTCCCGCGTCGCAGGTGCTTTGTGCGCCGAGCTTGGCGATGATCTCGTCGACGGACGGTGCGGTGAGTGGTGCAGTCATGCTGCGTTCCTTTCATTGTGGTTGTTCACGATGTTGACGGCATGGGTGTTCAGGTGCCCGGATGCCGAAGTGCGGTATTGCGCTATGCGCATGATGCGCGTATGGCGGACGGTCACGACGTTGTCAGCGCCGACAGCGCGTCATCGTGTTGTTGTGATGATTGTCCCGGCATTTCCGTGGGCGGAAGGAGGAAAGCGTTGTTCGCCGTATCGCCGCGCCGATAGCGGTATACGGCGGCCGGACGGCTGCGTCCCACATGGCGTTTGCGCCCGGTGTCTTCCAAGTGCCCCGAGGCGAGCATCTTCCTGCGGAAGTTCGCCAGGTCGAGCGGCTGACCGCCTACGGCCTCGTATACGTCGTGCAGTTGGGCCAGGGTGAATTCCTCGCCTACGAGTTTGGTGGCGATGTCCGGGTACTCGAGTTTGCTGCGCGAGCGCCACAGGGCGTAGTCGATGATGCGACGATGGTCGAAGGCCAGCTCGGGCAGTTCGTCCGCGGGGAACCATTTGACGTTGTCCACTTCGGCGAAGTCCTTGGTCTCGGCCTCGCCCACAAGCGCCCAGTACACGATGGAGACCATGGGCAGCCCTCCGCTGGAACGGGCCGGATCGCCGAAGGTGTACAGCTGCTCCAGGTATTTCGGGTGCAGTTCGGTGGTGGATTCCAGAGCCTTGAACGCCGATTCCTCCAAGGAGTGCCCCACGCGCAGATCGCCGCCGGGCAGCGCCCACGCGCCCATGAAGGGCTGTTTGACGCGGCGCACCAGCGGCAGCCATAGGCGGCTGCGCCCACTGACTGCGCTGTCTTCATGCGGCCCAAGCGCCAGGATGACCACGGAGACGCCTATCTGCGGCTGCGCCAGCCGCCTCTCCGAAACGTTGCCGATACCCATCATCGTTCCTTTCGCAGCGGGGTCGTTCCCCGCCGCGAACACAGCGTACCACCATTTATAGTCACACTGACCATAAATAGTGTCGTTATGGCTGAACAGACTGCACCGACCGGCCCCAGCCACATCAGGCCAAAATGAAGGCCGGCCATCGGACACTCCGACAACCGGCCTTCGCCTTCGCGTTCATGGAACCGCTCGTGCGGTCAGGCGACGATCCCTTCCGCCACCAGCTCGCGCGCCACCTCTCGGTACTCCTTGCTGGTCTTGTGCCCAGGCGAGTAGAACGTGATCGGTGCCGCGGCCACGGTGGAATCCGGCAGTTTGATGGAACGGGAGATCACCGTGTGGAAGACCTTCTCCTGGAATGCCTCGTAGATGCGCTGCATGACCTCCTCGCAGTGCAGGGTCTTGGTGAACATGGTCACCAGCACGCCGTATACCTCAAGGCTCGGGTTGATGCGGCTCTGCACTTTTTTGATGGATTGCATGAGCAGCGCCACACCGCGCAGGGCGAAGAACTCGGCAGCGACGGGGATGATGACGCCATCCGCCGCAGTCAATGCGTTCACGGTGAGCAAACCGAGCGATGGCTGGCAGTCGATGATGATGACGTCGTATTCGTCCTTCAACGGGCGCAGCACGCTGGCGAGCACCTGTTCGCGCCCGACCTCGGTGACCAGCTGCACTTCCGCAGCGGACAGGTCGATATTGGCGGGAATGACGTCGAGATTCTCGAAGTTCGTATGCTGCACGACATCGTGCGGGTCGACGTCAGGATCGAACAGCGCGGTGTAGATCGTGTTCTCCACAGTGTTGGCATTGATACCCAAGCCAACGGTTGCAGCGCCCTGAGGGTCGAAATCGACGATCAGGCAACGGCGTCCGTATTGGCTCAACGCACCGGCGATATTGATGGAACTGGTGGTTTTGCCGACGCCGCCCTTCTGATTGCACATGGCAATAACCCGTGCCGGGCCGTGGTGTTCCAGCGGCTCAGGAGCGGGAAAAGTTTCATAATCGCGTCCAAGCAAATCCGTAGGCATACTCCCCACTCTATCAAACCTCCACCAAACGTCGGGGAAATCACGCGCCCCTTGACACAACATCACGCCGCATATGGTATTTCCGTGTGATTCACGCGCACTCGCCGGCGGTTCGCCGTAACCGCGGCATCGTTGTCATGCCGGTTTGCCGACGATCAGCGGGCACGCGGATGCGCGGTAAGATACGTTTCGATCAGATTCTCCGGGCTCACATGCGTATAGATCTGCGTGGTGGTGACGCTTGCATGCCCCAGCAGCTCCTGCACGGTGCGCACGTCGGCACCACCCTGGATAAGATGCGTGGCAAAGGAGTGCCGCAGGGTGTGCGGATGCAGGGGCTTGCCGATATGGGCTCGCTTGCCTGCCTGGTTCACCACCTCCCACACCGATTGCCTTGACATACGCTGGCCACGCTTGTTGAGGAACACCGCGCTACGCTCGGGGGCCTTGCTCTTCGCGCATCCCTCCAACAGCGAACGCCCCTCGTCCAGGTAGCGCGTCATAGCAGCACAGGCGTACTCCCCCACTGGAACCAACCGTTGCTTCGACCCCTTGCCCAGCAGCCGCGCCACGCGTTCGTTCAGATCGATATCGTTCAGATCCGTACCCACCGCCTCCGACACGCGGCACCCGGTGGCATACATGAACTCCAGCAGCGCCTTGTCGCGCATCAGCACCGCATGGGGAACATCCATCACGCAACCGGGTGCGGGAACGGGAGCACAGTCCAGCAACCGCGCCACTTCGTCCACGGTGAGCACGTCGGGCAGTGTGCTTGCCCCCTTCGGTGCCTTGACCGCGGCCGATACGTCGTCGGCCACGGCATGCTGGGCAAGGGCGAAACGGTGGAACTCATGGATGGAGGCGAGATTGCGGGCCTTGGAACGCGCGCTCGCGCCATGGGAGTCCAGATGCGCGATGTATTCCTCCACGTGGTTGCGGGATATGCTGGCGGGTTCCGTAATCCCCGCTTCCCTCAGCCAAACGCAGTACCGGTCAAGATCGGACGTGTATGCCGTAACCGTCGCCTTCGACAGGCCGCGTTCCACATCGATGTGGGCGATGAACTGCGTTTCCAGGCGTGTAAGGGCATCGGTCTGACTCATGCCGACCATTGTATGCCGGTCCATGCCGGCAAAGGCGGATCGGCGCAGACGCCGAGCATACGCCATGCGTGCACAACGCCTATGAAAACAAGAAACCCCGCCGATGTGGCGGGGTTTGCAAAACCTGTACGGCTTATACGGCTCAGGCGTTGACCGGAGCGTTCACGTCGGCCGGCAGAGCCTTCTTGGCTTCGGCGACGATGGCCTTGAAGGTCTCCGGGTCGCTCACGGCGAGCTCGGCAAGGGCGCGACGATCCAGTTCGATGCCGGCAAGGTGCAGGCCCTGGATGAAGCGGTTGTAGGTGATGCCCTCAGCGCGGACGGCGGCGTTGATGCGCTGGATCCACAGCTTGCGGAAATCACCCTTGCGAGCCTTGCGGTCGCGGAAGTTGTAGTTAAAGGAGTGGAGCAGCTGTTCCTTGGCCTTGCGATACAGGCGGGAACGCTGGCCACGGTAGCCGGAAGCCCTTTCGAGAACGACGCGACGCTTCTTGTGAGCATTTACTGCGCGCTTCACACGTGCCATATGTTTTCCTTCGCTTTCTTAAAGATTCGTAAAAGGGTTATTTCACTTGCTCAGCATGCGGTTGAGCTTCTTGGACTGCGGGCCCGCGAGAACCTGATCGGCCTTCAGTGCACGACGCTTGCGAGCGGACTTGTGCTCAAGGTTGTGGCGCATGGCGCTGCCGGCCTGCATCAGCTTGCCCGTGCCGGTACGGCGGACGCGCTTGGAAGCGGCGGAATTACTTTTCATCTTCGGCATTGCTGCCCTCCTTGTTGATGTGCTTCTTGCTGGAAGTCTTAGAAATCGAGGCCTGCGCTTCGGCTGCGGCCTGGGCCTGAGCCTCCTGCTTGGCAGCGAGACGTGCCGCCTGACGAGCCTGACGTTCGGCGCGGGATTCTGCGCCGCGACGACGCTGCTCGGACTGGGTGTGCACCTTCTTGCCCTTAGGCGCCAGCACCATGATGATGTTGCGGCCTTCCTGCTTCGGCTGGGACTCGATGGTACCGTACTCCTCCACCTCTGCGGCGAGACGCTGCAGCAGCTCGACGCCGCCGATCGGACGGGACTGTTCACGGCCACGCAGCATGATGGTGACCTTGACCTTGTCACCGCCGTTGAGGAAGCGGGTGACATGCCCCTTCTTCACATCGAAGTCATGGTCATCGATCTTCAGACGGAAACGGATTTCCTTGACTTCTGCGGTGTTCTGATTGCGGCGTGCCTCACGAGCCTTGATCTTCTCGTTGTACTTGTACTTGCCGTAATCGATGAGCTTGGCAACCGGAGGCTTTGCATTGGGCGCCACCTCGACGAGATCGAGGTTCGCTTCCTTCGCAAGGTTCAGTGCGACCGAGGTCGCGATAACGCCCACCTGTTCGCCCTTAGGACCGATCAGGCGCACCTGCGAGACGCGAATCTCGTCATTAATGCGTGGTTCGTCGCTGATGATGACTCCAATCCTCTGTATTTCCTTCACGAGGCTCACTTGGAATACTTCAGCGTTCGGTTTCACGGCATGCCATCGACGTTCTAACGCTAGAACGCATTGGCACTCTCATTCCCCAATCTCGCGCATTGCACGGGAGGAATCGCCTTGAACCCGAAACCCTGAAAGGTTCCCAGGTGGGGTTGCCCCGCTTTCTTGATTTCTCAAGCCAAGGGTTCAGTGTACCACTGGGCTTGACAAACAGGCGCCCGCGTGTCTTGTACGATCGGGCGCCTGCTACGCCTTACTTTTTGCTACTTCTCGTCGCTTCTGCCTGCATCAGATTTGTCCCAGCAGCTCATGCCGCCGGCGCCGCCGCTATCGCGGAACGCGATGCAGTGCTTCTCGCCATCCGGGGTGTCCACGATCACATACCGGTAGCTGGAACTGTCGCTGCCGCCATAGCCGTTGCTGCCGGTATGCCATTTGCCGTCCTTGAGATCCAATGCATTACCTGTGTTCGCATTGTCGCGCTTACCGCCTTTGATCTCGATGCTGCATCCGCCCAACGGCAGACAGACCATCACCGCCAAGGCAGCAGCCACGACACACTTGAACCCACGTGTTCCAGTCATCATGCCCATGTGCCTATCGCACCCTATGCGATCGCGATAACATCCGGCTTGGAACCATCGTGTACGAAGTACACGTCGTACCAGGTCAGGAACGAGTACACGGTCCAGATCTTGCGGCGGTCGTCGGTTTTGCCGGCGTAATTGTCGTCGATCATCCGGAGCAAAGCATCCTGATCGAAGAACTTGCTCACATAATCACGCTCGAACACGGAACGCACGTACTTGTAGAACTTCTCCTCGCGCAGCCACTTCTTGATCGGCACGGGGAATCCCAGCTTCTCGCGGTCGTACCATTCCTTCGGCAGGTGGCGGCCGGCGGCCTGGCGGAACGCGTACTTGGTGTTCTCATCGGTGATCAGGTATTTGGTCGGCACCTGCTCGGCCACCGCCATCAGCTCCTTGTCGAGCAGCGGCACGCGCAGCTCCAGGGAATGGGCCATGGTCATCTTGTCGGCCTTGAGCAGAATGTCGCCCGGCATCCACTGGTGCATGTCGAGATACTGTTTCTTCTTCAGTTCGCTCAGGCCCTTGCCTTCCACACGCGCATAGGTCTTGTCGACGATGCTCTGCACGCTAGGCGCATTACGGTATTCGGGGTTGAGCAATTTGTCGGACTCGGATTCCTCGAACACGCGCGCCTGGCCGATGAAGCTCTCCTCCGCAGGCGCCAGATTCGCATACATATGCCATGCGCCATGGAAGGTCTTGCCCTTGCACCACTGCGCGATGGCATGGCGGGCACCTGCGGGCAGATGACCGAGCCAACGCGTCAGCACCTTGATCGGCTTGAACTTGGTGTGCACGCCGTAATCGATATATCCGGCGAACAGTTCGTCGGCGCCCTCGCCGCTGAGCACGACTTTGACGTCCTTCGCCGCCAATGCCGACAGGAAATACAGCGGCACGCAGCTCGGGTTGGAATCCGGCTCATCCAAATGCCACTGGATGCGCGGAAATGCAGCGAACGCCTCCTCGTCGGTCAACGCCTCGGCGGTGTTGTTCAGGTCGATGAGTTTGGCAAGTTCTCCGGCCTGCTGGGATTCGTTGTACGTCCCCTTGCCGAAGCCGATGGAATACGTGTGCTCGGGGCGTGCGACCGCGGCCACATAGCTCGAATCCACGCCGCTGGACAGGAACGAGCCGACCTCCACGTCGGCGATCTGGTGGGCCTTGACCGAATCGCATACCGTGCGGTCGATGGTGTCCACCAGCGGATCGAGCTTGGTGGAGGATTCGCGGAAATGCTCGTCGTAGTATTCGTGAATGCTCATCTTGCCGTCGCGGTAGGTGAAATAATGGCCTTCCGGCAGCTTGAACACACCCTTGAAGAAGGTCTCGCCGATGGCCGGGTATTGGAAGGTCATGTACGGCTTGAGCGCCTTCTCGTTGAGCTCCTTGACGAAGTCAGGGTGCTGCAGCAGGCTCTTGATCTCCGAAGCATACATGAACGTGCCGTTCATCTTGGCATAGTAGAAGGGCTTGATGCCGAAATGATCGCGGGCGCCGAACAGTTCGCGCTTGTTCCTGTCCCAGATCACGAAGGTGAACATGCCTCGAATCTTCTGCAGCAGTTCCACGCCCCACTCCTCATAGCCATGCAGCAGCACCTCGGTGTCGCTTTTGGTGGTGAAGGTGTGGCCGGCCTCGATAAGCTGTTCGCGAAGCGGCTGATAGTTGTAGATCTCACCGTTGAAGGTGATGACCAGAGAACCGTCCTCGTTATAGATCGGCTGCTTGCCGCCACCCAGATCGATGATGCTCAGTCGGCGGTGCCCCAGCGCCGCATGCTCGTCGATGTAATGCCCCTCGCTGTCCGGTCCACGATGCGCGATGATATCGGTCATGCGCTTAAGCACCGGGCACTTGGTATCGATGGGCATATCGTTGACGAATCCAGCGATTCCACACATAAAGGCTGTCTGTCCCTTTCTTCTTGGAAAAACCATGCACCACAGTAGCAAGATGTTTGTATCGAATATGTGGCGAATCGACCGACGTTGCGGAAAGCGTTTTCCGCCAGGACCAGCCGGGCCGGGCGCACGATTAGACTATGGGGGCATGACTGACAAAACGACATCATGTGTGATCTTCGGAGCCGGCGAATACTACGACGAAACGCCGAGGATTCCCCACGGCGCCTTTGTCGTGGCAGCAGACGGGGGGCTTGATCACACGCGCCAGCTGGGGATCGACGCGAACGTGATCGTAGGCGATTTCGATTCGCTGCAAGGCAGACCGCCGCAGCTAGGCGACCATACCATCGCGCTGCCGCCCGAGAAGGACGACCCGGATATGCTCTCCGCATTGAAAATCGGGTGGCTTCACGGGGCCAGAACATTCCATATCTATGGTGCGCTCGGCGGAAGGATCGACCACACAATCTCGAACATCCAGCTTATGGCGCTGCTTGCACGCCATGGCGGCACCGGTTTCCTGCATGGCGACGGCACGACCATCACCGCCATCTGCGACGGCGAGCTTTCCTTCCCCGCCAACGAGGTAAAACCCGGGCGCATGGTATCCGTGTTCTCGCATTCCGACATCTCGACCGGGGTAAGCGAGCCAGGACTCAAATACCAGCTGGTCGACGCCACCATGAGCAATATCCATGTCAATGGTGTCAGCAACGAGTTCCTTGATGGCCAGCCCGCCAAAATCATCGTCAGGCACGGCACACTCATCGTCACGTTCCCCGCCGAGGCACCGCTGCCCACCGTGACGCGACTGCATGAATTCACCGGCGACCTGGGGGCGCTCAACACCGAGGTGTCGGCCGTGCTGCACACCGGCCACGAGAACGCACAACGCCTTTGACGGCATATCCGCCCCTTCCGCCGAGGGCTGCGCATGCCGCCAAGCACAAGGGCTGGGCACGCTCACATGGGCGGTGTCCGATATAAGTACAAATGATTTCGTTTTCATTGCCCTTAGTACAGGTAAGGCACTACAGTGGGAAACGTTGGTAAAACCATGGCTCGGCATGCATAACACCATGCTTGGCCTTCCCAAAGGGAGAATTACATGACAGTTAAGATTGGTATCAACGGCTTCGGTCGTATCGGTCGTCTCGCCTTCCGCCGCATCTTCGAGCTGCAGGCTCGCGGTGGCCAGGCCGGCGACATCGAAGTTGCCGCCATCAACGATCTGACCACCCCGGCAACTCTCGCCTACCTGCTGAAGTACGACAGCACCCACGGCACCTTCCGTCATGACGACGGTACGCCGGTCGACGTCAAGGCCACCGAGGATTCCATCATCGTCGACGGCAAGGAATACAAGGTCTACGCCGAGAAGGACGCCAACAACATCCCGTGGGTCAAGAACGACGGTGTCGAGTACGTGCTCGAGTGCACCGGCTTCTACACCTCCGCCGAGAAGTCCCAGGCTCACATCAACGCCGGCGCCAAGAAGGTCCTGATCTCCGCCCCGGCCAAGGACGACGTCACCCCGACCGTCGTGTTCGGCGTGAACCATGACATCCTGAAGGCTTCCGACGTGATCGTCTCCGCCGGTTCCTGCACCACCAACTCCATGGCCGCCATGGTCAAGCTGCTGGACGAGCAGTTCGGCATCAAGGCTGGCTTCATGACCACCATCCACGCCTACACCGGCACCCAGATGCTGCTGGACGGCCCGCGTGGCACCAAGACCGGCCGCAACCTGCGCGCCGCCGCCATCAACACCATCGCTCACTCCACCGGCGCCGCCAAGGCCATCGGCAAGGTCGTTCCGTCCGTGAACGGCAAGCTGCAGGGCCATGCCCAGCGCATCCAGGTTCCGGACGGCTCCGTCACCGAGCTGACCACCGTCCTGAACAAGGAGACCACCGCCGACGAGATCAACGAGGCCTTCAAGGCTGCCTTCGCTGATTGCGAGTACTACGGCTACAACGACGAGGGCATCGTGTCCTCCGACATCCTGGGCGACACCCACGGTGGCGTGTTCGATCCGACCCAGACCGACGTCAACACCGTTGACGGCGTGACCATGGCTCGCACCGTCTCCTTCTACGACAACGAGTACGGCTTCACCTCCAACATGATCCGTACCCTGCTGTACTTCGCTGAGATCTCCGAGTGAATAGGCGCGGAGTGATCCGCACTAGTTCATAACGAACTCATCGACAGACCCTCGCCGTATGGCGGGGGTCTTTTTTATGGTCACTCCCCACGGTTGTCCGATTCCCGAGAATCGGTCAACCAGCCTTCCCATCATCACCGCCCGATGTCCGATTCGCCCGAATCGGACAAGCAAAGGATTCCCCTCACGTTACGGATGCCCAATTCCATCGAAACTGTCGTGGCAGGTTCTATGATGGGCGCCATGAGCAAGAAAAAACACGAGAAGGGCGCAGGCTCGACCCCGGCGACCGTGCAACTGGAAAAGGCCGGCATCGCATTCACAACCTACGAATACGAGCATTCCAACGACCACATGGATGACGGGTACGGCGTCGAGGCCGCAAAGAAACTCGGATTCGACGAGCATCAGGTGTTCAAAACTCTGATGGCCGATACCGGTTCCGAACGCGTGGTGGGCGTGGTGCCGGTAAGCGGGCATATGGATCTGAAGGCGCTGGCAGCGGCGGTCGGCGCGAAAAAAGCCGCCATGGCCGACCCGAAGGTCGCCATGCGCGAATCGGGATATGTGGTCGGCGGCATCTCCCCGCTCGGGCAGCGCACGAAGCATAAGACCGTATTGGACGATAGCGCTCTGCAATTCGATGAGATCCTGTTGTCGGGTGGCAAACGAGGATTCTCCGTAGGGCTGAACCCGCACGATCTGCTGAAGGTACTGGATGGCATCGCCGCGCCAATCGGCACATGGTGACGAAAAGCGGCACCACCTTCGTACTGCCGACATATGTGGCTAGGCTCGGGCGATGCCCCGGTCTGGCCACATTGCGATTCGGTAGCGTAGCCAAATCCGGATGGGAAGCGGAAGTGGCTGCGAAGGGGAATGCTTAGCGCAGCCGAATCCGGATGGGAACCGAAAACAGCTACGGTAAGGGAATGCTCAGCGCAGCCAAACGCGGGTGGGATATGGAAATAGCCACGGCGGGGGCCGATTAGCGCGAGGTCTGGCGGCGCAGTTCGGCGGGCAGCACGAAATGCATGTTCTCCTTGACGGTTTCCACGGATTCCATACCCGTATACCCCATGCCACGCAGCGCATCGATCACGTCCTGCACATACATCTCCGGCACGGATGCCCCCGAGGAAACCCCCACTGCCTCCACGCCTTCGAACCATGCCGGGTCGAGTTCGCTGGCATCGTCCACACGATGCGCCTTACCGCATGCCCCCGTCTTCGCCGGAGCATCCGCGGCGCTGAACCGGGCGTCGAGCCCTTCCTGCCCCACTTCCATCAATCGCACGGAATTCGAGGAGTTGGCCGAGCCTACGATCACCACGCAATCGGATTGTTCGGCAACCAGTTTGACCGCCGCCTGGCGATTCGATGTCGCATAGCAGATATCCGAGCTGGGCGGCATTTCAATCCAGGGGAACCTCGCGCGCAACGCCGCGATGGTGTCGGCGGTCTCATCCACGCTTAACGTGGTCTGCGTCAGCAACACCAGTTTGGTTTCCGGCTGGAAGTCGAGTTTGGCCACATCGCCCTCATGCTCGATCAGATGCACATGCTCCGGGCTCTCCCCCACCACGCCAACGGCTTCGTCATGGCCAAGATGCCCGATATAGACGATCTCGTACCCCTCGCGCACGAAGCGCAGCACCTCGCGATGCACCTTGCCCACCAGCGGGCAGGTGGCGTCGATCACGTTCAGACCGCGCCGTTTCGCCTCGTTCTTGACCAATGGGGAGACGCCGTGCGCGGAGAACACCACCGGCGTATGCGCCCGAGCGGCTTCGTCGGGAATCTCATCAAGCTCCTCGACGAACACCGCACCCTGCGAGGCAAGCTCCTCGACCACATGACGGTTGTGTACGATCTGCCGACGCACATACACCGGCGGCAGACCATGACTGTCGTGACTGTCGCCGGAACCGGCGGATTTCACAATGGTCTGCACCGTAAGTATCGCCCTATCCACGCCAGCGCAAAACCCACGCGGATCGGCCAGAATAATGCGTTTGCCCATATCGCCTGCCTCCCTTTGCACAGCACAATCCCACCCAAGCATAGCCGACCGGCCGCGACTGCGCATGCCCATGCGCTATTGAACAGCCAAAGGAGCAGCGGCGCCGAATCCGAGTTTTACTAGAAATGCATATGCATGCTCCCAACGCGCTACACTAGAGGTATAATATTATGTGTTAGCGGTAACAACCGTTGTACATCAACACTATGGGAGTGTGAATTATGGCAAAGAACCTTTCCCCTCGTACCGGCCAGCAGTACTCGATCGCATGCGGCGATTGGAAGGCCGTCGTCACCGAACTCGGCGGAACGCTGCGCGAGCTCACCTACCGTGGCCGCAACGTCATCGTCCCGCTCGGTCCCGATGATCCCGTCACCTGCTGCCAGGGGCAGATGCTGATTCCGTTCCCGAACCGTATCGAGGCAGGCACCTACACCTTCGAAGGCGTCACCTACGAACTGCCCATCGACGAGCATGAGCGCAACAACGCCATCCACGGCTACGGCTACCGCTCGTTCTGGAAGCTCGAAGCGCTCACCGAGACCTCCGTCACCCAGTCCTGGCGCGCGCCGTACCTGCTGGGCTACCCGTTCGACGTCACCGTCACCGCAACACACGAACTGACCGATGAGGGTATGACCGTCACCATCAGCGCGACCAACAACGGCGACATCAACGCCCCGTGGGCCGTGGCGCTCCACCCGTGGCTGGACAACGGCTTCAACGGCTACGGCGATGAGATCGACGGCCATAACGCACAGTGCATCCTGCAGGTCCCCGCCAAGACGCATGTGACCGTCAACGAAAACCTCATCCCGACCGGCACCGAACCGGTGGACGGCACCAAGTATGATCTGCGCAAGCCGACCCTGCTGACCAACCAGCCCTTCGACGACGCATGGACCGACGTGGAGCATGATGCGGACGGCAAGACCACCGCCACCTTCACCCGCCCCGACGGATTGACCGTCACCGTCGGCGGCGACGAGACGATCACCTCCTTCCAGGTGTGCACCGGCACCGGCTTCCCCGCGGAAAAGCACCCGGCTGGCACCGCCGTGGAACCGCAGACCGCCTACGCAAACGCCTTCAACACCGGCAACGAGCTCATCACCATCAAGCCCGGCGAGACCAGCACCACCAAGATCTTCCTGGGAGCGGAACTGGCCTGATACACCACGCCACGCCAAACCGTGCCGCTCGGAACGTGCCGGTCGGTCGATCTGATCGCCGATCCGACCGGCACGGCGATCGACTGGATAATGAAACGGTTATTTGCCAAGGTCTATCGGTCATGGCATAATGCCTAAGGCTTATTTTTATTACTGAAAAGGAGTCCAATCATGGGCATGCGTGGACGTAAGCGCAAGGATCGTCGTAAGAAGGCCGCCAACCACGGCAAGCGCCCGAACGCCTGATCCTGTCGAAAAGACGTAGAGACCCTCCCGAATCATACGGTTCGGGAGGGTCTCGTTTTTTCTACAGCCGTATCCGCCAAGCAGACATGCAAGCCCATTCAGCCATGCCGGCCGCGCGAATCATGCTGGATCGCAGATCCATGGCGAATCGCACCGCCTCATGGCAGATCGGACGGCGCATGGAGCACCGGGGATGCGTTACCTGTCTTCTTCCTCGCAGCAACGATCAAGCGTGGCCTTCAGACGGGCCATCAGGCAGGCGGGCGCGGCCTGCGGCCTCAGATAGCTGCGCAGCGCGTCGATCATCGCCCGCTCATGCGCATCACAGCACACCCTAGGATCGAAATACTCGCCGGAGGCGAAATAGTCGCCGCCGCTGGCGGTGATATGCACCTCCGTATGGCTCACCACACCATCCGCACCGGCACGGGTGATGGAGATATGCCGTTCGATGGCAGGCAGACGTCTGCCCCCCTGGGCTTCACTTTGCTGAGGCGATTCACAACAACAACACATGGTTCTCTCTCCTACTCCTTCGTATTATCGTTGTCTATCTGCGGTTTGCCGGCGTTCTTCGCTGGGGGCAGGGCTTTGCGTGCAGAGGCACCGGCAAGATAGCCCCGTTCCCTCGCATATGTGGCCAGCTCATGTTTCAGCTGCGTGCGGGCACGGTTCAAACGGCTCATCACCGTACCGATTTTCACCCCCTGCTCCTCGGCCACCTGGTTGTATGACTTACCGTCGATCGCGGCATCGATGAACACCTGGCGACGCTCGGGCGACAGCTTGGCGAGCGCCGCCATGATCTCTTCGGGCGCGAATGCGTCAAGATATTCCTCCTCGGCGGATTTCAACCCGTCGGACGAATGCCCGGACGCGGAATAGATGTCCCAGTCGTCGTATTCGCCGGAGGAATCGTTGGCACGCTGCGGACGGCGCTTGGCTTTGGCGTATTGGTTGAAGAAGGCGTTACGTTCAATGGTGGTCATCCATGCTTCGAAGTTCGTTCCGGGTTTGAAGGACTCGAACGCCTTGAACCCCTTCTCGAACGTATCCTGTACCAGATCCTGCGCGTCATCGGGGTTGTTGGTCAGCTTCATCGCCTGACGATACAGCGCATCGACCGCAGGCATGGCAAGCCGTTCAAAGCGCTCTCGCTTCTGCGTCAGGGTTTCGCCGTCAGTATTCGTCACGAAATCCATTGTAATCCTCAGTTTTCTGTCAGGTTCCGCCATCACAATAAAGGGCGGAAAGACTCTGCAAAAGGACACCTATGACTTTGACGCTTAACTCCGCCGCCGCTGTTCTCTCTGAGCATAATCTGCTCAGAGAGATAATCAATGGAGACAGCTGGCAGCTTGACACCGCGCATATCGACGGCGTCGACACCCCCTTCACGAACCTCACCTATGACACCAGAACCGTCGCCCCCAACACCCTGCTGGTATGCAAGGGACGGTTCAGGCCGGAATTCCTCGACGGCACCGAAGAGCGCGGCCTGGCCGCCTATGTTGCGGAAAGCGACCTTTCCTCCCACACCACCAAACCCGGTCTGATCGTCAACGACGCACGCAAGGCATTAAGCCTGCTTGCCGCCGCGTTCTACGACCACCCGGAGCGGGACCTCACCGTAATCGGCATCACCGGCACCAAAGGCAAAACCACCACCGCCTATTTCACCCAGTCCATCCTCAATACGTACAGTGCCGGACGCTGCGCCCTGTTCTCCTCGGTCGACAACTGCCTTGACGGCCACACCTATGCCGAATCGGACCTCACCACGCCCGAATCGCTCGACGCGTTCCGCATGATGCGCCAGGCCGTGGATAACGGCATGAAATACCTGGTCATGGAGGTCAGCTCCCAGGCCTACAAGGTCAACCGCGTATACGGCCTCACCTTCGACGTGGCCGCATTCCTCAACATCTCGCCGGACCACATCAGCCCGATCGAACACCCCACGCTTGAGGACTACCTGTATTGCAAGCGCCAGATCATCGCCAACAGCCGCACGCTGGTGCTCGGCTCGGAGTGCAGGCATATCGGGCTGCTGCGCGAGGACGCCGCCGTGCATCAGGTGCCGGTCAGCGAATTCGGCGTGCTCGACGCCATGCCCCGGGACGGAGCCGACGACCAGACCTGCGCATGGCCTGCGGACGGCACGCACCGCGCCTACCGGATGCGCCTGGACGGCAACGACCTGGGCGAATTCAGCCTTGATCTCGATGGGGATTTCAATTACAAGAACGCCCTGGCCGCGATCGCCATCGCCCATGCCGCCGGCGTGCCCGCCGATTGCGAGGCGTTGCGCGCATTGGAGCACACCAAGGTGCCGGGGCGCATGATGCAGTACCGCGATGAACGCACCAGCACCATCGCCATCGTCGATTACGCGCACAATTACGATTCCGTGGTCAAGCTGCTCGATTACGTGTCGACCCGCTACGGCGAGCGAAACCCGCGCATCACCCTGGTCGCCGGATCGGCCGGCAACAAGGCGATCGACCGGCGTGAGGGCATCGTCAAGGCCGCACAGGACCGTATCAGCCGTTTCGTGTTCACCGCGGAAGACACCGACACCGAACCGTATGAGGACATCTGCCGCGATATGGCCGATCATGTTACCAACAGCCATGTGACGTCCGATACGATCATCGACCGTACGCAGGCGATCGCCTCGGCATTGCATGAGGCGCAGGAGGACAAGGATCGCACCGATGTGGTGCTGGTCATCGGCAAAGGGCATGAACGTTGGATCAAGGACCTCAACAGGCATGTGCCCTACGAAGGTGATGATTGTGTAGTGGAGCGGCTGTTGCAATAACCGCTGGGGTACGATGGTGGGGATTCTGTTTCCGAAGGAAAGTCGAAGCGATTCCCCTATGGCATTCACGAACGTATCGTTCACCCTGTTCAGTGCGGTCGAGCTGCTGAAGCGGCATCATCTACTCCGCGAGATCATCACACCCGACCGCTGGACCCTTGATGTGGCGGATCTGCCCGGAGCAAACACCCCGATCCCCACCATCACCTACGACACGCGCAAGGTGTCGCAGGGGACGATGCTGTTCGTCAAGGGACGGTTCAAGCCGGAATTCCTCGATGGCATCGACACCAAGGGACTGTACGCCTACGTGGCCGAAGAGGATCATTCCGACCGCACCCATGCCATCGGCGTTATCGTCAACGACGTGCATAAGGCCATGAGCCTGCTTTCCGCTTCGTTCTATGGCTTGCCGCAACACGAGCTGACCGTGGTGGGCATCACCGGCACCAAGGGCAAAACCACCACCGCGTTCCTTGCCCAAGCCATTCTCAACGAGTACTCCCAAGGCAGGTGCGCGTTGTTCTCCTCGGTGAATCTTTGCCTTGACGGACACACCATGCTGCCATCCAAACTCACCACGCCCGAGTCGCTCGATTCGTTCCGCATGATGCGCCAGGCCGTGGATAACGGCATGAAATACCTGGTCATGGAGGTCAGCTCCCAGGCCTACAAGGTCAACCGCGTATACGGCCTCACCTTCGACGTGGCCGCATTCCTCAACATCTCGCCGGACCACATCAGCCCGATCGAACACCCCACGTTCGAGGATTATTTCCATTGCAAGCGCCAGATCATCGCCAACAGCCGCGCACTGGTGCTCGGCGCCGATTGCGACCACCATGATCTGCTACGCGAAGACGCCAAGGCGGCCGGCATCGACGTCACCGAATTCGCCATGGGGGGCGACGCACAGGTCGTCACACGGCTTGACCCGAACAACAAGGAAGGCTTCATCGCCACCATCAGCGACGGCGAGCGCAGCGTCACGCTGGAGCCCATGGCGTTGGACATGACCGGCGAGTTCAATATCGTCAATGCCGCGGCGGCCATCGCCATCGCGCACAGAGCGGGCGTGCCGGCAAGCAGTCAGGCCATGCACGCCGTGCAGAACGTGCAGGTGCCCGGTCGCATGGAGCGCATCAGGGGCGGCGACAATCTGCTGGTCTATGTCGATTTCGCGCACAACTATATTTCCGTCAAATCGCTGGTCGATGAGATCGAACGCGTCTACGGCGAGCGCAATCCGCGCATCACCCTGGTATCCGGAACGACGGGCGGCAAGGCGATCGACCGGCGCGAGGGCATCGTCAAGGGTGCGCTCGGACGCGTGGAATCCTTCATCTTCACGCTTGACGACCCCAATTTCGAAGATCCGACCGATATCGCACGGCAGATGCAATCGTATGTGACCGACCCCGCGGCGCAGACGCAGATCGTCATGCCCCGTGAGGATGCCGTCGCCAAGGCCATCGCCGACGCCCGCGAGCATAACGACCGGTTCAACGTCGTGTTGGTCATCGGCAAGGGCGATGAGACGCGTAACATCATCAACGGCAAGCCGGTGCCGTACGAGGGCGATAGCGTCGTCGTGCGCCGCGTGCTGGGCGAATAATCGATGCGACCGCACGACATGGGCAAGAACAATGGGCAAGAACATAGGTAAGGTGACATTCATGACAAGATTCCAACCGATTCTGCTTGGCAGCGATATCAACGTGTACGGCATGGCCAGGGCGTTCCACGAGGAGTACGGCATCGTCTCCGACGCATACGCGTATTTCCAGCTCAGCCCTACGAAATTCAGCAAGATCGTCAATGTGCATATTGTCGACGATTTCAACAATTTCGTGACCTTCCGCGATTTCATGCTCGACCTGGGCAAACGCATGAAGGCCGAGGACCCGGATCGCGTGCTGCTGCTCATCCCCTGCGGCGATGTGTATGCGAATCTGCTCAGCCAGTGCGGCGACGATCTGCGCAAGTATTTCGTCTACAACACGCTGGATATCAACCTGTCGCGCCGTCTGGCGTACAAATCCACGTTCTATCAGATCTGCGAGCAGTACGATCTTCCCCACCCGAAGACGAAGACCGTCACCGCCGATGAGGTCAAGGCCGGCGAATACCGGAATCTACCGTTCAGCTACCCGGTGGCCATGAAGCCCGCCAATTCCGTGGAATGGCTGAACATCGACTTCGAAGGCCGCCGCAAAGCCTATATCTTCAACGATCCGGCCGAACTGGAGACGATCATCAAGCGCGCCTATGCCGCAGGCTATACCTCGGAAATGGTGATTCAGGACTTCATTCCGGGCGACGATTCGCGCATGCGCGTGCTCAACGCGTATGTGGATCAGCATCACCGCGTGCGCATGATGTTCCTCGGCCACCCGCTGCTGGAGGACCCCTCCCCCGTCGCCGCCGGCAACTACGCGGCCATTCTGCCCGACTACAACGAGGGCGTGTTCCGCCGTATCAAGGCGTTCCTTGAGGATATCGGCTATGAGGGCGTGGCGAACTTCGATATGAAGTACGACGAGCGCGACGGCGAATACAAGCTGTTCGAGATCAATCTGCGCCAGGGGCGTTCCAGCTATTTCGTGACGTTGAACGGTTTCAACCTGGCCAAGTACTTCGTCGACGACCTGGTGGAGGACACCCCGTTCGACGGCAACACGCTGTTCGGCCGCGGCTCCAAGCTGTGGCTCGAGATCCCGAAGTCGATCTTCCTGGATTATGTGGCCGAAGGCCCCGACAAGGAGGCCGGTCGCAGGATGCTCGCCTCCGGCGACTGGGGCACCACGCTGGAGTATTCCAAGGATATGAACCCGTTGCGCTGGGCCATGATCCGCCACATGTTCTCTATCTACAAGAAGAGCTACGCCAAATACTTCACCAAGAAGGGCGAATTGAAGTGAAACGACCGTTCTTTGCCGTTTTGGGCGGCATGGGCACGCTGGCCACGGAAAGCTATATCCGCCTGGTCAACGCCGCCACGCATGCGCATAGCGATCAGGAGTACCTGGACTATGTGGTGTTCAACGACGCATCCGTTCCCGACCGTACCGCGTTCATCGTCGGCGAGTCGGATGACGACCCGTTCCCCGTCATCGCGGACGATATCGACAAGGCTTCCGCGATGGGCGCAAGCTTCATCGTGCTGACCTGCAATACCGCGCATTATTTCCACGACCGCTTCCAGGCGCTTACCGACGTGCCGATCCTGCATATGCCGCGCGAAGCCGTGAAGCGTCTGTCGCAGCTGTACCCGGCAGGCCGTACCACGCGCGTCGGCTTCCTTGGCACGGTGGGGTCGCGCGCTTCGGGCGTGTACAAGCATGCCGTCGAGGAAGCCGGCTATACCTTCGTGGAGCCGGACGACGCGTTGCAGGCCCGCATCACCTCGCTGATCTACGACGATGTGAAAGGCAGCGGCGAGTTGAATCTCAACCGGTATGAATCCGTGCTGCGCGACATGCTCGACCCTGCCGGACCATGCGCCTGCGATGCGCTGATCCTCGGGTGCACCGAGCTGAGCGTGCTCAACGAGGCGTTCCCACTGCCCCAGTTGCCCGTCATCGACGCGCAGGCCGTGCTGGTGGACGTGACCGTGGAGCGTGCCAAGGCGCTGCGCAGCTAGCCTGGCAGCCGTCCACACGCCACACGCACGCATCGCATAGGCAAAAGGAAGACCGGGCGCGCACAGCATACCGCTGTTCGCGCCCGGTCTTCGCGTATCCGCCTTCCGCGGCTATCGCCCGTCTACGCTTCCACGCTTCACTCTTCGGCCGACTGCTCGCCGTCAACACCTTCCACACCGTTGTCTACGGTGTCTTCGGCATCATTGCGCTCGTCCGGTTCGACGGTGGCCTGGTGGATGCTCATGGCCTTCTCCATAACAGGGCTGGCATGTTCCTTCAGCATGGCACGCGCGTCGCCGGCGGTGACGAAGCTGCCGCAGATCAGCACGCCATGGCCGTACCCCACGCCCAGCTCATCATCGGCATCGACCAGATTGACGGCGGTCTGGATGGCATCCGGCAGATTCGGCTCCTTGATCACACGATCGGCACCGAACACGTCGATGGCGATCTTCTCCAGCTCGTCGGCCGGCATCACGCGATCACGCCATGAGTTCTCGGTCACCACGATCTGGCTGAGCACCGGTTCGAGAACACCCAGGTACTGTTCGACCTGCTTGTCGGCCATCATGGCCACCACGCCGACCAACTGTTCGAAGCTGTAGTTCTCTTCGATCGCTGCCCTCAACGATTCCGCGGCATTGATGTTATGCCCGCCGTCGAGGATGATGGTCGGCGAGGTGCGAATCTGTTCGATACGGCCCGGAATCTTGACGCCGCTCAACGCCTCGGCCACCAGATCGCCATCCAATGCGCCCGACGTGGGGATCACGGCCTCGCATGCGGCGAGCGCGGCGAGCGCGTTATGCGCCTGATGTTCGCCGAATTTGGCGATGGGCACTTCGGTGTAGGTGCCCAGCGGCGTGTTCAGCGTGGCCACCTGGCCGCCGACAGCCGGCAGACGATCGCTTACCGTCATCTCATAGCCGTCACGTACCAGTGTGGCGTGATTGCGTTCCGCGGCCTCCTCGATGATCGGCATGACATCGTCCTCATGCGGCTGGCGGCCGATCACCGCCGTGCAACCGGGCTTGATGATGCCGACTTTCTCCTCGGCGATCTGTTCGACGGTGTCTCCCAGCCATTTCATATGGTCCATATCGATCGGCCCGATGATGGCCGCGTCGGCGTTCAGCACGTTCGTGGCGTCCCACGCGCCGCCCATGCCGACCTCCACGATCGCCACATCGACCGGCGCGTCGGCGAATTTCCAGATCGCCATGGCGGTGAGCACTTCGAAGAAGCTCATGCGGGGCTTGCCCTGCTGCTCCATCTTGGCGTCCACCAGCGCGACATAATCCTTGATCTGGTCCCATGCGTCGATGAAATCGTCGTCGCTGAGCTCCTGGCCGTCGATGGCGATGCGCTCGTTCACCTTCTCCAGGTGCGGAGAGGTGTACAGGCCGGTACGCAGGCCATATGCACGGCAGATGGCCTCGGCCATGCGCGCCGTGGATCCCTTGCCGTTGGTGCCGGTGACGTGGATCACGCGGAAGGACTGCTCCGGATGCCCCAGCACGTCCAGCATGAGATTCATGCGGTCAAGGTCAAGGTTGGTGGTGTTGTGCTCCGGCGGGCGGCTCATGATATCGCGTTCCACGTCGTGAATGGATTCGCTGTTTCTGTTCGGATGCTCGAAAGACATGACTTCCTCTCAATACGTACAAACCTTTCATATTCTATTGCACTTTACGAGCCGAGTGGCATTGCGTTCCGGACTGAATGCGGCCGCCTTGGAAAACACCCCGTATGCCGCTGCGTGGTGGACTACGATGGGACGGTAGTGCCGCTGGGCCTTTCGAAAACAAGGCCCGTGCGCGGCGCGGGCAGCACAACATCACAATTCCAAGGATGACCAAGGAGCGAGTATGGGTGAAGTGATCACCGAAAAGGACAAGGAATACGAGGCGCAGGAGCGTGCCGCCGCGCCGGGCGACGATCAGGCCATGGCCGACCGTGTGAACAATCGGTCGCTGCGCCCGAATTCCGACGCGTTCCGCGAGTTCATGAAGTCCGGCTGGGCCGACGAGGATCCGGATATCAAGCCGTTGGAATCCTCCAAGTTCACCCCCGCCCGCCGTGCGACGCTCGGCAAGGCCTTCGCCGGCGAGCGCCTGGTGATTCCGGCCGGCCAGCCGAAGGTGCGCAACAACGACTGCGACTACATGTTCCGCCCGGACAGCACGTTCGCGTATTACACGGGTCTTGGAACCGACTATGAGGCGGGCGCCGTGCTGGTGCTCAACCCCGTCGACCCGGATTCACCCGAGGCGAAGGCCGGAGCGACCCATGTGCCGGAACTGTTCGTGGCACCGCGCGCCGACAATTCCACCGCCGATTTCTTCATGAACGCGCATTACGGCGAATACTGGGTGGGCCCGCGCGCCGGCCTGGTGGAGATGCAGGCGATGACCGGCATCGAAACGCATGACATCGCGCAGCTGGCCGATGCGCTGAGCAAGGATGTCGGCACCGAGGCCGGCGCCGTGCGCGTGCGCGTTGTAAGCGAGACCGACCCGCAGATCACCGCGCTGGTGAACGAGGTGCGCAAGGCCAACGGGTTCGCCGATCCCGATGCCAATGCGGCGGATGACGACAAGCTGCGCGAGTTCACCTCCGAGGCCCGCATGTGCAAGGATTCCTATGAGGTGGGCGAGATGCGCAAGACCATCAGCGCCACCAAGGCGGGCTTCGACCGTCTGCTGGCCACGCTGCCGGAGGCGCTTGACAAGCCGCGCAGCGAACGTGTTCTGGAAGGCGCGTTCAATTCCGTGTCCCGCGAACTGGGTAATACAGTCGGCTACGATTCGATCGTCGCCTCCGGCCCGCACGCCCCGATCCTGCATTGGATGCGCAATACCGGCGTGGTGAGGAACGGCGACTTGCTGCTGGTGGACGCCGGCGTGGAGGTCGATTCCCTGTATACCGCCGACATCACCCGCACCTTCCCGACGAACGGCAGGTTCACCGATCTGCAGAAGCGTCTGTACCAGGCCGTGCTTGATTCCCAGCAGGCCGGTTTCGAAGCCGCGAAGGTGGGCGCCACGTATAGCGACATCCATCACGCCTGCATGCGCGTGATCGCCGAGAGGCTGCACGAGTGGGGTCTGCTACCGGTGAGCGTGGAGGAATCGCTCTCCCCCGAAGGCCAGCAGCATCGCCGTTGGCTCGCCTGCGGCGTGGCCCACCATCTGGGCCTGGATGTGCATGATTGCGCGCAGGCACGCTTCGAGTCGTATCAGGGTGCCGAAATCCGCCCGGGCATGATCTTCACCATCGAGCCCGGCCTGTACTTCCGTGCGGACGATCTGCTGATTCCGCCGGAGTACCGTGGCATCGGCATTCGTATCGAGGATGATGTGCTCATGACCGAGCATGGCCCGGAATGGCTGTCCGCCGGCATTCCGAAGCAGATCGACGATGTCGAGGAATGGATGGCCGATATGGCCGCCAAGGGTCGCAAGGCCTGATATGACCACGCCGCAGTTCATTCTCGACCTACGCAGGAAGATAGACCACGCTGAGCCGTCAAACGTACAGCCCAGCGGGCTGTGCGTAGGCGAAGTGAGCAGCTACGCTGCGAAGGATCGTGGACCGGAAAGGAACGCACTATGACCACGCCGCAGTTCATTCTCGACCTACGCAGGAAAATAGACCACGATCTATTGTGGCTCATGGGCGTGTCCGGCTATGTGCAGGACGCCCAGGGCCGCGTGTTGCTGGGCAGACGCTCCGATACCGGCGAATGGGCCATGGTGTACGGCATTAACGAGCCTGGCGAGGAGCCTGCCGACACCGTGGCCCGCGAGGTCAAGGAGGAGACCGGCGTCGACGTGATCGTCACCGATCTGGTGTCGGTGAAATCGTCGCGGAAGATCCTCACCTATGCGAACGGCGACAACACCATGTACATGGATCACCTGTTCCTGTGCAGGCCCGATCCGAACGGCAACACGGAACCGTTCGTGGGCGACGACGAAAGCCTTGAGGTGGGATGGTTCTCCCCTGATGCGCTGCCCGAGCCGCTGGCCGCCACTACGGTGGAGCGCATGGGTTACGTGCATGACTATCTCAGGCATAAGGCGGACGGAGACGCTCACGCCCAGTTCGCCTTCCGTGGCGTGATCCGCTGATTGACGGTTGCGCCGCCCCGCATGTAGTACGGGCGGCACAACCGCAGCATGGTTATTGGCCAAACAATAATGGCCTGATATATGCCACAACGGCGCTTCCGATGGAATGACCATCGGAAGCGCCGTTGTGGTATTCGGCTTGCTGTTACGCGGCCGATCCGCCTACCGCTGGGCGGCAAGCAGGTCATGCAGCTTGGCGCGGTGCTCGCGCTGCTTGACCGGGTCGGGCAGCGGCAGCGAGGCCAGCAGCTTCTGCGTGTAGGGGTTCTGCGGGCGTTCGATGATGTCGTCCGCATCGCCGTGCTCCACGATCTTGCCCTTGTGCATCACCATGATGCGGTCGGCAAGCATGTCCACCACGGCCAGGTCGTGCGTGATGAACAGGCAGGCGAAACCGATTTCGGCCTGCAGTCTCTTGAACAGTTCAAGCACCTTGGCCTGCACCGACACGTCCAATGCGGAAGTCGGCTCATCGGCGATGAGCAAACTCGGCTTCAGCGCCAATCCTCGCGCCAGGGAGGCGCGCTGGCGCTGGCCGCCGGAAAGCTCATGCGGGTAACGGTCCATGTACACGCGCGGCAGCTGCACCATTTCCAGCAAATCGCCCACATAGTTCTTCGCCTCGGCTACGGAACCGAACTTGTGGTGCACCAGCAGGGGTTCCGCCACGTTCTCGGCGATGGTCATCAGCGGGTCGAACGAGGATCCCGGGTCCTGGAACACGAATCCGATGTCGGCGCGCTTGGCCTTGAAATCGCGCTCCTTCACGCCGTTCATCTCCACGCCCAGCACGTTGAGCGAACCGCCGGTGACCTTCTGCAGGCCGGCGATGGCACGGCCCGTGGTCGACTTGCCGGAACCGGATTCGCCCACCAGTCCGAGCACTTCGGAACGGTGGATCTCGAAGTCGATGCCGTCCACAGCCTTGAAGTCGGGCTGCATAAGGTGACCGGGGTAGGTGATGCTCAGATTCCGCGCCTTGACGGCGAGCGGTTCGTCATGCCAGTCGGTTTTGCGTTCGATCGGATTGCCTTTGCGGTCCCGCACCACGAGATGCTGCCCGATGCGCGGCACGGCGGCCAACAGACGCTGCGTGTACTCGTGCTGCGGCTTGTAGAAGATCTGTTCCACGGGCCCTTGCTCGACCACGTGGCCGCGGTACATCACCACGACCTCGTCGGCGATATCGGCGACCACGCCCATGTTGTGGGTGATGATGAGCACCGATGCGCCGAATTCGTCACGTGCCAGACGCAGCAGGTCGAGGATTTCGGCCTGGACCGTCACGTCCAGCGCGGTGGTCGGCTCATCGGCCAGGATCAGACCGGGGTTCAGCACCAACGCCATGGCGATGACGATGCGCTGCTTCTGACCGCCGGAGAACTGATGCGGATAATAGTCCACACGGGTTTCGGCGTCCGGGATGCCGACCTTCTTCAGAATGTCGATGGCCTTGGCGCGAAGCTCCTTCTTGTCCTTCATACCGTGGGCGCGCAGGCCTTCCTCGATCTGCCAGCCGATGGTATACACCGGATTGAGCACCGAGTTCGGCTCCTGGAATACCATGGCCGCCTGGCTGCCGCGCATCGTGCGCAGCTGCTCTCCGGACAGCGACAGCACGTCGAGCGTGCCGGTATCCTCACGGTTCGACAGGTATATCGCGCCGGAAGTGGTGGCGGTTTCGGGCAGCAGCTTGATGATGGAACGCGCGGTCACGGATTTGCCGGAACCGGATTCGCCGACCACGCCGACCACGGTCTTGCGCGGAATGGTGAAGTTCACATCCTCGACTGCCTTGATCGAGCCGGCATCCGTCATGAAGGAGACCGACAGGTCCTTGATATTGGCGAGATCGCCCTGCTGGGCATTGTGCTGCGTGTGTTGCGCCTGTTGTGTCATGGCGTTCACTCCTCTCCCCTGTTGCCCGTATCGCCTTCGCCGGTCCATTCCGAAGCACGGAACGCCTCGTCAAGGTCGGTGACGGTCGCCACCGGCTTTGCCGCGATCGGGTTGCCGGCCGCGTCCAGTTCGGCGATGACCTCGTTGCGTGCGGAAATGTTTTCCTTCTTGTCGACGGAGGTGTCTTCGATCGAGCCGACGACCTCGCCCGCGGACTTGCGTGCGCGCAGGCGCGGATCGGCAAGATCGTTGAGCGATTCGCCGACCAGCGTGATGCCGAGCACGACAAGCACGATGGCCAGGCCCGGGAACACGGCGGTCCACCAGATGCCTGCCGTCACGTCGGACACGGAACGGTTGAGATCGTAGCCCCATTCGGCGGCCGCGGTCGGTTCGATGCCGAAGCCCAGGAAGCCCAGGCCGGCCAGCGTCAGGATGGCTTCGGACGAGTTCAGCGTCAGGATCACAGGCAGGGTTCGTGTGGAGTTCTTGAACAGATGCTTGGTCATGATGCGCCATGTGGAGGCGCCCACCACACGGGCGGATTCGATGTACGCGGATTCCTTGATGCGGATCACTTCGGCGCGGATTGTACGGAAATACTGCGGAATGTACACCACGGTGATGGAGATGCCCGAAGCGAGGATGCCGCTCCACAGCCCCGACTGGCCGTGGGAGATCATGATGGCCATAAGGATGGCGAGCAGCAGCGACGGGAAGGAGTAGATGGCGTCGGCGATCATCACCAGCACGCGATCAACCCAGCCGCCGAAGTAGCCGGATACCAGGCCGAGCAGCACGCCGGCGAAGATGGACAGCAGCACGGCCACGATGATGGCGATGATGGCGGTTCTGGTACCCCAGACCACACGGCTGAACACGTCGAAGCCGCCGGCCGTGGTGCCCCAGATGTGCTTGGCCGAAGGTGCCGCCTGCGCGGGGAACGAGCCGCTGGCGTCCTTGATCTGCGCATGCCCGTAAGGGGCGATGACCGGCGCGAACAGCGCGACGATCAGGAAGAACGCGCACAGCACCAGACCAGTGACGAGCATGCCCTTCTGCCAGCCGACCGCGACACGCAGCTGTTTGACGATCGGCAGCTTCGCCCAGGCCGACTTTCTGCGCAGCCGGAGATTCCCGAGGCGTTCGTCGCCGGAGATGGCGGTTTTGGTTGCATTTGCCTGAGCCATGTCAGTACCTCACTCTCGGGTCGATGAGCGCGGCGATCACGTCGACGATGAAGTTGACGACGGCCACGATGATGGCGATGAGGATCACGATGCCCTGCACGGCCACGAAGTCACGCGCCTTGAGGTACTGCGACAGCATGAAGCCCAGCCCCTTCCATTCGAAGGTGGTTTCCGTGAGCACCGCGCCGGCGAGCATCATGGCGATCTGCATGCCCATCACGGTGATGATCGGGATAAGCGCCGGACGCCACGCATGCTTGTTGAGCAGACGCTTCTCGGACACGCCACGGGATCGCGCGGCCTCCACATACCCGGAGTTGAAGGTGGAAATCACGTTGGTGCGTACCAAGCGGATGAACACGCCTGCGGTCAGCAGGCCCAGGGCCAAGGCCGGCAGTACCGCGTGGCGCAGCACGTCGGCGAGCACGTTCATGTCGCCGAGCTGCAGCGCATCGATGATGTAGAAGCCCGTGGGGGAAACCAGTCGGGAGAACTGCATCTCGGTGGCCAGCGAGGAACGACCGGAGGCGGGCAACGCATTAAGCCAGATGGCGAAGATGAGCTTCAAGATCAGGCCAAGGAAGAACACCGGGGTGGCGTAGCACAGGATGGCGAAGGTACGGATGCCGGCGTCGGCGGCATGGTCGCGCCTGCGGGCGGCGACTCGACCCAGCCCGATGCCGACGACAAGCGCCACGATAAGCGCCAGGAACGCCAGTTCGAAGGTGGCGGAGCCATAGCGCGCCAGAATGGAGACGACCGGCTGGTTGTCGGTCATGGTGGTGCCGAGATCGCCGTGCAGCAGATTGCCCAGATACTCGAAGTATTGCACGATAAGCGGCTTGTCGTAGCCGGCCGCGTGAATGCGCGCCTGCAGCTCCTGCGGGGTGAGTCGGCCGCCGAGCGCGGCGGAGATGGGGTCGCCGGTGGCGCGCATCACGAAGAACACCACGGTGACGAGAATGAAAACGGTTGGGATGATAAGCAGGAACCTGGTCAGGACGAAACGGAAGAATCCGCCTGACAATCGGTTCTTTTTGGCTTCTTTCGGCTTGCCTGCCTGGTCGGCAGTTGCCGGAGCTGCTGTAGCTGACACGCTCAAGCTCCTTTATGTAGGGCCAATATTGGATTGTGCGATGTGTTGATGCGATTACGACAATGCTGGGAGACGGGCAGAGGCTGTTCGTCTCCCAGCATTCGCTTCGCTGGCAGCGGGCTGTGGCGCAGAACCCTGCGGGGACACCACGGCATCCGCTTGGAATATGGCTTCGCCCGGCTTGACCGGGCGAAGCCGTTCGATCACTTGGTGATGGAGGCGTAGCGGAAGCGGAAAGATGCGTCGAGCACAACGCCCTTCACGCTGGTGCCGGTCACGGCGGTCTGCGCACCCTGCAGCAGCGGGATGGTGGACAGGTCGTCGGTTTCCTTCTCCTGAATCTCCTTCAGGAGGTTCTCGCGGACGGACTCGTCCTTCTCGCCGGCCTGCTTGACGATCAGATCGTTGATCTCCTTGTTGGAGTAGCCGTTGTTGACGAAGTTGCCGTCACGGAAGAACGGGGACAGATAGTTGTCCGGGTCGGAGTAGTCCGGGAACCAGCCGAGCTGGTAGACCGGGTAGGAGCCGTCGGAATCCTCGGTGACCACACGGTCCTTGTTGAACTGGGTCCATTCGGTGGACTGCAGATCGACCTTGAACAGGCCGCTGGATTCCAGCTGGGACTTGATGGCGGCGTACTCGTCGGCGGAGCTGGAGCCGTAGTGATCCGGGTTGTACTGCAGCTTGAGGTCGACCGGGGTCTTCACGCCGGCGTCGGAGAGAACCTTCTTGGCCTTGTCGGTGCTGGGCTTGCCGTTGCCGTCGCCATAGGCGCTCTTCAGGGTGTCGGAGTGGGAGGTCAGGCCGTCCGGGATGAAGGAGTACATCGGGGTGTAGGTGTTCTTGTAGACCTTGGAGGCCAGCTCGTCGCGGTCGATGAGGTTGGCGACGGCCTGGCGCACGGCCTTGGCCTTGGCTGCGTTCGGTTCGCTGGTCTTCTCGCCGTAGGGCTGGATCCTGAAGTTGAAGGTGAGGAAGCGCTCTTCGCCGCCCGGGCCGGTGACGACCTTGACCTTCTTGTCCTTGGACAGGTCGGAGATGTCGGTCGGGGTCAGGGAACGGTAGGCCACGTCGATCTGCCCCTGCTGCACGGCCATCTTCAGGTTGGACGCGTCGGCATAGTACTTGACCTGCACGGCATCGTTCTTGGCCGGGGTCAGACCCTTGTAGGAGTCGTTCTTGGCATAGGCCAGGGCCTCGTTGAGCTTGAAGGAGGTCAGCTTGTACGGACCGGCGAAGGCGTTGTCCTTGACGATGGTGTCGGCGTCGGTCAGCTTGCTGTCGGAGAAGGACTCCTCATCGACGATCGGGCCTGCCGGGGAGGACAGCACCTGCTTGAGGGTGACGTCGTACGGCACGGAATCGGTGAACACCACGGTGGTGTCGTCCTTGGCCTTGACGTCGGTGATGTTGGCGAGCAGCGATGACGGACCGTTCTCGTCGTTGATCTTCTTGACGCGGTCGAAGGAGAACTTCACATCGGAGGAGGTCAGGTCGTGGCCGTTGGCGAATTTCAGACCGGACTTCAGCTTGACGGTGAACTGGGTGCCGTCGGAGTTCCAGGTGCCGTCGTCGGCGGCGATATCGGCGCTCAGCTCGGAAGTGTTGTAGTCCTGTGCGTACAGGAACGGGAATACCTGAATCTGCGCGGCGTAGGAGCCGTTGTCGTAGGAGCCTGCCGGATCAAGGCTGGTGATCTTGTCGGTAGTGCCGATGGTGATGGCATTGCCTGCCGTGGCATCGTCCTTTACGCCGCCGCATGCGGCAAGCGATGCGATGGCGGCCACGGATACGGCGGCAGCCATAATCTTCTTAGCATTCATGAGGGATACCTCTCTCTATCTCCCGCGCCGCCCTAAATGGCGCAGGCTGTGGGCTAACGTAACCACCTAATGTTTCTTTGCCGTTTCACCTGAAGAGAACGCCTGCCGGGAATCGGCCGGATTATAAGGCATTGCAACGTTTTGACGCGATATGCCATCATTGACGAAGCGTCCACAATATGAAACGACGCCATCGGAGCGGCATTGCCGCCGCCGACCAGCGACACGCCATGCGGGTATGGCTTGCATCTTTGTATTAACTGCGTTAATATCTTAATCAAGTTCAGATTCAAGGATGAGAGAACAGACTCAAGGAGGTGTCAGCCATGGCAAGCCCCACCATCAACGCAGCATCACAGGCAGGAATCGCCGAAACCAACCGCTCCCGCATCATGCGACACCTCTACCGCAACGGCGTCAGCTCACGCGCGCAAATCGCCACAGCCCTCGGCCTCACCCCAGCAGCCATCACCAAAAATCACCGCACAACTCATCGAAGCGCACGCCATCGAAGAAACCGGCGACCTCGACGGCAAGAAAAACCGTCGCTCCATCGGCCTGGCACTCGACACAGCACACTTCCACGTCATCGGCGTCAAATTCGCACGCTCCCTCGTACAAATCGGCGTCTTCGACCTCACCGGCAACCAATCCAGCCTCACCACACTCCCCTACGTATCAAACGACACCATCGGCGAAACCATCGCCACCGTGCACAGCACCATCGAACAGCTCCTGCACGAAGACCCCACCATCGTGGCCATCGGCATGGCCGTCCCCGGCCCCTACCTGCGCAACAACGGCCACACCGCCGTCGTATCCTCCATGCAAGGCTGGCGCGCCATCAACTTCATCGACGAATTCGCCAACAGCTTCACCGTCCCCGTCTTCATCGAACAAGACGCCCGCGCAGGCGTACTCGCCAACTCCCTCTTCGACCCCAACAGCAACGGCGAACCCAACCTCGCCTACTACCTCGTCGGCGAAGGCGTAGGCCTCGGCGTCATCGACCACGGACGCATCATCAACGGCGCCCTCGGCACCGCCACCGAAATCGGCCACGTCTCCATCGACGTCAACGGCAAACCCTGCGACTGCGGCAACATCGGCTGTCTGGAATGCTACTGCTCCACCCCAGCCATCCACCAAATGCTCATCGACAACGGCACCATCGTCAACGGCGCAGACAGTATGAGCCACACCGAAGCATGCCGCGCACTCTTCGCACTCGCACACCACGGCGACGAAGCAGCACTCGCCATGATCCGCACCATCGGCACCTACATCGGCTACGGCTGCCTCATCATCTTCAACACATTCAACCCGCACACCATCGTCATCGGAGACATTGTCTCCGAAGCAGGCCAACCCCTACTCGACGAAATCAAACGAACCGTCAGGCAACGAGCCATACCGGAAATCTACGAATCCACCACCATACGGCTCACCACCATGCCCACGGATGCCACAGTCCTAGGCGCAGCGGCCGTGGCAATCAACTACCTGCTCGACCACCCATCAGATTTTTTCAGCTTCAACTAGCGAAAAACACCACAATCCACCACAACGGAAGGAACCCATCATGACCAAGCCAATCGTGCTCTCCCTCGGCGAACTGCTCTGGGACATGCTCCCCACCGGCAAGCGCGCAGGCGGCGCCCCCGTCAACTTCGCCTACCACGCCATGAAGAACGGCGCCGAAGGCTACTCCATCAGCGCCGTCGGCGAAGACGAACTCGGCGACGAACTGCTGGCCGAAACCGCCAAGGCAGGCATCCACGCCGTCATCCAACGCAACGCATGGCCCACCTCCACCGTCGAAGTCGAACTGCGCAACGGCATCCCGGAGTACACCATCATCAAGGGCGTTGCATGGGACCACATCCTCTACACCCGTCAGCTCATCGACATCGTGCAGCAGGCCGACGCCATCTGCTACGGCACCCTGGCCCTGCGCTCCCCCGAATCCCACGCCACCATCACCGAACTGCTCAAGCACGCCAAGCCCGAAGCAATGAAGTTCTTCGACATCAACCTGCGCGGCGACCACTACTCCAAGGAACTCATCGAAGAACTGCTCGGCTACGCCACCGTATTCAAGATCAACGACGAAGAGCTCCTGCTCCTGCGCGACATGTTCGACATCCGCGGCACCTCCGGTGAAGACGCATGCCACTGGTTCATGGACAAGTTCGACCTCGACTACGTGATCCTGACCGCCGGCGCCGCCTACTCCACCATCATCTCCAAGAAGGGCGAAACCTCCACCGTCGACACCGCGCGCGTGGAAGTAGTCGACACCGTTGGCGCAGGCGACTCCTTCTCCGGCACGTTCACCGCACGCATCCTGCAGGGCGATTCCCTGGTCGAAGCGCACCGCAAGGCCGTGAACACCTCCGCCTTCGTATGCACCCAGAACGGCGCATGGCCGGAGTACCCGGAGCAGATCCCGGATTACCTCGCCGCAGCCGGCAAGTAATCCCCCACTTCCTTTCTTTTTCATCACCTCTTTCCGCGAAAACGCCCGTTGCAACTTCCGCAGCGGGCGTTTTCGTATCATGGGCTTTGTATTCCGGTATTCCCCGGTATTCCCCGGTATGACCAGACGTCCGTATGACATGTTCGACACACTCAAGGCCGTTCGGCCAAGCCTACGGTCTCACATGCCATACGGACGTCTTTGCTTCCCCACAAAAGCATCTATCGCTTCACGGCTCAGCAGCCAAGCCTACGGTCGGATCATCATACGGAAGCCCCTGTTCCTCCTACACAATCGACAGATTGAGGAACCCCAAACCACCGACGCTCAGAACACCGTCAGCGTCTACAGTTTGAGAAGAACCCAAACTACCGACGCTGAGAGGGGTGCCAGCGTCGGTAGTTTGCAAGGAGCTGAACTAGGCGGTGGGAAGGCAGCTTGGGCCGAACAGGATCTTGATCTCGGCGAACAAACTGGTGTCACGCTTCACCCGGAACCGGTCGCCGAACGTCATCACCTCGGCGTTGCCTTTGGCATCCATAACCGCAAGCTTCACCTCGCAATACCCCGGATGATTCGTCAGCACATGCCCCAGCTGCATCATATGCCGCCGATCCAGCGCAGCCTGCGGCAGGGTAATGATCACCGGCCGTTCGTCCGCCGCCTCCAACGTAGGCACCTGCATTTCGGTGGCGCGCATGCTCACCGTCTCGTCGCGCAGTTCCACCATGCCCCGGATCTGCACCACCTGATCGACGGTAAGCTCGGCGGCCGCCGCCTCATACACCTTGCCGAAGAACATGCACTGAATCGAGCTTTCCAGATCCTCGACGGTCACAATCGCCCACGCATTGCCACGCTTGGACACGCGGCGGTCCACGTTGGTGACCAGACCGGCGATGGTCACCTGCTGGCCCTCGCCCATGGTCTTGGCCCTGTCGATCAGATGCGCGATCGACATCTCACGCAACCCGGCAAGCACAGCCGTCATACCGGACAGCGGATGGTCGGACACATACAGGCCCAGCATCTCGCGTTCGAAATTCAGCTTGGTCTTCTTATCCCACTCCTCCACATCGGGCACGGTGACGGAAGCGTCGCCCATCACATCCTGTTCGTCGGCATCATCCATGTCGCTGAACAGATCAAACTGGCCTTCGGCCTCCTTGCGCTTCAAACCCACCACCGATTCGATAGCGGTTTCGTGAATCTGATACAGCGCACGACGATTCGGATCAATCGAATCGAACGCGCCGGCCTTGATCAGCGATTCCACCAAACGACGGTTCAACGCGCTGAGCGGCACACGACGCACGAAGTCCATGAAGTTCACGAACTTGCCGCGCTTGCCCTCACGCTCGGCGATGATGTCGGCCACGGCCTTATCACCCACGTTGCGGATGGCGCCCAAACCGAAGCGCACCACGTCGCCCACAGCGGAGTAGGCGTACACGGATTCATTCACATCCGGCGACAGCACCTGGATGCCCATGCGCCTAGCCTCGCCCAAGTACAACGCGGTCTTGTCCTTGTTGTCCTTGGTGCCCTGCAGCAACGCGGCCATGAACTCGACCGGGTAATGCGTCTTCAGATACGCCGTCCAATACGAGATCAAACCGTATGCGGCGGAATGCGCCTTGTTGAACGCATAGCCGGAGAACGGCACGAGCACATCCCACACGGCCTGCGCGGCCTCTTCGGAATACCCGTGCTCCTTCATGCCCTGGAAGAACGGGATCTTCTCCTTGGCCAGCACCTCCGGCTTCTTCTTGCCCATGGCTCGGCGCAGCACGTCTGCCTTGCCCAGCGAATAGCCCGCCAGGATTCGCGCCGCCGACTGCACCTGCTCCTGGTACACGATCAGACCGTACGTCTCGTCGAGCACCTGCTTGAGCGGCTCCTCCAGCTCCGGGTGGATCGGCTCGATCTTCTGCAATCCGTTCTTACGCTTCGCATAGTTGTTATGCGAATCCATATCCATCGGGCCCGGGCGGTACAACGCGATCAGTGCGGAAATATCGTTGAAGTTATCGGGCTTCAACGATTTGAGCAGCGCACGCATGCCGTCGGAATCAAGCTGGAACACGCCCAGAGTGTCGCCACGCGCCAACAGCTGGTAGGTTTCCTTGTCGTCCAGCGGAATCTTGGTGTAGTCCACCGGGTCCTTGCCGTTGGCCACGATGTTCTTCAACGTGTCCTGGATGACCGTCAAGTTGGACAGGCCAAGGAAATCCATCTTGACCAGACCCAGCGTTTCGCACGTATGGTATTCGAACGTGGTGGTGACGGTGTTATCCACGCGCTGCAGCAGCGGCGAAGTATCGGTGATCGGCTCGCTACCCATGATGGTGGCGCAGGCGTGCACACCGGTCTGGCGGATCAGCCCCTCGATGGTCTTCGCCTTGTCGATGATCTTGTGCGCGTCCGGATCGGACTCATACAGTTCGCGGAACTCACGCGCCTCGGCATAATGCTTCGACGTGGGATCGAAGATCTCCTTCAGGCTCGCGTCCTTGCCGTTCTTGCTCGGCGGCAGCGCCTTGGTGACCTTGTCGCCCATGGCAAAGTCGTAGCCCATGATGCGTGCGGAATCCTTCAACGCCTGCTTGGTTTTGATCACACCGTAGATCACGCACTGCGCCACCTTGTCGCGGCCGTACTTCTCACCGCAGTAGTCGATGACGTGCAGACGCCCCTCCGGGTCGAAATCGACATCGATATCAGGCAGCGACACACGTTCCGGGTTCAGGAAGCGTTCGAAGATCAGACCATGCTTCAACGGGTCGAGTTCGGTGATGCCCATGGCATAGGCCACCATCGAACCTGCCGCGGAGCCACGCCCCGGCCCCACCATGATGCCGTGGTCCTTCACCCACTGGATGTAGTCGGCCACCACCAGGAAGTAGCCGCAGAACTGCATCTGGCAGATCACACCGCACTCGTAGTCGGCCTGCTTGGACACCTCCTCCGGCACATTGTTGTCGTACCGGCGTTCCAGGCCTTCCTCCACCTTCTTCAGGAAGAGCGACGCCTCATCCCAGCCTTCGGGGCAGTCGAACTGCGGCATGAACGCGCCGTCCTCGTGATCGTCGAACATCACGTTGCACCGTTCGGCAATTTCCAGCGTGTTGTCGCATGCCCCCGGGAATTCCTTGAAGATCTCGCGCATCTCCTCGGCGGGCTTCAGGTAGTAGCCCGTGCCGTCGAATTTGAAACGGTTAGGATCGTCCAGATGACTGCCGGAGTTGATGCACAACATGGCGTCCTGCGCCTCCGCATCCTCGGCGTGCACGTAGTGGGAATCGTTCGTGGCCAGCAGCGGTGCATCGAGCTTCTTGGCGATTTCGAGCAGACCGGGGATATTGCGGTTTTCGATGGTCAGCCCATGGTCCATGATCTCGATGAAGAAATTGTCTTTGCCGAAAATGTCCTGCAATTCGCCTGCCGCACGCAGTGCCTCGTCAAACTGGCCCAGCGCAAGCCTGGTCTGGATGATGCCAGACGGGCAGCCGGACCCGCAGATCACACCCTTGGAATAGGTGGAAAGCACCTCTTTATCCATACGCGGGTAGCGTTGCACGCGGCCTTCAAGGTTGGCTACGGAACTGGCTTTGATGAGGTTCACCAAGCCCTCGTCGTTCTCCGCCCACAACGTCAGGTGGGTGATCAGACCGCCGCCGGACACGTCGTCGCGCCGCTGGGCTTCGGTGCCCCAATGCACGCGGCTTTTATCCTGACGGGCGGTTTCCGGCGTCACATACGCTTCGATGCCGATAATCGGCTTGACGCCAACTTTGACGCAGTTGGTATACATCTCGTAGGCGCCATGCATGTTGCCGTGATCGGTGATGCCAACTGCCGGCATACTGAGATCGGCCGCGTATTTCGCCAATTCGGGGATTTTCGACGCGCCGTCCAGCAGCGAATAATGCGTGTGATTGTGCAGATGTACGAAGTTTCCCGAATCAGACATACTCTCTAATGTACCGCATGCATTGATTTACATGCACTGATTTACATGCACTGATTGAATGCACAACCGATTGGACTGGCGTCCAACGGCAACTCTTTTCTCAATCTGCCGACGCTCACACGTCTCTCACCGTCGGCAGATTGAGGAACACCTAAACTACCGACACTGAGAGGAGGCTGAGCATCGGCGGTTTGGGGAAGATGCCCGTGCTATACGAGCCGTATCAGCAGATTCAGCGGACTCTGCGACCGTGCGTCAGCGGGCAGGGGCTTCGCCATTATCGGCGTGCCGCGCCCGCATGGCGTCCAGCGCATGCGCAAGATCGGCCGGGTACGAGCTGGTCACCGTGGTCCACACATGTGTGCGTGGATGGCGGAATTCCAGCTGCATGGCGTGCAGCCACTGGCGTTCGATGTTCAGATCCTCGGCAAGCACCGGGTTCGCGCCATACATGTGGTCGCCCACCAGCGGATGCCCGATGGACGAAAAATGCACGCGGATCTGATGCGTGCGCCCTGTTTCCAAATTTACTTTGACCAGGGTGGCCTCGCTGCCGAAGCGCTCCATCACATCCCAATGCGTGATGGCCGGCTTGCCGGCAGGCGTAACGCAGAACCGGAAATCGGAGACCTTCGCACGCCCGATCGGCGCTTCGATGGTCGCCCTGTCTTCTTTGAGATTGCCTTGCACGAGCGCATGGTAGGTTTTGACCACCTCATGCTCGGCGAACTGCCGGCGCATCTCCACATAGGCCAGATCGGATTTGCATACCAGCATCAACCCAGATGTACCCACGTCAAGCCGGGAGACAATGCCCTGCCTGCCTGCGGCACCATACGCGGTGATATGCACGCCGCGATCGAGCAGGCTGCCCAGCACGGTCGGACCCGTCCAGCCTACGGATGCGTGCGCGGCCACGCCGACCGGCTTGTCGACCACGACCACGTCGTCGTCCTCGTACACGATCGCCATATCGTTGGCGATGGGTTCCGGCTCCTTGCGTTCCTCGACCAGGTCGATCTCCACGGTCTCCCCCGCCTGAAGCGTAGTGGATTTGGTGATCTCGCGATCGAGCACACGCACCTGACCGGTGTCGATCAGCGTGGCGGCCTTGGACCGTGAAACACCAAGCATCTTGGAGACGGCCACATCGAAACGTGCGCCGACAAGCGCATCTGGAGCTGGAACCACACGACTCATTGAGCCTTACTTCCCTGTTCGCTTGATTCGAGTTCGGACGGTGCAGACGATGCTGCTGACGCCGATGCCGACGCTTCCGCGGAGGCGACGGATTCGGCCGACTGCGCTTCGTCGGAAAACGGCACGTTCACCAGAATCATCGCTACAATGGCCACGCCGGCGATGGTGAGGAAAATATCGGCAACATTGCCCACGGACCATCCGTAATCGATGAAATCCACGACCTTGCCGTTCAAGAACCCATCCGCATAGCTCACGCGATCGACGAGATTGCCGAGCGCTCCCGCAAAAGCGCAACCGAGCGTCGCGGCCCATGCCTTGGACGTGGTACGCAGGCCGAGCACCACGATGACCACGCAAGCCACCATGGCGAGTATGGAAATCACCCAGGTGAAGTTCGATCCCAGGCCCAGCGAAGCGCCCGGATTACGCACCAGTGTGAACGACAGCAGACCGTCGATGACTCGCATCGACTGGCCGCCTGACAATGCGGACAATGCCCACAGCTTGCTGATCTGATCAAGCAGCAGGGCCACCGCCGCCACGCACACAAAGACGGCCACGCACACGCGTGGCCGTCCCGCTAGAGTCTTGCCACTCACTGGCCAGGCTGCTCGATCTTGTCGTAGTTGTTGCTATCGGACACCTGCTGCTGCAGGTTGTTCAGGAAGTCGGTCAGGCGAGCACGATACTCGGTCTCGAACTGCTTGAGCCCCTGAATGTTGCCTTCGATGACCTTGGACTGGTGGGTGAGGTTGTCACGCACCTGCTGAGCGTATTCGTCGGCTGCGGTACGAGTCTGCTGATCGTACTCGGAGGCACGCTTCTGAACCTGGGCCTCGTATTCGTCGGCTGCGGTACGAGTCTGCTGATCGTACTCGGAGGCACGCCTCTGAACCTGGGCCTCGTATTCGTCGGCCTCGTTGTGCTTGCCGCTCAGGTAGGTGTCGGCATCCTGACGGGTCTTCTCGGAATAGGCGTCGGCCTCGGCGCGCGTGGTCTGCGAATAGGCGTCGGCATCGTTGCGGGTCTTCGCGCTGTAGGCGTCGGCCTCGGCATGGGTGCGCTTGTTGTATTCGTCGGCCTCGCCATGCGAATGGTTGGAGTACTCGTTGGCCTTGGCGATCAATGCGTCATACTCACGCTGGCTTTCCTCGGCCAGCTCCTGAGCCTTGGCCTTGCCCTTGTCGACATACTGATCATGCAGCTGCATGGCCAGGGAGAGCATTGCCGTGGCGCGTTCGGCCTCGTTGCCACCGCTTGCGGCGGCGCCGGCGATCTTCTGCAGGGAGCCGGTTTCAGTGCTCGGCTCGACCTTGGACAGCTGTTCGCGCAGCTGTTCTTCGCGCTTCTGGGATTCCTGAAGCTTCTTGGCGAGATCCCCGGCCTGAGCCTGAAGCTGCTGGCCCTGGGCCTGAAGCTGCTGGTTGTTGGCCTGGAACTGCTCCAGCTGGCCGCGCAGCTGTTCGCTCTGGGCGCGGAACTGATCGCGCTCCTGCTGGACCGCTGCGATCTGCTGGGCCACGGCGTCCTGATTGCCGGAAGCCTGTGCCGCCTGTGCGGTGAGCTGGTCGATCTGGGCGTTCAGCTGATCGACCTGGCCCTTCAGCTGCTCATTGCTGGAGGCAAGCGTGCGGTTCGCCTCTTCGGTTTCGGAGAGCTTTGCGGTGGCCTCGTTCAGCTTGGCGGTCAGAACATCGTTGTCGTTGTTGGAGGACGCAGCCGCAGCGACGCTCTTCAGTTCGGTATTCTCGTTCTGCAGCTGCTGCACCTGTGCAGTAAGATCGGAGATCTTCGTGTTCAGCGACGAGACTTCCGGGCCAAGAGCCTGGGTGGACTGGCCGCCAGCGACAGCCTGCTTACCAAGAGCCTCAATGGTCTCGGTGACCTGATCAAGGAACTCGTCGACCTCGTCAGCGTTATACCCTTCCTTGAAGCGCACGAGCTGGAAACGATGTTCCCTGATGTCCTTCGGCGTCAACAGAACCATAAAATTACACCTCGATTCAAGGCCGTGTATGCCTCGGTTACGTTGATAACATTTTCGACCTTACCACGTAACACGGTCTCATGTGGGCAGAACGGCGATTATTCAAGCCTTTTGGCTTGTCTTGACCTGTCGTTGGCCTGTCAGATCAGCACTCGTAGCACGACGAGCAGGAAGTACAGCACCATAAAGCTGACATCCAATCCGATGGCACCCATGCGGATCGGCGGAATGTAGCGCCTCAGCCATCGCAGCGGAGGCTCGGTCGCCATGTACACGGCGTTGATGAGCTCAGCCACGAATCCTCTTGGATACCAGCGTGGGAAGAGTATCGAGGCCCAGTCCAGCAGCATACGGATGAACAGCACCGCAAGGTACGCGTCGATTGCAAAGTTGATGATGCGCAACAACAGATAAATCAGCATAAACCCACCGTATCAAGGAATGCGGGCATTACGCCCGGAACGTACTGGCCGGCCGTTTGCGCAACGGCCGCATATGATTCGGGCGCCCGGAACAGCCATGGCTCCGGACGCCCCTATCGATTCCGTGTGTGTTTCGCGGCCTATCCGCACCACGGCGTCGATGCAGTCAGGCGATAGCCTGCCGGTTCAGCTGGCGAACAGGCTTCGTGCGGAATCCGCGGAAGACGCCTCCTCGACCTTGATGTTCACCTGGGCTGGGCTCAGCAGGAACACGCGCGGGGTCACACGCTCCATGGAGCCGTGCACGCCGAACACCACGCCGGCGGAGAAGTCCACGATACGGTAGGCGATCGGTTCTGCTACACCGGTCAGGTTGAGCACCACGGGGATGCCGTCGCGGATGGCGCGGCCCACCATCTGCGCATCCTCATAGGTCTTTGGATGGATGGTGGTGATACGGCTCATCTTGCCGGGGAAAGGAGTGGTTCGGGACGAGGTCGACTGCTGGGATGCCGGCGCAGCAGCAGGCATCGGCGTCACGGAGTGGTCGGAGTCGAACGTGCCTTCGGCTGCCGGCGCGGGCGCCTCCTCCACTGCGAAATCATCATCGTCCGCCACATCGGACATGCCGAGGTAGGACATCGCGTTCTTCATAAACCCTGCCATACAAGGTTCCTTTCCTTAAATTTTTCAGGCCTTCGTCAGCGAAGAAAATCCGGAATATCCAAATCGTCGCCCAGGTCGGCAGAATACGAAGGATTCTGGGGCTGCGGGGTTTCGCCCGGCGCTGGAGCAAACGTGAACGGGGACTGCTGAGGGGCGGCCTGTTGCGGAGCCGCCTGCTGGGGTGCCGCCTGGGCCGGTTCGGCTGCGGGAGCGGACTGCGCGGCAGGAGCAGGTTCGGCCTTGGGTTCAGCCGCAGGTGCCGTTGCGGGAGCGGACTGCGCCGCCTGTGCGGCACGTTCCTCGGCGGTGGGCTTGTTGGAGTCGAAGCCTGCCGCGATAACGGTGATGCGCACTTCGTCGCCATAGGCGTCGTCGAGGGCAAGACCCCAGATGATCTGCGCTTCGGGGTGAATGGCCTTGCGCACGAGCTCCACGGCAGCGGAGGCCTCCTGCAGGCCGATATCGGTCGGGCCGGCAACGTTGATCAGTGCACCGTGGGCGCCTTCGATGCTTTCCTCCAGCAGCGGCGAGCTGATGGCCAGCTCGGCGGCCTGGGTGGCGCGATCCTCGCCCCGCGCGGAACCGATGCCGAACAGTGCGGTGCCGGCGCCACGCAGAATGGCGGTGACATCGGAGAAATCAACGTGAATGTAGGAGTTGGAGGTAATGAGGTCGGTAATGCCCTGCACGCCGGACAGCAGTGCGCCGTCGGCGGTCTTGAACGCATCCATGATGGTGATGGAGCGGTCGGACAGTTCAAGCAGGCGATCGTTCGGAATGACGATGAGCGCGTCGACTTCCTGACGCAGGTTCTCGATGCCGAATTTGGCGGAGGCGGCACGCTGCGGGCCTTCGAAGGAGAACGGACGGGTGACCACGGCGATGGTGAGGGCCCCCTGCTGGTGAGCCGCACGGGCGACGATCGGGCTTGCGCCGGTACCGGTGCCGCCGCCCTCACCGCAGGTGACGAACACCATATCGGCGCCCTTCAGCGCCTCTTCGATATCGGACTGATGGTCCTGTGCGGCCTTGGCGCCCTTCTCCGGGTCGGCGCCTGCGCCGAGCCCACGGCTGGTCTGGTCGGACAGGGAGATCTTGACGTCGGCGTCCGAGCGAAGCAGATCCTTGGCATCGGTGTTGATAGCCACAAATTCAACGTTTTGCAGACCTTCAGCGATCATGCGGTTTACGGCGTTACCACCTGCACCACCGACACCGACAACCTTGATATTGGTCTTGTCGTTCAACTCAGTCTGGGCGTTCTCGCTCACGTTTGGCTCCTGTCCTTACACGGTTACGCATAACTCTAGCGCAGGGCACGCCCGTTTCGGGCGTTTTTTTCAAGTGTATGCATACATTATCAGGTGATTTTCAGGTTTCTGGTTCTCCGCGTCGCCTGCACCGCGTGTTCCCCTCGTGGCCCCGTGGTCGGTTCCTTGATCCAAGCCCCTAATAGCCTGCATCCATGGGGTCGTCGCCGAACAGCGTTTCCCGTTCCTCATGGGTGGTGGTTCGGGACTCCAGCCAGCCGTACGGCACATGCACCTTCTTGGCGAAACGCACGCGACCGCGAGGCTTGTCCACCACACGCTGCGGGAACACCATGTTCGGATCGAGCCGGCCGATCTCGCGGCGCACATCGTCAAGCGACTCGCATTCCATGAACGCCTTGCGCGTGGAACCGCCCACGGGGAAGCCCTTCAGATACCACGCGACGTGCTTGCGCAGATCGTGCACGGCCATGCGCTCGTCGCCGTCGTAGAAGCGGGTCAGCAGTTCGGCATGACGTTCGATCACCGCACAGACCTCGCCCAGTGTGGGGTTGATCCGCTGCGTGGAGCCTTCGAACGCATGCTTGATGTCGGCGAACAGCCACGGGCGGCCCTGGCAGCCACGGCCGATGGCCACGCCGTCGCAACCGGTCTGGTCGATCATGGCCAGCGCATCGTCCGCACCCCAGATATCGCCGTTGCCGAACACGGGGATGTCAAGCTCCTGCTTCAATTCGGCGATGCGGGTCCAATCGGAATGCCCGCCATAGTATTCGGCGGTGGTGCGGGCGTGCAGCGTCACGGCGGCGCACCCCTCCTCCTGGGCGATATGCCCGGCCTGAAGGAACGTCTCATGCTCATGGTCGATGCCGACGCGGAATTTCGCCGTTACGGGAATATTCGCCGCAGAGCATACCTTCACCACGCGGCTGATGATCTCCTGCAGCAGGTCGGTTTTCCATGGCAGCGCGGATCCGCCGCCACGACGGGTGACCTTGGGCACCGGGCAGCCGAAGTTCAGATCGACATGATCGGCCATGTTCTCATCGACCACGATCTTCGCCGCCTGCTCCACAATGGCCGGGTTCACGCCGTACAGCTGCAGCGAGCGCACCCGCTCGCTCGGGTCGAAGCGGCATAGGCGCAACGCCTTGGGGTTGCGTGCGACCAGTGCGCGTGCGGTGATCATCTCCGCAACGTACAGGCCGCTGGGTCCGTACTGTTCGCACAGCACACGGAATGGCCAGTTCGTCACCCCGGCCATGGGCGAAAGCACCACGGGCGTGGGCACGTCGATGTTGCCGAGTTTCACCGGCGCGATCCGGTGCGAAGCGGCATGCTGCGAATGCTGCGGCGAACAGGGGTTCTCCCCTACTCGGCAGCCTTCATGCACGTCGATTGTTTCTTCGTTGGTTGCCACGATTCGATACGACTCCAATAGGGCCTTATCGGTTCCATATGGTCCGATAAGGCCCCGGTACGGTTGTGTGTTTCGGTATGCCTGACGATTTCAGCCCGCCATCAGTCCGTTATCAGTACAGACCGCCGGCTTCGGCGATGTGGACGGAATCCGGCCATGCCTCGCCGCCCATTTCGACCGGCATCTGCGGCACGCTGACGCGCTTTTCGCCGATGCGCTCGGCAACGTAGTCGGCCACCTTGTCGAGGCTGACGCGCTCCTGCTGCATGGTGTCGCGTTCGCGGATGGTGACGGCCTGATCGTCCAGGGTGTCGAAGTCCACGGTGACGCACAGCGGGGTGCCGATCTCGTCTTCACGGCGGTAGCGGCGGCCGATGGCGCCTGCCTCGTCGTAGTCGATCATCCACTCGTGCTGGCGCAGATCGGCGGCGAGCTTCTGTGCCACGTTCTGCAGGTCGGGCTTCTTGCTCAACGGCAGCACGGCGGCCTTGACCGGAGCCAGGCGCGGGTCGAGGTGCAGCACGGTGCGCTTGTCGACGCCGCCCTTGGTGTTCGGCGCCTCGTCGACGTCGTAGGCGTCGACCAGGAAGCACATGAGAGAACGGGTCAGGCCGGCGGCCGGCTCGATGACGTACGGCACGTACTTTTCGCCGGTGGCCTGGTTGAAGTAGCTCAGATCCTCGCCGGAGTGCTTGGCATGAGCGGATAGGTCGAAGTCGGTGCGGTTGGCCACGCCTTCGAGCTCGCCCCAGTCGGAGCCTTGGAAGCCGAACTTGTATTCGATGTCGACGGTGCGCTTCGAATAGTGGGCGAGCTTCTCCTTCGGGTGCTCGTAGTGGCGCAGATTCTCCGGCTTGACGCCCAGGTCGAGATACCACTGGGTGCGTGCGTCGATCCAGTACTGGTGCCAGGCTTCGTCCTCACCGGGCTTGACGAAGAATTCCATCTCCATCTGCTCGAACTCGCGGGTGCGGAAGATGAAGTTGCCCGGGGTGATCTCGTTACGGAAGGACTTGCCCATGTTGGCGATGCCGAACGGCGGCTTCTTACGGGAGGAGGTCATGACGTTCTTGAAGTCCACGAAGATGCCCTGTGCGGTTTCGGGGCGCAGGTAGTGCAGGGAGTTCTCGTCTTCGACCGGACCGAGATGGGTGCGCAGCATCATATTGAAGTCGCGCGGTTCGGTCCACTTGCCAAGGGTGCCGCAGTCGGGGCAGGCGATGTCGGCCATGCCGTTTTCGGGCAGCTTGTCGCCATGCTTCTCGGCGTAGCTTTCCTCAAGCTTGTCAGAACGCTGGCGCTTATGGCAGTTGAGGCATTCCACCAGCGGATCGTTGAAGACGGCCACGTGGCCGGATGCGACCCACACGGGGGTCGGCAGGATGATGGAGGTATCCACGCCCACCACGTCGCCACGGGTGACGACCATGGAACGCCACCATTCGCGCTTGATGTTGTCCTTCAGCGCAACGCCGAGAGGGCCATAATCCCAGGCGGAACGGGTTCCACCGTAGATTTCGCCGGCGGGGAACACGAAGCCGCGACGCTTGGCAAGGGATACTACTTCATCGAGTTTGGACTGAGCCACAATGCACCTTCTGGTTCGAACGGTTTGGGGTCTATACAAGCGCACAGCCTACCGTTATGCGCTGACTTCTGCACGCCGTGACGGCGACGGAAAAATCCCCAAACCACCGGCGGTGAAAGGAGGATAAGCGCCGGCGGTTTGGGGAATGGGTTGAGAGGCGGAAGAAGCTACGAATCAGCCGTTTGCCTTGTTCTCGGCGGAGGAGCCGCTGAGCATCATCGACCAGATGTTGCATTCGAGCACCACGCTGTTCTTGGTGTCGTCGCCATCCTTGTCGATGCTGTAGGTCACGGTGTTCGGCACAGCGATACGCTCGATCTTCTGCACCGCGTCGACGAACGCGCGCATGGAGTCGTAGCTGCCGGAAGCGGTGATGGTCAATGGCACTTCGACCAGATGACCGGCCACGATGCTTTTCTGCGCCTGCGCCGGCAATGCCGCCTCGACCGCATCGTCGAAGGTGACGGACTTGATGGTCACGCCGGTTCCCGCCGCAGCCTGGTCGATCGAGGTGATGAAGGCCGACTGGTCGAAGTTCTCCGGCAGCTGCGCCTGCAGCTGCTTCAGACGCGCCCGCTGGATGGTCATGGTTTCGCTGGCGATCATCAGCTGGTCGATCTTCTTCTGCGTCTTCTCGTTCTGCGCTTCGATCTGCGCGGTCTGCTCGTCGGCGTTGTGGATCTTGTCAAGGCAAGGCGAGACGGCCGCCATCCATGTGATGAGGATGACCAGCACGATGCCTACGGCAAAGCCGATCCACGCAATTCTATGCTTGTTGAGGTTCATGATTATCGCTCACTCTCCGTTGAATCGTTTCCGTTGCCGCGTCAGTTGGACGAGCCTGACGTGCTGGAATTGGACGTGCCGTTCGACGCGCTGGCGTTGCCCGCCTCGGTGCCGCTTGCGGTCTTGGTCAGGTTCTCGCGCAGCTGCTTGAGCAATGCGCGGTGGGAGTCGTCGGCGCCTGCGGAGTTGTCGCCGCGCGAGGTGGTGTTGTCCGTCAGATCGATGGACACGCTGCCGGTGTAGGTGTACCCCTGGTCGCTGTCGGAACCGTTGGTGATGGAGCTGACGTCGCCGGTCATATACCCGTTGATGTGCGAGAAGTTCGAGATGAACGCCTCGGCGGACACGAAGTCGGGCGACTGCACGGTGAAGTCGATCGAGATCACGCCCTTGGACGCCCACACGGAGGAGGCGTTGTCGCCAGTGGACGACGAGGAGCTCTGATTGTCGCCGCCCAGCTGGTATTCGCTGAGCTTGAGGTTGGTGTATTTGCCGTTCGCGGGCAATGCGCCGTTGAGTCCGTCCGCCACCTTGTACCAATCGATTTCGTCGTACAGCATGGAGACGCGAGCCACCTGGCTGTCGGCCAGCAAGTTCAGGGTGTCTTCCACGTCCTTGTATTTGGCGCGCTGCTTCTGCAGTGCGATGGAATGCTCCTGCGCCTTGTCGGTGCGGTGGTTGGCGAAGCCGACCTGTGCCATCATCACGCCGCTGACCACGATCGCGGCGATCAGCACTGCGGCCAGTACGTAGGCGAGCAGGTATTTGATGGCGCGATCGCGGTTCAGGGCGATGATCGATTTCGGCATGAGGTTGGCGCGCATGACCCACTGGTCGGGCGTCTCCGCCTTGCCGCTGCGCTTGCTGCTGCCCCGGCTCAGCGCCTGGCCGATGTCGGAGAAGTCCATCGACAGAATCGAGGTCTTCTCCACGCCGCCTTCGTCGCCGCCGCGCTTGCCACGCTGGTTCTTGGCCGGCTTCTGCGCTTTCGTCTTGGCTTTGGAACTGCTGGTGCGCCGGGTCTTTTCTCCCCTGTCCCTGCTCATCGTGCCCTCTTTCCGATTACGAGTCCGAGCATTGCGGCCATATCGGTCGCATGCATCATGATGTCCTGTTTTCTGACTTCCTTGGTCAGCTTGAATTTCTCGAACGGGTCGCCGATGCGCACCACTTTGCCGGTGGAACTGGCGAGCACGGACGGGAAGCCTTCGAGCTGCGAGCCAACGCCGGTGAGGATGATGCCTTCGATGGTGCTGCCCTCGTGGTCGGTGCTGTAGTAGTTCAGGGTGTTGCGGATGCCGACGATGAGCTGGGCCGCGGTTTCTCGAATGACTTCCTCGGCTTTTTCGAGGCGTTCGTCGCCGACCACGTTCTGCAGGCCGAGACGCTGCTTGATCTGTTCGGCGTCTTCGAACGAGATGTTGAGCGCGTTGGCCACGGCGTCGGTCAGATCGTCGGTGCCGGATGGCACGACGCGCAGGTATGCGGGCTTGCCGTGGTCGAGCACGATCACGTCGGTGCTGTTGCTGCCCACGTTCACCACGGCTTCGAGCTTTTCCTGGCTTGGGTCGCCGAACAGTCGCGACAATGCGAACGGCGCCGCGTCCACGGAGGTGACGACGAATCCGGCGTCTTCGATGACGCGCGCGGTTTTCTCCAATCCGGCGCGAAGCGTGGCGACGATCAGCCCGTGCAGCTGCTGCCCCTGGTCGCCTTCCTCCAGCGACAGCGGCACGAAGTCCAGTACGGATTCCTCCGCCGGCAGCGGGATCATGCTTTTGGCCTGGAACGGCAGCGTGGCACGCAGGTCGTCGAGCGCCATGTATGGGAAGTCGGCTTCGCGGAAGACCATGCGGCGGCTGGAGTACAGCAGCGCGGTGTCTTCGCGCGGGTATTTGAACCGCTTGACGAGTGTTTCCAACAGGCCTTTGACGGTGGTTTCGTCCACCACTTCGCCGTCGACCACGGTGCCGTTGGGCAGCGGGAAGACCTGGAAATGCTTGATGGTGGGGTGCGCCGAGTAGGGGTCGGCAATGACCGCCGCGCGTATGGCGTCGTTGGACAACGCCAGTATCGAGATAGCTCTCATGGACTCTCCTCTTGTTGTGGGCTCTAGGCGAGGCCCGAAATCTGCAGATACCAGTTGGCGATGAGCGCACCGGCGTAGATGCCGATCCATGCGCCGATCACCATGGACGGGCCGAAGGGTATGCCGCCGCGCAGCTTGACCTTGTGCAGGGCGAGCAGCACGATGCTGATGATTCCTCCGACGAAGAACGCGGCGAATGCACCGACGATGAGCTGCGGCCAGCCGAGCCAGCCGAGCGTCAAGCCGATGAGCACGGCGAGTTTGATGTCGCCGCCGCCCATGCCGCCTGCCCAGACGAGCGCGAGCAGCAGGTAGAATGCGCCGAGCACCACTGCGCCGATAAGCGCGTGCACCATGCGCATCCAATCGCCGGTGAGCAGCGAGGCCAGTGCGAGTAGCACCGCGGTGATGCCCAGGCTCGGGTAGATGATGACGTTCAGAATGAGATGGTGGTCAAGGTCGATGAACGCCACCACGATCGACACCGCGGCGAAGAACAGCAGTGCGGGCAGCGCCCACGGCTCGTAGAAGCCGAACACCGCCCCGGCCATCACTGCGGCGAAGGCCACGCCGGTCAGGCTTTCGACCAGCGGGTAGCGCACGGCGATGGGCTCCTTGCAATGACGGCATTTCGCGCCGAGCACCAGCCAGGAGACGACGGGGATGTTGTCGTACCATGCGATCTGCGCCTTGCAATTGGGGCAGAAGCTGCGTTTGGGGTTCACGATGCTGATGTGGTTGGGTACGCGCCAGATCACCACGTTGAGGAACGAGCCGATGATGGCGCCGATCACCAGCGCGGCGACCATCACCACCACGGCGGTGGTGGTGTCGAGCAGCAGATGCGGTTGCGTGTTCATGCGATCACCAGCCCGTATACGTGGCGCCGATTTCCTTGGAGGTCACGTATCCCTTGTATTGGGAGGCTTCGTGCGTGGTGACGACGGTGCCGCCGCTGGAGCCGCCGGAGCTGCCGCCACCGCTTGGGCCGCTGGAATCCCATTGCACGGCCGCGTTCCACACCTGCGATTTGATGGAGCGGTCGAGGTAGTCGGTGGACGAGCCGCAGGCGGCCATGCGAACGTCCGGTTTGCCGTCGGTGCGCGCGTAGGCGGAGACGCCGCCGATCTTATCGCCGGGGTAGACCTCGGTCAGGCATTGGCCGTTGGCTTGGAAGGTGCCTTTGTCGCTCTTGTTGGCGGCCTTGGCGTTGTAGCGCGTGAAGGTCGTTGCGGCGCCCTCGTTGTCGGTGAGTTTGATCGTGTCGCCGTCAATGACGAAGTACTTCTTCGCGCCGTTTACGCTCTTCCAGATCTTGGTCGGCGTGCCGGAGCCGTCGGTGGAGGTGTTCTCGTCGTATTCGGCGTGGTCGTCCGGCGCGGCCTCGTTGTGGTCGGCGGCACTGCAGTAGTCCGTGGCATGCAGGTCGGAGTCCTGCTGTGCGGGGTTGCCGGTCAGTGCTTTCTTGTAGCAGTACGGGTTGAAATCGCCGGATTTCACATGGCAGGTGTCGGTGTAGGTGTCGGTGCCGTCCGCGGAGGTGGACAGGCAGAATCCGGAGGTCTCGTTCACCAGCTGCTGGGTGGCGGCTCCGGCTTCGCCGGCCTGGCCGAAGGATGCGGTGGCGTTCTCCATATCGCCAGCCACGTCGAACCATGCGGTCACGTCGGCGGCATAGCTCCATTTCGAAGTGCCAAGGAAGCGGACTTGCAGGTTGGCGAAGTCATCGATGTTGGATGCCCAGTGGCCGCCGCTCAGATACCGAATATCCTGCCCGGGGTTCACGCTGGTCGAAACCTCCAGCACCTGGAAGCGGGTCTTCTTCTGCTTCTGCACGCCGCCTACCGAGAAGCCCTGCGATTCGGGCAGGCTGCTGTCGTAGGCCGCGGCCTGATCCTGCACGGAGGAGAGTTCGTTGAAATACCCGGCGTTGATGAAGCCGTTGTAGAACGCCCACTTCTGGTACAGGTTGAGCGTGCTGTTGGGGTCGCGCTTCTCCTTCTGCTGCGGCCCGTCGTCACCGGTGTTGGTGTAGTAGTCGGCCTGGCCGGCGATGTTCACGCCGTAGGAGGTGCCGCATTTCTGCAGGGTGGCCGGGGCCGCGATGCCGCCTCCGATATTGGAGCTGCTGATGTCTGCACCGGTGACACACAGCGACATGTCGGAGCTGGGGCGGATGGTGTTGTCCGTCCAATACACCCATGTGTTGAGCTTGGAGTATGTGCCGTTGGCCTTGCACTGTTCGGTGTAGCGTACAGCGCTGTCGCTGCTGGTGGTCTTATGCGCCTGCGGGATGATGACCAGCGCGGAGCCGACCTGCGGCATGCCGGTGGGGTCGACCATCTGGTCCAGGGTCTCGGCCTTGTCGACCACCTTGGTGGTGGCCAGCATGCAGGTCTGGTTCACCGGGTTCATCACGCTGGAGGGCGAAATGGGATCGGAGCCACCCGAGGTTCCCGAACCGTTGGCGTATTTGACTTCGCCGGTCGGGTTCTTGTCGGTGTCGAAGTCGGGCTTGGCGATGATCTTCCATGTGGGCTGGTTGTCCATACGCCCGTTGTATGGGGCGGCGGCGTAGAAGCCCATGCCGACGCGGCCGCCGCCACCGGATGGGGTGGGCGGCGTGGGCGGCGGGGTGACGCTGCTCTGCTGTTCGAACTTGTAGACGGCTCGCATGGAGCGCAGCGGATTGGATTCGCTGCCGGTGCGCCCGTTCGGGTAGCGGTTGATGTAGCCGTAGGATTTGGCCACCGCGTATTTCACGCCGCTTAGGCCGCTGGTGGTGGTGATCTGGTTGGTGCCGCTGGCGTCGGGGTCGCCGTCGAAGTAGGCGATCTCCACTTTGTACGACATGTTCGCCGGCGCGTAGGCGATGGTGCTGGCGTTGGCGGTGCCCGCATTCACGGCGACGTTGTTGAGCAGTACGGTGCCGCCCGCGGTTTTGGTGAACTGTTCGTCTTTGGCGGCCGCGCCCTTATCGGCGACGGTGGTGGGCAGTAGTGCGGAGGCGCTGCCGCCGGCTTCGGCCTCGCGCAGGAAGCTCAATGCGGCTTCGAGCCCGGATTCGGCGGCGTAGCCGGCCTGGGCATTGGCCCTGTTGTTCTTGTAGGGCAATGCCTGGGCGAGCAGGATGCTCAATACCAGTGCGGAGGTGGCGAGCACCACCATCACGAACATGATGGCCATGAGCATGGCGGCGCCCTGCTCCCCCACGCAGGCGTTGAGGCGTGCGCGGTAGCGTTTGTTCAATGTTGCCCAAAGCTGCGAATGCTTCATGGTTGCTTCCTCTCCCCAGCCGTCAGGCGGTGGCGTTCATGGCGTCGAACATGGAGAACATCGGCATGTACAGGCCGAGCACCATGAAGCCGACCACCACGCCAAGCACCAGGATCATCAATGGTTCAAGCAGTGAGGTGAGCTGCTTGGCCATGGATTGCGCTTCCTCGTCGTAGGCTTTGCCGGCGCTGGCGAGCATCTGGTCGATGGCGCCGGAGTCCTCGCCGATGGAGACCATTTGGGTGAGCATGGTGGGGAACACGTTTTCGCTGGCCATGCTGTCGGAGAGGCGGTAGCCGCGTTCCACCAGGTTGGAGACGCGTTTGGAGGCGGTGTCGAGCACATAGTTGCCGGAGGTGGAGCCCACGATGTCGAGGGCGTTGAGAATCGGCACGCCGGAGGCGAGCATGGACGAGAAGTTGTTGCAGAAGCGCGCCAGGGCCACGTTGGTGTTGAGCTTGCCAAATACCGGCGCCTTGAGCAGGAACGGCTCCCACCAGGAGCGAATGAAGTCCTTGTTGCGGTTGCGCCGCCAGAACATGAAGAATGCGATGAGCCCCACGATGACCAGCGGAATGGCCACGGGGGCGACTTTGCCCATGGCCACCATGATCTGCGTGATGAGCGGCAGGGTGGCGTTCATGGATTTGTACATGTTGTCGAACATGGGGACGATGGTGAGCAGCATCACGGCGACGAGCGCCAGGGCGATGCACAGCACAACCACCGGGTAGGCGAGGGCGGATTTGATCTGGCCCTGCAGGCGCACGTCCGCTTCGAAGCTGTCGGCCACGGTGATAAGCGATTTGTCAAGGAAGCCGCCGGTTTCGCCGGCACGCACCATGTACACCATGACGGGCGGGAAGATGTCGTCCTCGTTTTCCTCCATGGCCTGGGAGAAGGATGAGCCGGCTTCGATCTTGGCGGCGCATTCTGCCAGCGCGGTGCGCAGCTTCTCGTTGCGGGTCTGTTCGATGACGATGTTCAGCGCGCGGATGAGCGAGACACCTGCAGAGACCATGGTGGCGAGCTGGCGCGAGGTGACGGCGAAGTCCTTTTTGGAGGGCAGTTTGGCCAGGCCCTTGATTTCGATGTTCTTGTTGAGGCCGGTGCCTGCGGAGAGGTTCACCAGTTCGGTGGGGATGGCACCCATCTGGGTGATGCGTGCCACGGCCTGATCGCGCGAGTTGGCTTCGATGGTGCCCTTCATCTGCTTGGAGCCGTCGAGCGAGACGCCCTTGTACTTCCACTTCTGCGTGGTGTTCTGCTGCAGTGGCGCTTGTGCCTGTGCCTTGGCCATGGATTCCCCTCAATTACCGAATGGCGTACATAATATTTTCGTGAATATGAGTAAGGTGTCGAAGGCATCATTTGCCTTCGACACCTCAGTCATCAAATGTTCAGCCCGTTATTTATCAGGGCTTAGCAGGAGCAGCAGCCTTGGCTTCTTCCTTAGTCTCGCCAGTCGAAGAATTATATGTATACTTCTTGGTTCCATCATTGGTGTCTTGTCCAGAGACCTCGTAGGCATTGCCACCCAAATCAGAAATCGTAATCGTCACATCCTTAGATACAGTGACGGTATTATCACCAATTTTGCCAGTATTTCCCTTGTAGGTCTTTGCCCAAGTGCTATCAAACTTGCCGTTATTGCTGGTCATAGCGGTCTCAACAACTAGACTTGCATTCTTAACGTCAGACTGAATGGTGCTATTCCATGCGGCCTTGCGCTGGTTCAGGTAGATCGGAACAGCCACTGCGGCAAGGATGCCGATGATGATGACCACGACAAGCAGCTCGACGAGGGTGAAGCCCTTTTCACCGTTGGCGCGACGCTTCAGTGCATTCTGCACACTCTTCATATTGGATTCTTCCCTCCAATTCAGCGGAGAGTGGCTGCAAAACTCATGTCCCACACAACAGACATTTCCAACCAGTGCTTCCCCCACGGAATACCTATTGGAATCGCAACCAATCTCCTGTTGCCGAACGCCCATCTGCGGACTTCCGGCACCTTGCCCTGCCCTTATGGGCAGGGCCTCAGTTTTGTGAACTGATGGCTCCTATAGTACGTCGTTATGCAACCGTTGTCAAACCAAGAAACCCAATATTTGCACCACATCTGTTGATTAACGCGTTTAATTCCTGCAAACGATGGTATTACAGAATCTTTACTTTATTTCATCAACTAATGCATTATCGATCATGCACTCCGCTTTTTCGCACGCATACCCCCGTCGCAACCCCCGTCGTTACAAGGTCTGCGCCACGGCCACAAAACGTTAACGCCGTTTATGTTTATGAAAACACAAAAACAAATCCATGACCATCGCCGCTTCCGCCAGCCTGCCGGCTCCCCGAAAATCCCCTCTGCACCATGTGTCCGCATCATGAATCCCGCGTGTCGCACGCCATCGCCGCTTCCGCCACATACCTCTCCATATGCGGCATACCTATATATAAAGCTCCTCAATCAGCCGCACCCGGCACGTGTGGCAGCAACAAGCCCCGCGCCCGCCACCAGCCAGCGGCAGACACGGGGCCCCGAAAACGCTCCGGGCATTACAGCCGAGAACTTGTCCACAGTGTACACGACCCGGCCCACGCCCCGGCTCATACCGCTCAGCTGCACACCGAAAAATCCGGCGTGGGGTTCGTGGCCTTCACATTGCGTGCGGTGAACGTGGTAGTCACATTCGAAGTGATCGGCTTGCCGCCCGAATACGAGCCGGCCACCGGCGAGAAAGTCAGCACCTTCTTCATGCCGTCCAGGCCGAACATCTGCGCGCCGAACAAGGAATCGTCCGACGTGACACCACTGCTCGACGAATGGTTCATCAGCGAGCCGAGCACCACATTCGAACTCCACGAAGCCGCCCCGGCATCCTTGGTCTTAAGCACCAGCTTGCCATAGGTGTTCACCGTGCCGTTCGCCCACGCGGCCTCATCGTATTGCAGCACCACGCAGCGCTGCTTGCCGGCGGCCTCGCCCGGCATAAGCATGGTGACCCGCTGCGCCGCATCATCGTATTCCATGGCGGAGGCGTAGCGCACATACCGGTCGATGCGCTGCGTGGCCGTGGCGATCTCGGACGCCGACCTGGTGCGGATCGCATCCGTGGTGGTGGTGTGCAGGAACTGGATGATGGACGTGAGGAAGATGCCGGAAATCATCATGAAGATGAACATCGCCACCATCAGCTCCACCATGCTCACGCCACGCTCGCCCCGCCGTGCGGGGAATACGGTACGCCGACCAGCGCCACAGCCTGCCCGAAGCCCACGCCGCATCCGACGCACAACACCACTCATACCCGCTTCGCATTCCCTATTCATCGTCATCGCTCCCCCGTTTCCTTCACACGCCTGCCGGCTTGGCTTTTGCTCTGGCATCATGGCACCGATCACACAATCAGCTTCCAGTCGGCATTCACGTCAAGCACCGTGGCCGTGGTGTAAATGCAGGTCTTGTTCTTGGTCAGGTTATCCGGCCATGTCACGCCCACCACCACGCGGATCACAGGAACATAGGTGCTGGTGGAACCGGACTCGAACGCCTTGGTGACCGGCTTGGTGGGCGTCCACACATCACCCGAGGCGTCGCCGCCGTTCACATAGTCCAGGCCGTGATTGGGAAGCCCCCATGCGCTGGCCGTCTTGACCTGCATGGTGCCGGAAAGCCGGTAGGCCTTCTCCACCACCGTATACACCGTGAACTCGGACTGCTTGAAATCCTTGCCGGTGGTGGTACGAGCCGGATGGATGTATTTATCGGAGGAGTCGGCCGTGGCGGCCCAGCCCAGATCCTTCAGTTGCGTGGTGACGGCGCCGTTGGCAGTGAAGGCACCGGCCTTCTGCAATGCCGTATAGGCGTCGTCCACTCTGGACTCGCCCATGCCTTTGGTCAGCTCGTCGAAATACGAGTCGGAATTCACCGAGGCGATCTGCGCCTGCACACGCTCCACACCATCGTCGCCCAGTGAGACGGCGGTGGAACGCATCTGCTGCGCGTACGATGTGCGAATCGCCGTCACCGCGAACTGCGCCGCCGCCAAGCCGACCAGGCTCAGCACCAGCACGGCCACAATGGTCTCCACCAACGTGAAACCCCGTTCGCCACGTTTCGGCATGCCTCGTTTCAACATGCGCCCAGTCAGCATCACGCCTTCGGCCCCGCCTTCCTGCGGGGAGCCGACGCCTCTTCTGCGCCCCATATTCAGCCCTTCCACGCTGACGCCCGCCCATCAGTGGGCACGCGATCATAAGACCTGACAACACAACCACGCATTATCACTCTTTGCTTGACTATACCACGATACCGTGCCAACGTTTTCAGAACAGAAGACGTCTCACAAACCCTGCTGTATTAGGTTTTTCCAGATTCATCCTTTACAATGACTACGAAAGTCTGCAATTATTTTGCATACGTTACAGTCCGCGGCTCCGGCAAGCACGGAAGCTCCGAAACCGCGGACGAACAAGCCCCACAGTGGCGTGCGGGGCGGGGAGGAGGAGTCATGAGCATGAGTGACGCCGCAGGAGCTCTGTTCAATTTCAGACGGAAAAACAAAGACGAAGACGACACCGCGCCGCACGTCAGCACCGGCGACATCCCACAGGTGTTCGCACCGACGCCCACCGGAGCCGTGCCACGGCACGCCGCCGAAAACATGACGCTGCCCAAGCCGGAAATGCCCGAAGACGGCGACGAGAAAATGGACGAGGAAACCGAACGCGCCAAGGCGCTGGCCCTGGCGCAAAGCCTGAGCTTCCCCTTCGTGGACCTCAACGAATACCAGATCGACGACAGCGTGATGAAACTCGTGCCCGATGACCTGTGCCGCCGCAACAACCTGCTGCCGCTGTCCATCATCAACGGGCGACTCACCATCGCCATGGCCGACCCGAAGAACTTCTCCGCCATCGACGACGTCTCCGCCATCACCGGCATGCCCGTCATCGCCATGGTGGCCATGCCATCCCAAGTGCAGGAATCCATCAACCGACACCTGCGCGCCAACGCCGAGCTCGACGAGATCTCGCATGAGGTCGCCGTCACCGCCAAAAAGGAAATCGACCTCGAAAAGGACGATGCCGAAGCGTCATCGCCCGTCGCACGATTCGTCACCCTGCTCATCAACCAGGCCATCGACGACCACTGCTCCGATATCCACATCGAACCGCAGGAGGACGGCCTGCTCGTCCGCTACCGCATCGACGGCGTACTGCACGTGTTCCAGCGGGCACCCCGCGCCATGACCGCCGGCGTGATCAGCCGTATCAAGGTGATGTCCGACATGGACATCGGCGAGCGCCGCAAGCCACAGGACGGCCGCATCACCGTCAAGCACAACGGCGAGAAGGTCGATTTGCGTGTGGCCGCACTGCCGACCGTGTGGGGTGAGAAAATCGTCATGCGAATCCTCAGCACCCCGGCAGGCAACCTGAAGGTGGCGGATCTGAACTTCAGCAAACGCAACTTCGAAGTGTATTCCAAAGCGTATTCGCGCCCATACGGCATGGTGCTGGTCACCGGTCCGACCGGTTCGGGTAAATCCACCACCCTGTACGCCACACTGGGCGACGTGGCCAAGCCGGAGATCAACATCATCACCGTCGAAGACCCTGTGGAATTTCGCATGAGGGGCATCAACCAGGTGCAGGTGAACAACAAGGCCGGCATGACCTTCGCCGCGGCACTGCGTTCCATCCTGCGAGCCGACCCCGATGTGGTGCTCATCGGCGAGATCCGTGACGCCGAAACGGCGAACATCGCCATCGAAGCCTCGCTGACCGGCCATTTGGTGCTTTCCACCCTGCACACCAACGATGCGCCGAGCGCCGTAACCCGTTTGACGGAAATGGGCGTGGAACCGTTCCTGGTGAGCTCGTCGCTGGCCGCCGTGATGGCACAACGACTGGCGCGACGCCTATGCAAGAAATGCTGCAAGGCCGACCAGGCCACACCGGTGGAACTCAAGCTGATGGGCGTGCCGTACAAGCCGGGCGACCCGTTGCCGACCGTGTACCGCCCCGTGGGGTGCCGTGAATGTTCCAACACCGGGTATCGCGGGCGCGTGGCCATCCAGCAGGTGATGGGCGTGGACGCGAAGATGGAGGACATGATCGCCAAGGGCGCCACCTCGCTGGATATTCAGGCCGCGGCAGAGGCCGCAGGCATGACCAGTCTGCGTGACGACGGCTGGCAGAAGGTGCTGGAAGGCATCACCTCCGTGGACGAGGTGCTGCGCGTCACCGTGTAGCAGCGTGGACGATGACGTGCCACCGATTTCGTGGTTGTGACCGGCGGCACGGCACACGCTCATACACGTGCATGCACGTTCATGCACGTTCATGCACGTTCATGCACACTGTACCCGCGCTCATCGGGCAGCCGCCCAACGGCCAATGCGCCGGGGCGGCGCTCCCCCAAGATTTTCAACGAAGAAAGCAATCGAGATTAAGGACAACACATGACTGATGCGGCAGAGCAGGCCGAGTGGGATTCGGACAATGGCTCATATCTGGCCGGGTTGAAAGGCGTGACCATTCCCGGCACCGCCCCCTCGCTCAACGAATCGTACAAACGCGGTCGCCACGGCTCATCCGAAGACGCGTTGCGAGCCAACGCATCCGACATGATGGGCATCTTCGAATCACTGAACGGCAAACCAGCCGTGCAAATGACCGTCGAATCGATTGTCCCGGCAAAACCGGCCCCGAAAGCCGAAGGCGACGACGCAGAGAACGCCGACAACGCCAATCAGACGGCACGCGGCAACGAAGACGAACACAGGAAAGCCAACGGCGCAACCGCAGCCTCGCCCACAGCCGCCCAGCACCAGCCGACCTCACGCCAGTCCGCCCCGAGCCAAGTCGACGCCACAGCACACGGCGACGGCAACAAACGCCACACCAAACCCTGGTTCTCCAAACCGGCCCCCTCCACGCCCGCACAGCGCCCCGCGCCATTCCCCGAAGCCCAAAAGCCCTCCATGACGCCGGTCGAAGACTATTACACCATGCCCGAAAACACGTTCGAAGAGCAACAAGACGAGCCATTGACGGCGCGCATGCCCGAACTCGACCCCGAATTCACGCGCGACACCGGCACAACACCGAAAATCCCATTGAACAGCATTCCCTCACCGCTGCCCGTCACCGATTTCGTAGTGCCGGAAACCACCGGCTCCGACAAAGACGCCATCCCGCCGCAACGGCTGGAAAAAGCCCGGCTCGTAGAGGAAACCCTACGCGCCGAACACCCCGACGCAGACGACGAGTTCGTAGCCGCCATCCGCCAGCTCGTGGAATTGAACGCCTCCGATCTGCACCTGGTGATCAACGACCCTCCCATGCTGCGCGTGGATGGCAAACTCCAGCCCGCCAAAGACCTGAGCGTGTGGAACAAAGACCACACCTTCGCCGCCGTGCAGACCATGACCAACGATCTGGAACTCGAACGCTTCAAAGACGATCTGGAACTCGACATCTCATTCTCCATCGGCGACCTGCTACGCTTCCGCGTAAATGTATACCACGACCGCCTGGGCGTCTGCGCCGCGCTACGAACCATCCCCACCGAAATCAAAACCGCCAAGCAGCTCGACCTCGACCCGCGCATCGCCGACCTGGCGCTGCTGCCGCGCGGACTGGTGCTCGTATGCGGCCCGACCGGCTCCGGAAAGTCGACCACCTTGGCCGCGATCGTAGACAAGGCGAACGCGGAACGCGCCGACCACATCATCACCATCGAAGACCCGATCGAATTCGTGCACCAGCACAAGCGCTGCGTAATGAGCCAGCGCGAAGTGGGCACCGACACGAAAAGCTTCGCCGAAGCGCTGAAGCGAGCGCTTCGCGAAGACCCTGACATCATCGAAGTAGGTGAGCTTCGAGACCTGGAGACCATCTCCACCGCATTGACCGCAGTGGAAACCGGCCACCTGGTGTTCGCCACCCTGCACACGCAGGACGCAGGCTCCACCGTGGACCGTCTGATCGACGTATACCCGGAGAACCAGCAGCAGCAGATCCGCATGCAGGTGGCGTCCACACTGCGCGCCGTGGTCGTGCAAACCCTACTGCCCCGCGCCAGCGGGCATGGCCGAGTGCCCGCCACCGAAGTGATGCTCAACACCCCGGCCGTGGCGGCACTGATCCGCGGCGGCAAAGCCCATCAGATCCGCACGGTGCTGCAATCCGGCGAAAAGGAAGGCATGCACACGCTCGACCAGGATCTGGCGCGCCTGGTGAACAAGGGCACCGTGAAATACGAGGACGCCCTCGCCAAAGTGCAGGTGCTTGAGGAGTTCGAGAAGATGGCCGGCGCCCGGTCCGTGTTCTAGAAGCGGCGGAGCCGGAATCCGGAGACGCTTTTCTTTCTTCCGTAACCGCCCCAAGGGTGTGAAGCAGACAAACGGCTTCACACCCTTCTGTTTTGAGCAATCCGATCAGAGCGAACGACGGCACATATTCCCTGCTGTTCTGGAGAATTCCGTAGGGGGTTTGCGGTTCCGTAGGTGTTCGCCTTCCGAAACCGCGAATGGAGACGGCTGAAATACAGCGGTTTCCGCAACCGCTTTCCAAGCCCAACCACCTACGGAATGCAAAAACCACCTACGGAATCCCGGACTACAGCTGTTCATACCATTCGTGCTCATCTTCACGCGGCGGCACACCGATCCGCCGCAAAAACAAGCGAGTCACCACGACCGCATGAAAGAAGAACGACCTGGGATAGACTGGGCAGGCATGGATGCTCTGAGGGGCATAATCCAAAAGAGCGCAATCCGAGGAAACGCCTAGGGAAGAGCGATTACAGAAAAAGGGGCTGACGCAGGATGATGTTCTACGATG